>DATKXG010000001.1:0-8051 GCA_035529175.1 Ilumatobacteraceae bacterium
GCCCATGAGATCGGCTTTCCGGTCGCGATCAAGGCAGTCCGCCGCCGACCCGGTCGGTCGGCGCGCGCCGGCGTCGCACTCGATCTCACGACCGACGACGACATCGCGGAGGCCATCGAGACCATGCGAGACTCGCTCGGCGTCGACGCGAACGACCTGGTCGTGCAGGCGATGACGTCACCGGGCGTCGATGTGCGAATCCGCTGCGAACACGACGATCGCCTCGGTGCGATCGTGTCGGTCGGACTCGGTGGGGCGCAGGCCGACGCGATCGATGACCGAACCAGCCGCCTGGCTCCGGTCTCGCCGGCAGGCGCTGCGGCGATGCTGACCGAGACACGTCTGACCGCTGCGCTCGACGGGGCCGGTTTCGATTCGTCTGCACTCGTGGACGCCGTCGTCGCTGCAGCGCAGCTCGCGTCCGACCATCCCGAGATCGCAGAACTCGATCTCAACCCGGTGATCGTGTCGGAAGCCGGCGCCGTCGTCACCGACGCGGTGATCCGCCTGATCCCCCACGTCGTCGACGACGGACCACTGCGCCGCCTCGACTGAAGCGCCAGAATGGTGCGGTGAGCGTCGGCATCATCGTCCCGCTGATCATCCTCCCGATCCTGCTCGTCGGCGGCTACGTCTGGTATCGCCGATCGATCGCCGACATGCGGCCTGACCAGGCCAAGCCCGTCTCCGGCGTGCGCCTGACGGCCGAGGCCCTGCACCGTGCTCCCGCTCCACCGTGGAGGGTCGTCTACGAGGTCGGCGGTGCGCTCGGCGACGTCGACCACGTCATCGTCGGGCCGCCGGGCGTCGTCGCGATCACCACGGTCGTCGCCGATCGACCTGATCCCGTCCAGCTGCGCGACGCGAGGAGCGACGCAATCCTCGTCAGCGAGGCGGCCATCGCCCGGGGGCCACTCGACGAGCTGCTCCGCGCTGCAGCCGCCTCCTGCGACCGATGGGCGCGAGTCCACTGGGGAACACACGATCCTGGACGGCCCGCTGCCGACGACCTGGTGCACGGCAGCGTGCTCGTCGAGGGCCAGCGCATCGACGAGTGGCTCGCAGCGATGGTTGCCGACGCGACTGCGCCGCTCGATGCTGCTCGCATCGATGCGATCTGGCGCACGGTCGCGAGCGGCATCGGCCGCCCCGACCCGCTGTCGTGAGCAGTCGCCGAGCACCGGTGAGGTCGTCCCAGCACTAGCGTGCGGCCATGGCCACGCCTGACGAGTTCACCGGCCCGGCGACCGAGCTCCTGCAATCACTGATCCGCAACGCCTGCGTCAACGACGGCACGCCGGACTCCGGCAGCGAGACGCGCAACTCCGACCTGTTGGTCACCTACCTCGAAGGCGCCGGCCTCGAGGTCGAGCGGTTCACGCCACGCGAGGGTCGCGATTCGATGGTGGCACGAATCGAGGGAACCGATCCCGACGCGCCGTCGCTGTGCCTGATGGGGCACACCGACGTGGTGCCGGCGAACCCCGACGGCTGGCGCGAGGACCCGTTCGGCGGTGAGGTGATCGACGGCGAGGTGTGGGGTCGCGGCGCGATCGACATGCTCAATCTCACCTCGACGATGGCCGTTGCGTTCCGCCGGCTGGCCACCGAGGGGTTCCGGCCGAAGGGCGACCTGATCTACTTCGGCGTCGGCGACGAGGAGGCCGGTGGCGTCTGGGGCGCCGAGTGGATGGTCGAGCACCATTGGGACGCGATCGCCGCCGACTATGTGCTGACCGAGCTCGGCGGCTGGTCGAGCACCGACGATCACGGCCACCGAACCGTGACGGTCAACGTGGGCGAGAAGGGTCTCGCCTGGCGACGACTACGCGTCCACGGAACCCCGGGGCACGGTTCGATGCCGTTCGGCGCCGACAACGCGTTGATCAAAGCCGCCGAGGTCATCCGTCGGCTGTCGCAGTACCGATCGGCCGCTCACATCGACGACATCTGGCGCAACCAGGTCGCGACGATGAACCTCCCCGACGAGGTCCGCGAGGGGCTGCTGTCGAGCGAGTCGATCATGGCGACGATCGAGACGTTGCCGGTCCCGGTCGCCCGACGTTGTCATGCCGAGACCCACACCACGTTCTCCCCCAACGTCGTGCACGGTGGCCAGAAGACCAACACGATCCCCGACGTTGTCGACATCGACGTCGACATCCGCACCGTGCCGGGCACGACACGCGCCGACGTCGAGTCGATGCTGCGCGAGGCCCTGGGTGACATGTTCGACCAGGTCGACATCACCGTCCTGCAGCACAGCGATCCCACCGCGTGCGACTTCGGCGCGTCGAACCCCCTGTGGGAGACGGTCACCAAGCACACCCAGATCGCCTACCCGGGTGCCCAGCTCGTGCCGGGACTGATCGTCGGCGGCACGGACGCCCGCTTCTACCGCGAGCGCGGGATCACTGCGTACGGCGCCGGCTTGTTCTCGCCGAAGATGGACTTCTCGACGTTCGGCACCCGCTTCCACGGCAACGACGAACGTATTGACGTCGAGTCACTCGGCCTGTCGGGCAACTACTTCTACGGCATCGCCAAAGACCTCGTCGGCTGACACCGGCGACCAAGGTCAGCGGAACAGGTCGCGTTCGGAGTCGCGGAGCACCGGCGCCATCGTGGCGGTGTCGTCGGTGGCCCAGTCGAAACCGCGGATCACGGCGACCGGGACCCTGCTGGTATTGCCCTTGACCAGTTCGGCGGCACCGGTCAGCTCGTCGACGATGCAGATCTCCTGCACCCGGAACTCGTGGCCGTGCGGGTCGACCTCGCCGATGTAGCTGTGCAGCGGGTGCATCCCGGCGACGCCGATGGCGATGTCGGTCTGGCCCTCACGCCAGGGACGCCCGAACGTGTCGCTGATGATCACCGCGACGTCGACGCCGAGTTCAGCGAAGCGCGCTCGGCATCGACGCGCCGATGCGTCGGAGTCCTTCGGCAGGACGAGCACACGACCGTGCGCTCCACTGGACGACTGGTCGACTCCCGAATTCGCGCAGCAGAATCCGTGATGGGTCTCGGTGATCAACACGGGCCCGATCTGGCGGATCACCCTTTTCGACTCGCGGAGCACGACCTCGACGACGCGTGGGTCCTTGTCCCAGCGGGCGGCCCACGACGCAGCGAACGCGGACGGCTCGATGTCGTCGAGCTCGACCGCGCAACCCTCGGCCTTCGACACGATCTTCGAGGTGATCACGACGACGTCGCGATCGGCAAGGGGTGTCCCGGTCGCCGCCGCGGCGTCCAGGGTCTGCTCCGCCAGATCGTCACCGGCCTCGATCTCGGGGAGCCCCTCGACGCCGAAGACCTCGATGCGCGCCACGGTCAGTCGGGCAGTCCGGCGAGGCACTCGCGGATCGCGGCGTTGACCGGTTCGGAATTGGTGAGATTCGCGGCGTGAGCGCCGCCGACCGCAACCACGGGGCCGGCGCCGGGAAGGCCACCTCGGGTGTCCTCGAAGAAGATGCGTTGTCCGTTGACATCGGCGTGGGGCATGGGCGAACGGTACCCGATCGGCCAACATGGAGCGATGGCGAACGATGGACCCCAGCACCGGACCGTGTCCGAGATCTTCGACCCGTCGGCGTGGCGCCCTGTCGACGGCTTCGACTTCACCGACATCACCTATCACCGCGCCGTCGATGCCGGGGTGGTGCGCATCGCATTCGACCGGCCCGAGATCCGCAACGCGTTCCGGCCACACACCGTCGACGAGCTCTACGCCGCACTCGATCACGCCCGCATGTCGACCGATGTCGGCTGCGTGTTGCTCACCGGCAACGGCCCGTCACCGAAGGACGGGGGCTGGGCGTTCTGCTCCGGAGGTGACCAGCGCATCCGCGGCAAAGACGGCTACAAGTATGCGGCGGACGAGACTGCCGACACGATCGAGCCCGGCCGGGCCGGGCGCTTGCACATCCTCGAGGTGCAGCGTCTGATCCGGTTCATGCCCAAGGTCGTCATCTGCGTCGTGCCCGGCTGGGCGGCCGGGGGCGGACACTCGTTGCACGTCGTGTCCGATCTCACGCTGGCCTCGACCGAGCATGCCCGTTTCAAGCAGACCGACGCCGACGTGGCGAGCTTCGACGGCGGGTTCGGCTCGGCCTACCTCGCCCGCCAGGTCGGTCAGAAGTTCGCTCGCGAGATCTTCTTCCTCGGCCGCGAGTACACCGCCGACGACATGGTGGCGATGGGCGCCGTCAACGCGTCGATCCCCCACGCCGAGCTGGAGGCCACGGCGCTGCAGTGGGGGCGCGAGATCTGCGCGAAGAGCCCGACCGCGCAGCGCATGCTGAAGTTCTCGTTCAACCTGATCGACGACGGCCTCGTCGGACAGCAGATCTTCGCCGGCGAGGCGACCCGGCTCGCCTACGGCACCGACGAAGCCCAGGAGGGCCGTGACAGCTTCCTCGAAAAGCGCCCGCCCGACTGGTCCCCCTACCCCTACCACTTCTGATGCACCCCGAGCCGGTCCCCCCGCCAGGTCGTTTGCGTACAGATCCGGGTGGGACGGGTCACCAGAATCTGCGCGCAAACGAGGTAGTTGTGGGTGCTGGGGCGTGGAGATGACCGAGATCGTGCTGATCGAGGATCCGGATGATCCTCGCTACCGCCAGTTCCGGCTCAACGAACGAGGACTCGCGAGCCGCGCCGACAAGCGTGACGACGCCGGGGCCGGGATGTTCCTCGCAGAGGGAGACCTCGTCGTCGAGCGGGCGCTCGCCGCCGGATGCCGTCCGGTCGCCGCCCTCGTCGACGCCGAGCGGATCCCCGAGGTCGCCGCATCGCTCGACTGCCCGGTGTACGGCGGTGGCGTCGAGGTGCGCAAGGTCGTGTCGAAGCTCGGCGTCCCGCTCTCGATCATCACACTGTTCGACCGCCCGGCGCGCCCGAGCGTGGCGGAACTGGCGGCCACGGCGACGCGACTGGTGATCGTCGAAGCAGTCGACAACCCGGCAAACATCGGCTCGATCATCCGCAACGCGGCGGCGTTGGGCTGGGACGGCCTGATCCTCGACCACACGAGCGCCGACCCCCTCGCGCGCCGGTCACTCCGAGTCGGGATGGGCACGGTGTTCTCGCTCCCCCACGCTCGCACGACGGACCTCGCGGGTGACCTCCGAGCACTCGACGACATCGAGTTCTACGCGATGACCCCGGACCCCGACGCCGTGTCGATCCGGACGATCACTCCCGGCGAACGCATCGGCGTGATGATCGGTTCCGAACGCTCGGGCCTGAGCGACGAGTTGCTCGCGCTCGCCACCCCGGTACGCATCCCGATGGCGGCCGGCGTCGACTCGCTCAACGCTGCGGCTGCGACCGCCGTGGCATGCTTCGCACTCGGCCCCCCAGGCCTGAGTTCGACGGTAGAACGGGTGCCGTGACCGCCGTCCTGCTGCTTTCTTGCCCTGACCAACCCGGCGTCGTCGCCGCAACCGCGCAGTTCCTCGCCGACCACGACGGCAACATCGTGCACGCAGAACAGCACGTCGACTCCGGGACCGGCAACGGCGACGCCGTGTTCTTCCAGCGCATCGAGTTCGACCTCGACGGGTTCGGCCTCGAACGGAATCAGATCGTGGACGCGTTCGCTCCGATCGCCAGGCGCCTCGGCATGACCGTCGACCTCCGCTTCACCGACACGCCGACACCGACGGCGATCATGGCCTCGCGCCAACCCCACTGCCTCTACGACCTCCTCACACGGTGGCGCAGCGGCGAGCTGGCGATGGATCTCCGTGTCATCGTGTCGAACCATCCGGATCACGCCGGCATCGCCGAGCACATGGGAGTGCCGTACCTCCACCTTCCGGTCACGCCCGAGACGAAGCCCGAACAGGAAGCCCAGATCCTCGCAGCGCTCGACGACCACGGCGTCGAACTGGTCGTGATGGCTCGCTACATGCAGATCCTGAGCGATCGCTTCGTCGGGGCGCACCCGAACCGGATCATCAACATCCATCATTCGTTCCTGCCCGCGTTCATCGGCGCCAACCCGTACCGCCAGGCCCATGACCGTGGAGTCAAGCTGATCGGGGCGACCGCTCACTACGCGACTGCCGAGCTCGACGAGGGCCCGATCATCGAGCAGGACACCGTGCACGTGACCCACCGTGACGACGTCGCGCGACTGACCTCACGCGGCCGCGACCTCGAGACGATCGTGCTCGCACGTGCCGTGCGCGCCCACCTCGAGCATCGCGTGATCGTCCACGGCCACAAGACCGTCGTCTTCTCCTGACCTCGAGTCCTCCCGCAACCCGGAAATTCGGAGCGAACGTTGCGCTCACCGCGACGACGGCACCGAATTTCGGTCGATGGGCGTCACCACATCGCAAATTCGGAGCCGAGGTTTCGCCAGGCGCAACGTTCGCTCCGAATTTCGAGGTGAGCGGGGTGAGCGGGGTGAGGGTCAGGTCGTGGCGTCGGCGGCGGCTCGGCGCGAGCGGCGTCCGCGCGGAGCGCTGCCGGACGGTTCCCAGGTGAAGCGCTTCAGCGCGACGACGAGACCGAGCACACCCCACAGCGCCACGTAGCCCATGCTCGCCCAGTCGAACGCGGGCGGTTCGACGAACGGGGTGAAGCAGTCCTGGAACGATTCGGCGAAGTGCTTGAGCGGGAAGAAGTTGCCGAGCGCCACGATCCAGTCGGGAGCGTCGTCGACCTGGATGAAGATGTTCGACACGAATGCCATCGGGAGGATGATCGCGTTGGCGGCCGCCGACGCCGAGCTCGCCGACTTGACCAACGCCGCCAGCGCCATCCCGAGCGCAGCGAACGAGCCGACGCCGACGAGGAAGGTCAAGACGGCCGCGGGCATCTTCGCCGCCTCGATCTCGAGGTCGTACACCACGGTGCCGAGCGTCAGCATCAGCACGACTCCGACGAAGGCGATGATCACGGCCGACACGATGAACCCGGCGAGGTACACCCACGTCGGCAGCGGCGTGCCACGCCAACGCTTCAGCACCCCTTCGTCGCGCCGCAGCGGCACCATGTTGGCCAGGTTGGTGAACGTCGCCGACACCGCCGTGAAGGCCGCCAGGCCACCGGTGTAGAACTGCTGGGCCGAGATCTCACCCTCGGATGTGGAGAACGTCCCGCTGCCGAAGAGCGCGTTGAAGAGCACGAGCATGATCAGGGGCAGTCCGAGCGTGAAGAACACCGCTACCGGGATCCGCCAGAACGTCACGAGCTGGTACCGGGTCTGAGCGACCAGCAGCGGCAACGTGGAGGGAAAGCCCGTCACGAGATCTCACCGCTCGTGTCAGCGTCGGTCAATGCGAGATACACGTCCTCGAGCGAGACACGACTCACCGACAGCGACTCGAGTTCGACACCGGCCTCGATCGCCCATCCGGTGACGCGGTGCACGGCAGCGGTCGGTTGCTCGACGTTCACCTCGACCAGCCGGCCCGACAGCCGGACGTCGCCACCGAGGAGGTCCCCGAAGGTGGCCGAGGCCGCACCGGCTTGAACATGGTCAGGCAGCATGAAGCTGATCACGGTGCCGCTGACCTGGCCGATCAACTGGTCCGGGGACCCCTCGGCGATCAAGCGACCCTGTGACAGCACACCGACTCGATCAGCAAGATGTTCGGCCTCGTCGAGGTAGTGGGTCGTGAGCAGCACCGTCGTGCCGTCGTCGCCGAGCGATTCGATCAGATCCCACGATCTACGGCGCGCCGAGGGGTCGAAACCGGTGGTCGGTTCGTCGAGGAAGAGCAGTTCCGGGCGTCCGACGATCCCGAGGGCCAGGTCGACGCGCCGTCGTTGGCCACCGGAGAGCGACCCGATACGGGCGTCGACTTTCTCGTCGAGTCCGACCAGCTCGATCACCTCGTCGAGCGGGCGCGGGTTGCGATAGCAGCCGCCGTAGAGCTCGATGACCTCTCGGACCGTGAACTCTGCTTCGACGCCCGACGACTGCAGGACGATTCCGATTCGATCGCGGAACTCGCGGCCCGCACTGGCGGGGTCGACCCCCAGGACCTCCACCGCACCCGACGTGGCGGTCCGGTGCCCTTCGAGGATCTCGA
>DATKXG010000002.1:0-5997 GCA_035529175.1 Ilumatobacteraceae bacterium
AGTTCGACCGTGGTCGACAGGGCGACCCCGCCCGGCAGCGCGCGACCGAGGAGCCGTTGCGCCGGCGGTGGGAGGTCAGCCAATGTCGCTGGATCGAACGCGGTTGGCTCGACGGGCGACTTCTCGGACAGCGCCGTCCAGCCGCGCTCGGCGATTGTCGGCAGCTTCACTCGTCGAGCGGTGTTGTTCGTCGAGACGACCACGGGTCTCCTTCGTGCGCAGCGGGCGACTCTCCCCCAACCGTCGCGCACGCGGACACAACGGTGTAGGGGCGAAGTGCTCGGCAGCCGCTCGCCGGACCCGCAACGTCGACATCGAGCGACAGCCCGCTGAACAGCGGGAGCGGAGGCCGCTCCGCGCAAGGCCGATCTGGAGGGCGTTCGGAAGTGAGCAACTCGCTGCCATGAGCCAACCGCCCGGATGGCGTCACTTGGCTCATCGGTGGGCGTGTGCGGCGTGTTGCGATGAGCGAACCGCCCGGATGGCGTCACTTGGCTCATCGTTGGAGGGGTGGGGCGGGAAGAGGAATCTGGACAGAGTCCGGAAAACGTGGTAGGTTGTTCCCTATGCCCGACGCCACCCGCGAACTCCTGCGTGAGCACGGAATGAGCGTCACGGCGCAGCGGCTCGCGGTCATGCGGGCGGTAGCGGAGCATCCACACGCCACCGCAGACACGATCGCCGACGAGGTGCGAGCGTCGATCGGATCGGTCTCGCGCCAGGCGGTGTACGACTCTCTCGGCACGCTCGTCGACAAGCAGTTGCTGCGTCGTATCGAGCCCGCCGGATCGCCGGCGCGCTACGAGAACCGCACCGGCGACAACCATCACCACGTGATCTGCCGAGGCTGCCGTGTGATGCACGACGTCGACTGCGCCGTCGAGTACACGCCGTGCCTCACTGCATCTGACGACCACGGTTTCGCGATCGACGAAGCCGAGGTCACCTATTGGGGCTGGTGCCCCGAATGCCAAGCCACATCCACCGAGTGAACCCACCAACCGAATCAGGAAATCACAGGAGCACACCATGAGCGACAACACCGACGTCTGGCAGATCAACGACAGCGAGAAGGGCTGTCCCGTCATGCATGGCCCGAACGCCGGCAACACGGCGGTTGGCTCGACGGCCAACGAACACTGGTGGCCGAACCAACTCAACCTGCGCATGCTGCACCAGAACTCGCCCGCATCGAGCCCGCTCGACGACGACTTCGATTACGCCGAGGCGTTCGCCGGTCTCGACTACGACGCGCTCAAGGCCGACCTCACGGCGCTGATGACCGACTCGCAGGACTGGTGGCCCGCTGACTACGGCCACTACGGCCCGCTCTTCATCCGCATGGCGTGGCACAGCGCCGGCACCTACCGCATCGAGGACGGTCGCGGCGGCGGCGGCAACGGCACACAGCGATTCGCCCCGCTCAACAGCTGGCCCGACAACGGCAACCTCGACAAGGCGCGCATGCTGTTGCAGCCGATCAAGCAGAAGTACGGCAACAAGATCTCGTGGGCCGACCTGATGCTGCTCGCCGGCAACGTGGCGATGGAGTCGATGGGACTCAAGATGTTCGGTTTCGCCGGCGGCCGTGCCGACGTGTTCGCTCCCGAGGACGACATCTACTGGGGCCCTGAGACCGAGTGGCTCGGCGACGAGCGCTACCACGGAGACCGCGAACTCGAGAACCCGCTCGGCGCGGTCCAGATGGGCCTGATCTACGTCAACCCCGAGGGCCCCAACGGCAACCCCGACCCGCTGGCGTCGGCTCGTGACATCCGCGAGACGTTCGCCCGGATGGCGATGAACGACGAGGAGACCGTGGCGCTCGTCGCCGGAGGTCACACCTTCGGCAAGGCGCACGGCGCCGGCGACCCGAACCTGGTCGGCCCGGAGCCCGAAGGTGCCCCGATCGAGCAGATGGGTCAGGGCTGGAAGAACAGCTTCGGCACCGGCAAGGGCGTCGACACCACCACCAGCGGCATCGAGGGCGCCTGGACGCCGACGCCGACCACCTGGGACAACTCGTACTTCGACACCCTGTTCGGGTGGGACTGGGAGCTCACCGAGAGCCCGGCCGGCGCCAAGCAGTGGAAGGCGTCGAACCCCGAGGCGCAGGACATCGTGCCCGACGCCCACGACCCGTCGAGGCGTCACGCGCCGATGATGACCACCGCCGACATGGCGCTGCGGATGGATCCGATCTACGAGCCGATCTCGCGTCGCTTCCACGAGAACCCCGACGAGTTCGCCGACGCCTATGCACGTGCGTGGTTCAAATTGCTGCACCGTGACATGGGCCCGGTGTCTCGCTATCTGGGCCCCGAGGTCCCGAGCGAAGTGCTCATCTGGCAGGACCCGGTGCCGGCGGTCGACCAAGAACTCATCGGTGACGCCGACGTCGCCACCTTGAAGCAGACGATCCTCGACTCGGGTCTCACCATCTCGGAACTGGTCTCGACCGCGTGGGCGTCGGCCTCGACGTACCGCGACAGCGACAAGCGCGGCGGTGCCAACGGCGCCCGCATCCGCCTCGCACCGCAGAACGACTGGGAGGTCAACAACCCGCCGCAGCTGCGCCGGGTGCTGGCCAAGCTCGAGGAGATCCAGTCGGGCTTCGCCAAGCCGGTGTCGCTCGCCGACCTCATCGTGCTCGGTGGCTGTGCCGCTGTCGAAGCGGCGGCGAAGGCGGCCGGCCACGACGTGACCGTGCCGTTCCACCCGGGCCGGACCGACGCGACCGCGGAGATGACCGACGTCGAGTCGTTCGCTCCGCTCGAGCCGAAGTCCGACGCGTTCCGCAACTACAGGGGCAAGGGCGACTCGCTCAGCACCGAAGCGCGGATGGTCGACCGGGCCCAGCTCCTCACGCTGAGCGCACCGGAGATGACGGTGCTCGTCGGCGGGATGCGCGTGCTCGGCACGAACACCGACGGCTCCGACCGTGGCGTGCTCACCGATCGCGCCGGTCAGCTCACCAACGACTTCTTCGCCAACGTGCTCGACCTCGGTCTCCAGTGGACGCCGACCGACGACACCGCCGAGGTGTTCGAAGGCCGCAAGCGCTCGAGCGGCGACGTGGTGTTCACCGGCAGCCGGGCCGACCTGGTCTTCGGGGCGAACTCGCAGCTGCGGGCGATCTCGGAGATCTACGGCGCCAGCGACGGCGGCGAGAAGTTCGTGAAGGACTTCGTGGCCGCCTGGTCGAAGGTCATGGACCTCGACCGCTTCGACCTCCGCTGACCCCCGAACATCGCCCGACAACCCACGTTTGCGCTGCACTTCTGGTGGCCCGTCCCACCAGAAGTGTCACGCAAACGTGGGTTGTGCGCTGTCAGGGGGTCGGGAAGCGGCCGGTCTCGTGGGCCCACATCGCGATCTCCACGCGGTTGCGGGCGCCGATCTTGGTCATGATGCTCGCGAGGTGGGTCTTGACGGTGCTGAGGCTGATGTACAGCTCGGCGGCGATCTCGTTGTTGGTGCGGCCCCGAGCGACGGTGACCAGCACCTCCTCCTCGCGTTCGGTGAGCGGCTCGATCGGCTGAGCCGGCGTCGAACCCGGCCGGGTGTCGGCGAACCGTGCGAGCAACCGGGCGGTCACGCTCGGGGCGATCAGGGCATCGCCGGCAGCCGCGGCATGGATCGCCTGCACGAGTAGTTCTGGCCCGGCGTCCTTCAGGAGAAAGCCCCGCGCCCCGGCGCGCAGCGCGCCGTGCACGTACTCGTCCATGTCGAAGGTGGTGATCACCACGATCGCGAGAGGATCAGCGACGTCGGGGCCGGCGAGCAGCCGTGTCGCTTCGATGCCGTCGAGCTCGGGCATGCGGATGTCGAACAGGCACACGTCGGGACGCAGGTGCCGTGCCATCGTGACCGCGTCGCGGCCGTTGACCGCCTGGCCGACCACCTCGATGTCCGGCTGGGCGTCGAGGATCATCGACAGACCTGCGCGAACCAGTTCCTGGTCGTCGGCGACGATCACCCGGATGGTCACGACGCCGTCACCCTGCGGGGGAGCTCGGCGCTGATACGCCAACCGCCAGCGGGATCCCGCCCAGCGTCGAGCGACCCGCCAAGGAGCTTCGCCCGCTCGGCCATCCCGATCAGCCCGAACCCGCCGACGCCGGGTGCGCCGTTGGCCTGTCCGTCGTCGACCACGGTGAGACGCACGGCGTCGGGCGACGTGATCACGTGGATGTCCACGCGAGTGGCGTTGGTGGCGTGGCGCACCGCGTTGGTCACCGACTCCTGGGCGATGCGGTAGGCGGCTGCGTCGACGACCGGCTCGATTCCGGTCAGGTCGCCGGCGAGTTCGACGTCGACCGTGATCGTCGCCGGTGCGGTGGAGGCCAGCCGAGGGATGTCGGCGATGCCCTGTTGCGGCGTCAACTCTGCGCTGTCGTCTCGCCGCAGCGCGCCGACGATGCTGCGCATCTCCGCGAGCGTTCGTGACGCCTCCGTCTCGATCACGGCCAGCACGTCGACGGCAGTTGCCGGCTGGGTGCTCGCGAGGGCCTGGCCCGCCTGGGCCTGGATGACGATCGCCGACACGTGATGGGCCACCGTGTCGTGGAGCTCACGAGCGAGCTGTTCGCGCTCGCGGTGCTTGACGTCGTCGAGTTGACGTGCTCGCGCCGTCGCCTGGTAGCGGACCATCCCGCCGATGGCTGCCGGCAGCAGGAGCACGGTCGCTCCACCGATCGCATCGCCGACCGTTCCGGGGTCCACCGTGATGGCGGCCGCCCAGGCCGCGATCATGATCGCCGCACCGACCACGATGTGGCGTCCCGAGGCCCATCGCGTCAGCGCGTAGGGCAGCACGAGCACGAACGCCATCGTGTCGAGTCCGGGAGTGGTCTCGGTCCCGGCGATCGCTCCGGCGATCCCGAGCGCGGTGGCCGCGCCGAACGCCACAACGATCATCGCGAGCGGGAGCGTGCGCCGCCAGAGCACCGTTGCCCCGACAACGAGACACGTCAGCAGCGACAGGCCCGGCCAGACGAGGTCGTTTCGCAGGAAGGTCTCGGGGATCGCCACCGCGACGATCGCCGCGAGCAGTACCCAGTCGCGCCACACCCGAGCCGGCGGATCGGCCACCGCCGGCTCGGCAAGGAAGGAACGCACTGCGGGATTCACGATGGACACAGCGTAGGGAACGTGGCTGCCCCGCCGGATCGGCCGAAAGGACGACGTTCGCTCGGCTGGACGGTCGGTCGCGAGACGGCCGGTTGCCCGATGGCCGACGGCCGCCACACCGAGACGATGGGGACCAACGTCGCAGTCGGTGACGCACCGGGTGGCCCAGCGGCGACCCGGGTGATCGAAGGAGAAGTGGATGTCCTCTGTGCTGTATCGAATCGGGCGGTTCTGCGCCCGGCGTGTCCGGTTGGTCATCGGCGTGTGGCTCGTGGCCGCCGTCGCAGTGGCGATCGCCGCCGGCACGGTCGGCGGCGAACTCGAAGACACCTTCGAGGTGCCAGGCCTCGACTCGCAGGTGGCCGTCGAGTTGCTGAGCGATGCCGAGTCGGAACGGGCGGGTCTCACCGCTCGACTGGTCGCGACGCCGACCGACGACGCCGAGACGTTCTTCGACTCGCCCGCTGCTCGCGACGAGCTGACCCGGGCGCAGCGCGCCATCGAGGTGCTGCCGAGCGTGCTGGGGACGTCGGACCCTGCCGGCGCGCTCGCCGCGGGACCTGAGCAGGCGGTGTCCTCGGGGGCAGTCTCCGCCGACGGCCGGATCGCACTGATGACGATCCAGTACCCCGTGATCGAGGACCTCTCCCGCGACGACCTCGACCAACTGAAGGACGCCGTCGGCGAGGTGGAGGGTGAGGCGGTGCGCATCGAGATGGGCGGCGATCTCTTCTTCAACTTCGAGGAGGCCGGCAGCGAGTCGGCCGAACTCCTCGGACTGCTCGCTGCACTGGTCATCCTCCTGCTCGCGTTCGGCTCGGTCATCGCCGCGGGGCTCCCGATCGGCATCGCGGTGTTCGGGCT
>DATKXG010000003.1:0-5094 GCA_035529175.1 Ilumatobacteraceae bacterium
ATCTGGCGCCCGCGATCGGTGAGACCGAACTGGCGCTTGCCGTCGACCTCGGTCGAGGTGAGTGCGCCGCGTTCTTCCAGGCGATCGAGCGTCGGGTAGATCGACCCGGGGCTCGGCCGCCAGCGTCCGTCGCTGCGCGACTCGAGTTCGGTGATGATCTCGTAGCCGTGCATCGGACGCTCGTCGAGCAGGGTGAAGATGGCGAGCGGGACCGCGCCGCGTCGAGCCCGGTGGCGACCGCCGCGGCCCTCTCTCCCGTCGCGACCTCGTCCACCTCCTCGGTCGTGCTCGGCGCGGTGGTGGTCGTGGTGATCATGCATGTGGCCTCCCGGTCCTCGTCGTCGGCCGCCTCGTCCGGAGCCCCGGCGCGAACGCGGGGTACTGGTGGACGCAGCGGCGTCGGTGTCGTCGATGTCGATGGTGAATTCGTCGTTCATGGAACTCCTGTGTGTGTCGAGTCGTTACTTGTTGTGTAACGACATATCGGTAGTGTAGCGATATGTCGTGAGGGATGCAACCCCCTCCCGCTCGTAACGGTTCGGTGCGGATCGGGTCGCCCGAATCGGCGATGCTGTTCGCATGACGGACACAACCGAACGGCCTTCCTCGACCGGCAACGACGTCGTCGACGAAGTGCGTGCCTGGCTCGAGGAGAACTGGGACCCCGACCTCACGGTGGCGCAGTGGTGGGAACGCCTCGGGCTGGCCGGCTGGTCGGCGCCGACACTCCCGGAGGACGCATACGGACGCGGACTGTCGCGCGGTGATGCCGTGCTCGTCTCGAACACGATCGCCGAGTTCGGCGCCCTCGGCGCCCCGGGCGGCCTCGGCCTGCTGCTCGCCGCACCGACGATCGCCACGCACGGCACCCGCGAGCAGATCGACCGCTACGTCCGTGACATCGTCACCGGCCAACGGGCCTGGTGTCAGCTGTTCAGCGAGCCGGGCGCCGGCTCCGACCTCGCCGGTCTCCAGGCCAAGGCGCTGCTCGACGGCGAGGAGTACATCGTCAACGGCCAGAAGGTGTGGACGTCCGGCGGCCAGTACGCCGACATGGGCATGCTGATCGCCCGCACGAACTCCGACGTCCCGAAGCACCAGGGCATCACGTACTTCGCGATCGACATGCATCAGGAGGGCGTCGACGTTCGCCCGCTGCGCGAGCTGACCGGTCGGGCGCTCTTCAACGAGGTGTTCATGTCCGACGCGCGCGTGCCGGCCGATGCGGTCATCGGCGGCCTCAACAACGGCTGGGCGGTCGCGAACACCACCCTCGCGCACGAGCGCGCGGGCCTGGGTTCCGGTGGTGGCAGCAGCTCCGCGAGCGCGGCGATTCCCGGCACGGTCGGCGGGCATCTCGACACTCGCGCGGGCGACTACGTCCGCGACCCGAAGAAGCCCTCGACGTCCGGCGGCGGTGCGGCGTTCCGTGACACATCGAAGATGATGATCAACCTCGCGCAGGGTGCGGGCGTCGCGAACGACCCGACGATCCGCCAGGACCTCGTGCGCCTCTACACGATGAGCCAGATCGGCCGGATGAGCCAGCTGCGCGTGAAGGCGGCGCGGGCCAAGGGCGAGGAGATCGCCGGGATGGGCAACATCGCCAAGCTCTCGATGAGCGACATGGTGCGCCTTCAGCGCGACCTCGGCCTGCGCATCGTGGGACCGCAGGGGATGCTGCACGCGTACGACTCCGAGCATCGCAAGTCGCTCGACGCGGCGACCGGCAATCCGTTCCTCGGTTTCGTCACCGAGATGGCGTTGTTCGCCCAGGCGCCGCCGATCTACGGCGGCACCGATCAGGTGCAGAAGAACATCATCGGCGAGCGCGTCCTCGGCCTCCCGAAGGAACCGAACCAGGACAAGGTCGTCCCCTTCTCCGAACTCCCCAAGAACGCCTGATTACATCACGGGTCAGACCCGCGATGTAATCACCGATCGAGCATGCCGTAGGCGTGAGTTGGGTGGAGTTCCAGGAGCAACCGGCGGTCGGCGACCATCGCGCGGCGGTACTCGTCCCAGTCGTCGTGTTCGCCGGCCACTGCGCGGTAGTAGTCGACGAGTGCATCGACGGTCGCGTCGTCGGGTGACTCGGCGACGGGGAGCAAGGTCACGTCGGCCTCGATCACCACGTAGGCCCAGAAATCGTCGCGGTTGACGTGCAACGAGGCCCGAGGATCGCGGCGGAGGTTGGCCGTCTTCGCCCGGCCGTCGGTGACCGAGATCCGGATCACGCCGTCGTCGCCGACGGCGAACGCGATGTTGGACGATTGTGGCCGCCCATCGGATTTGAGAGCGATCAGCATTCCGTTGCGCTTGTCACGGATGAAGTCGAGGGCGTCGGCAATCTGCATGTCGAGGCCAACACCGCCGGAGTTCCGGCTGTTCCCGTCCGGACCCGGTTCGATCCCGGTCGACGTGACGACTCGATCGATCGGCCAGATCCACAGAATCGGATCAATGAGCGCCAAAGCCCACGTTTGCGCTGCGTTTTCGGTGGGGCGGGTCACCGAAAGCGCAACGCAAACGGGTGTTCGTCGGGGGACTGGCAGTGCGGCGTCGCCGCGTCAGCCGGCGTCGGTGGCGGTGGCGTCGACGGCGAGCTGGCCCGTGCCGACGGTGATCTTGCGGGGCTGCGCCTGCGGGGCGACAGGGATCCGCAGCGTCAGCACGCCATCGGTGTAGTCGGCTTCGATGGCGTCGGCGTCGAGGCCTTCACCGAGGCTGACCTGGCGTCGGAACGTGCCCTCGTGGCGCTCGTCGAAGTAGACGCGGTCGCCTTCCTGGCTCTGGTAGTTGCGCTCGGCCGACACGGTGAGCACGTTGCGCTCGACCGAGATGTCGATCGAGTCGGCGGCCACGCCCGGCAGGTCGAGATGCACCCAGACGTTGTCGCCACGGCGGTAGGCGTCCATCGGCATCGGGCGACCGGTGACCCACGCCGAGCGGGTGGGGGTGCGCTGGTTGAAGAACGAGTCGAGTTCACGGAACGGGGAATTCTGCAAGAGCATTGCGGCCTCCTGGTCGAAGGTGAGTGTGGATGTGTTGCACCAGTGAAGGTAACAAACATCAGATCACTTGACAACTAGTGACTCAACATTCGGTCAGTTTCGGTCGATCCGACCCTTCATCGTCAGCGAGGCGAGGCCGAAACTGACCACCATCAGCCCGATGGATGCCGCGGCGCCCGCCGCCAGCGAGCTCCAGTCCCAGCCCACCGTGATCAGGCTGCGCAGACCCTCGAGCACATAGGTGACCGGGTTGTACTTGGCGATGGTCTGCAACCAGCCGGTCAAGGCCTCTTCCGGCAGGAACGTCGTGGTGAGGAACGCGAACGGGAAGAACAGCACGAAGCTCGAGTTCACCGCTGCGGGGTTGCCGGTCTTCAGGGCGATCGCGTAGGGGAATCCTGCGAAGGCCAACCCCCACAGGGCGCCGTACATGATGAACACGATCATGCCGAGGAGCCCGGTCACGAACGTCACGCCGAAGGCCAGACCGAGCAGGATCACCGGAATCGTGAGCGCGATGATCGACACGACATCGGCCGCCATCAAGCCGAAGAGCAGCATCGGCCGGCGGATCGGGGTGAGCAGGAGCCTCTCGAAGTAGCCGCTCTGGATGTCGGTGACGAGCGCACTCGCACGCGAGATGCCGGTGACCGCGAAGATGATCGCCACCGGGAGTTGGAACGCCTTGAAGTCCTCGACGGCGCCGCTTCCCTGGGCGAAGTCCTGCAGTGCGCCGACGTTCACCACGTAGAAGAACACCGGCGTGATCAGGGCGGGGATGAAGAACTCGGGCTCGCGGAAGGTGCCGCGGATCGCCCGACCGGCGATCGTGAGGAAGTCGTGCAACCTCGACGAGCGACGTGCGAGGGGCGCAGACGCGGGGGCCATCGTGGTCGTGGTGGTGGTCGTCATGACGATGCCTCCGGATCGGGTTCGTTGAGTTCGTCGCTCTCGGCGAAGTGCGAGCCGGTGACGTGCAGGTACACGTCGTCGAGCGTCGGGGTGCGCAGGGTGAGCGATCGCACCGGGACCCCGCATCCGTTGAGCGCCACGGCGACCTGCGCGATCAGGCCGGCCCCATCGGCGGTCACCACGGCGAGCTCGTTGTGGTGGATCTGGACCTCGTCGATGCCGTCGACGGCACGAACGGCGTCGGCGGCCGCCGCCACATCGCCTTCCACCTCGGCCTGGATGAGATCGGCGCCGATCTCGCGCTTGAGAGCATCGGGTGCGCCCTCGGCCCGGATCAGGCCGTTGGCGATGATGCCCACACGGTCCGCCAGTTCGTCGGCTTCCTCGAGGTACTGCGTGGTGAGGAAGATCGTCGTGCCGTACTCGCAGTTCAGGCGCCGGACCTCGGCCCACACCGACGATCGGCTGACCGGGTCGAGACCGGTGGTCGGCTCGTCGAGGAACAGCACCTGTGGGCGGTGGATCAGCGACATCGCGAGATCGAGGCGCCGCTTCATGCCGCCCGAGTACGACTCGACCCGATTGTCGATCGCCTCGCCGATGTCCACCAGGCCGATCACGTCGTCCATGCGCTGCGCGATGTCGTGCCTGGTCAACCCGTAGAGCCGGCCCTGGAGCTGCAACATCTCGCGGCCGGTCTGCTTGCCGTCGATCGAGAAGTCCTGCAACGCCACGCCGATGCACAGGCGGATCTCGTCGGGTTGGGTGGCGACGTCGAGCCCGGCGACGGTGGCCGTCCCCGAGGTGATGCCGAGCAACGTGCACAGCATCTTGACCGTGGTGGACTTCCCGGCGCCGTTCGGCCCGAGGAAGCCGTAGATCTGTCCGGCGGGGACGTCGAGGTCGATCCCGGCGACCGCTTCGAAGTCGCCGAAGGTCCGCCGGAGGGCCCGTGCCTGGATCGCTGACGCCATGGCCGCCAGGATGCCTCGTCCCGATCGAGATCATGCACCCCGCAACGAGTTTCCGTGGTTCCCCCAGCCCGGGTCTTCCGGAACCAAGCTGGTTCCCGCAGACCCGGGCTCGGGGGACGTCAGGCTTCGAGGCGGCCGTCGACGATGTGGACGCTGCGGTCGCAGTAGTGGGTGATGCGCTCGTCGTGGGTGAC
>DATKXG010000004.1:0-14467 GCA_035529175.1 Ilumatobacteraceae bacterium
TGGCGCTGCCGTTCAAGAAGACGATCGCCGCAGCGTTGGCGTTCACCGCGGTGTCCACCCTGGGAATGGTGCTCGGCCCGGTGATCCTCGGGTGGGCGATCGACAACGGCATCAGGCCGAAGGACTCCGAGGTCCTTCGCAACGCGGTGATCTTCTACATGGGGCTCACCGTGCTGTCGTACCTGGCGGCCCGCCAGCAGTACATCCTGATCAATCGGGCCGGCGAGGGGTTCCTCCGCGACCTGCGCATCCGCGTGTTCGACCACATCCAACGCCAGTCGCTGGCGTTCTTCGACCGGAACAAGTCGGGCGTGCTCGTCGCCCGGATGACCGCCGACATCGAGTCGATGGGCGAGCTCGTGCAGTGGGGGCTGCTGCAGTTCGTCGCGGCGATCCTGCTCGTCGTGTTCGCATTGATCCTCGCGTTCGTCACGTCGTGGCAGCTGGCGCTGGCCGGGTTGCTCGTGATGCCGATCATCGTCGTGGCATCGCGCAAGTTCCAGCGCGACTCCAACGCCGCCTACCTCGACGTGCGCGAGAACATCGGCCAGAACCTGTCGGCGCTCCAGGAGGGCATCGCCGGAGTCCGTGTCATCCAGGCCTACGCCCGCGAGCCCGAGCAGCAGCGCCGGTTCGAGCAGTCGAACCGGCAGCTCTACGACTCACACGTCCACAGCGTCAAGGTGTCCACGTGGTACTTCGGCCTGGTCGAGGCGGCCGGTGTCCTCGCCACGGCGATCATCGTGGCGGTCGGTGGCTGGCTGTACTCCCGTGGCGACGTCGAGATCGGCCAGGTCATCACCGTCGTGTTGCTCTTCGCACAGCTGTTCGAACCCGTGCAGCAGCTGTCGCAGCTGTACAACACGGTGCAGTTATCGGCGGCGTCGCTCAACAAGTTGTTCGGCATCCTCGACACCGAACCGGACGTCGACGACGGCAGCGAGGAGCTGCCCCGCAGCGGTTCGATGGTCGTCGACCGGGTCGGCTTCCGCTACCCGAACACCGAGGCTGCCGTGCTCAGCGACGTGTCGATCACCGTCGCCGACGGCGAGCGATTGGCGCTGGTCGGCCCGACCGGCGCCGGCAAGTCGACGCTCGCCAAGCTGATGGCCCGGCTGTACGACCCGACGGATGGCACGATCACGTTCGGCGGTGTCGACCTCCGGGACGCGACGCTTGCGTCGTTGCGCCATCGCGTCGTGGTGGTGCCGCAGGAGGGGTTTCTGTTCGGCGGCACGATCGCCGACAACGTCCGCATCGCACGAGCCGACGCGAGCGACGACGAGGTGCGCCAGGCATTCGCCGCGATCGGTGCGCTCGAACGATTCGACGAATTCGCCGACGGAATCCACACCGAGGTGCGCGAACGGGGATCACGGCTGTCGGCCGGAGAGCGCCAGCTCGTCTCGTTGGCTCGCGCTGCGCTGGTCGACCCCGCGGTGCTGGTGCTCGACGAAGCGACCAGCAACCTCGACCCCGGTACCGAGTTCATCGTCGAGCACGCGCTCGATTCGCTGATGAGTGGCCGCACCACGATTGTGGTGGCGCATCGCCTGTCGACGATCCAACGGGCCGACCGCATCGGCGTGATCGACGGCGGTCGGCTCGTCGAACTCGGCAACCACGACGAGTTGTTGGCGCTGGGTGGACGCTACGCCGCCCTCGCCTCCGCGTGGCAGAAGAGCCAACCCGTCGCCGGCGCATAGAACTGTCACACTGTGCCGGGTCAAATGTGACACTTCGGCCAGCGTGCTGCGCTGCGGGGACTCAGGCCCGCTCGAAGACGAGGACGAACTCGACGAGGCCGTTGTCCTCGGTCGCCACGACACCGAACGACGGGTTCTCGATGTCGTAGTCCTCGAAGAGGACCGGGATCGACCCGAGCACGCCGATGCGACCATCTGTGGTCTGCGCGGTCACCTCGAACGTGACGGGGTTGGTCACGCCTCGCAGGGTCAGCTCGCCGATTGCGGTCGCCGTGATCTGCTCGTCGCCGACGGGGATCCGGCCGAACTCGATCGGCTCGGTGAGCACGAACGAGGCGGTCGGGAACTCTGCCGCGTTCATGATCCGGCCGGTGAACTGGCTGTCGCGCCGGCTGTCGTCACTCGTGATGCTCTCGATCTGTACGGTGATGTCGACGACGGTGGCGGTCGTGCCCTCGATCGTGAGCAGCCCCTCGATCTCGCTGCTGCGTCCCACCGCTGTGGTGTTCACGCCGGCGAGCACCTCTTCGACGCGGTAGCCGAACTCGGATGCCGTCGTCGGCACCCAGTTGCCGTCGAAGTTGTCGGCAGCTTCGGTGTCCGTGGTCGGTGTCGTTTCGGCGGGCGCCGTGTCTGCGGGGGTTGCGCCTGTGGTGGCGTCGGGGGCCGGCGTCGCCGTGGTGGAGGTGAGCGCATTCGAGAGGTCGGACTCGTCGAGGGCGTCGGGTGAGTCGTTGATGAAGTTGGCGTAGACGAAGATCGCAGCGAAGAACAGCACGACGGCGCCGACGACGCCGATGACTGCCCACTTGATCCAGCGTTTCGATGACGTGGAGGACTCGGCGGCGGGCGTGCTGTCGTCGGTTTCGGTCACGGCGCAGAGTCTGGCAGGCCGTTGGTCACCGTTGCGGTCGCAACCTGTGAACTCCTAGAGAATTTGTGAGAGGAACAGCTTGGTGCGCTCCTCGGTCGGGTTCTCGAAGAAGTGCTCGGGGGTGCCGACCTCGACGATCTGCCCGTCGGCCATGAACACCACGCGGTCGGCCACCTCGCGGGCAAACCCCATCTCGTGCGTGACGACGATCATCGTCATTCCCGATCGAGCGAGTTCCTTCATCGTGTCGAGCACCTCGCCGATCATCTCGGGGTCGAGCGCCGAGGTCGGCTCGTCGAACAACATCACCTTGGGGTTCATTGCCAGCGCCCGGGCGATCGCCACCCGCTGCTGCTGGCCTCCCGACAGTTGCCCTGGGTACTTGCCTGCCTGTTCAGGAATTCTCACCAGCTCGAGCAACTCCATCCCCAGGGCGTCGGCCTTCGCCTTCGGCATGCGCCGAACCTTGCGCGGCGCGAGCGTGATGTTGTCGAGCACGCTCAGGTGGGGGAACAGGTTGAACGACTGGAACACCATCCCGGTCTCGCGGCGGATCTCCTGGATGTTGCGGATGTCGTTCGACAGCTCGATGCCGTCGACGACGATGCGGCCGGCGTCGTGCTCCTCGAGCCGGTTGATGCAGCGGATCAGCGTCGACTTGCCGGAGCCCGACGGCCCGATGACGACGACCACCTCCTGGGTGCCGACGCGCAGATTGATGTTCTTCAGTGCCTGGAAATCGCCGAAGAATTTGTCGACCCCTGCGATCTCGATCATCGCGTCACCCGAAATGGCAGTCGCGTCGTCGAAGACCTGGGGGTCCTCTGGCGTTGTCTCGTCTGTGGTCATCGGCTTCCCACTCCCAGTCGTTTCTCGAGGCGTTGGCTCTCTCGGCTCATCGTGTACGACACCACCCAGAACATCAGCGCTGCAAACGTCAATGTCTCGGCGATGAGGCCCTGACCACGGAAGTCGGGTTGCGAGGTGATCGCGCCCGACACCTGCAGGAGCTCGAAGAGGCCCATGGCGATGCCAGCCAAGGTGGTGTCCTTGAAGAGGCTGATCAGCTGGCCGATCTGGGCCGGGATCACGTTGCGGAGGGCCTGTGGCAACACGATGTAACCGGTCTGGCGGATCGGCGACAGGCCCACCGCCTTGGCCGCCTCGATCTGTCCACGCGGCACCGACTGCAGGCCGCCGTGGATGATCTCGGCCATGTAGGCAGCCGTGAAGAGGGTGAACACCACGATCGAACGGGTCGATGTGGCCGGGGCGAGGCTGTCGGGAACGAAAAACCCGAGCGCCACGTTCGCGAGCAACAGCAGCACGAACAGCGGCGCGCCTCGGATTACCTCGATGTAGGTCGTGCACACGAGCCGGACGAGCGGGAGGCCGGACCGTCTTCCGAGAGCCAGCAACACGCCGAGCGGGTAGCACAGGATGATCGCGCAGACCGCGAGGAACAGGTTGAGCATGAATCCGCCCCACTCGTCGAAGCCGACAGCGGTCACGATGTAGAAGTACAGGGCAACCGGAACTGCTCCGAAGACGAAGACGACGAGCAGCGAGCCGATCGGGGGAAGTCGCAGGCGCCCTGCGAACGGCCCCAGGAGGCGGCCGACGAGCGCGGCGACGAGGGCCAGCACCACCATGATCCACGGGCCTGGTGTCGAGGTGAGCAGCAGCAGGAGGACGATGAGCGCGCCTGGGATCCAGAGACGCCCGACGAGGTCGACGACCCGCGCGCGAGTGAGCTTCGAGTCGGCCGCGGTCATCCGGCCCGAGCGCACCTGTCGCCCGCGGATGAACCCGGCGAGCAACCCGCCCCACAGGGCCAGGACGACGACGGTCACCGCGAGTCGCAGCACGTGCGCTTCGGGGTAGCGACCGATCATCAGCAGCTCGAGGTTGACCTCGATGATCGTCCAGCGACCGGTGACGAAGATGAAGCGGAGCGTCTTGTAGAGCAGCCAGAGCGCGAGCAGCCCGAACACGATCGTGAGTACGGCATCGCGCCGGGTGCGAAAGAGGTTGTGGCGGACCCAGGTGCGAGTGTCGCTCATCGTTCCACCAGCGCCATGTGGCGGTTGAGCACGTTGACCAGGGCCGAGACGACCAGCGAGATCGAGATGTACACCACCATGACCAGGAAGAACACCGGCACGGCCGGCGAGCCGTTGCCGACGGTCGTCCTGGCGACGAGTGTCAGGTCGTAGAAGCCGATGGCGGCGCCGAGTGACGAGTTCTTGATCAGGTTGAGGTATTGGTTGCCGATTGGGGGAAGGCCGATGCGCAGCGCCTGCGGGAGGATGACGTACCACATGCGCTGGAAGCTGCTCAGTGCGACGGCGTCGGCTGCTTCGGCCTGCCCTCGATCGACCGCTTGGATCGAACCGCGGACGATCTCGGCGATGTGACTCGCGGTGTAGATCGTCAGCGCGAAGAACAGTGCAAAGAACGACGGGTCGACCCGGATGCCGCCGATCGTGCCGCGGCCGTCGAGCGAGGGAAGCGTGTAGGCGTAGCCGAAGATGCCCCAACCGACCCCGACGACCAGGGCGAGGGCGCCGAACCCCCACAAGCCCGAACGGGGGAGTGCACCGGTTCGGTCGGCGACGCGGCTTCGCCACTTCGCCACGCCGAACCACGCGAGGGCACCTGCGCCGAGGAGCAGGAGCAGACCGGCGCCGGAACCCTCGAACCACGGAACGGCCACGCCACGGTTCGACACGACGGCCAGGCCGGCGAGCTCCCACGCGTCGGTGACATCCGGGAAGACACCGAGGACGACCACGAGGAAGCCGGCCGTGAGGAACAACGCCAGGGGGATGTTCCGCACCGCTTCGACATAGACGGTGGCGAGCTGACGCACGACCCAGTTCGTGGAGAGCCGGGCGATCCCGATGATCGTGCCGAGGACCGTCGCCGCCACGATGGCGACGACCGACACGCGGAGCGTGTTCAGAAACCCCTGGTACAGGGCGTCGCGAACGGGCGCGTTCTGCGACAGGGAATTGGCCGTGATCTGGAAGTTCGCCGGGTTGTCGAGGAACCCCAGGTCGGTCGGAATGTTCTGACGTGACGAGTTCTCGACGTAGTTGCCGTACAACCACACGACGATCGCGACGGCGATCGCCACGACGATGATCTGGGCAACCCACTTGAGGACCCTGACATCACGCCAGAAGGGCACACGAGGTGTGCCGAGCGCCGCGGTCACGGAGCGACGACGCCGTGGCGCCGGCTCCGTGACCACGGTTGCTCACCGTGCATTCATTCTCACTTGTACGGCGGTGCGTAGATGAGACCGCCGTCGGTCCACAGCGCATTCAGGCCCCGCTCGAGGCCGAGCGGAGCGAGGTTGCGTTCGAAGATCTCGCCGTAGTTGCCGACCTGCTTGACCACCTGATAGGCGAAGTCGGTCGGGAGACCGAGGCCCGGGTCGAGCACGGCGTCACCCTCGACGACCTGTCCGAGGAACTTCTGGATGGCGGGATCGGCGGTGCCCTCGAACGTGTCGACGTTCTCCGACGTGATCCCGAACTCCTCGGCCTGGATGGTGGCGAAGATCGCCCAGTTGACCGCCTGGGCCCACTTGGTGTCGCCGTCGGCGACCGCAGGTGCGAGCGGCTCCTTGGAGAACACCTCCGGGACGCCGTCACTCACTTCGATGACCGTGAGTGCATCAGATCCGGCGGGATAGACCGACCGGAGACCTTCGAGCTGGCTGACGTCGGACGACCATCCGTCGCACTGACCAGCGACGAACGCCTCCTGGATCAGGTCGGTGCTCTCGAACGGACGGACCTCCCACGTGAGGCCGCGCTTGGCTGCCTCTGTGGCGGCGTTACCCTCGCTGGTGGTGCCCTGGGCGACACAGATGATCACGTTGTCCATGTCCTCGATCGAGGCGAACCCGCTGTCGCTGGCGACCATCATGCCCTGGCCGTCGTAGAACGTCGGCTGGAGGAAGGTGGCGCCTTCGTTGCCGTCACGCGTCGCCGTCCAGGTCGTGTTGCGCACGAGTGCATCGACCTCGCCGGACTGCAGCGCCGTGAAACGGGCGTCGGTCTCGAGGTCGACCATCTCCACCGCGGTCGCGTCGCCGAGGACCGCAGCGGCGATCACACGGCAGAAATCCGAGTCGAACCCGACGTGTTCGCCGGACTCGTCGAGCGTCGCGAAGCCGGCGAGCGCGTCCCGGGTTCCGCACTTGAACACTCCAGCCGACTGCACGGCATCGAGCTTCGACTCGTCCGACTGTACGACCTCGACGGTGTCGTCGGGAGCGGTTGTCTCCTCCGGCGCCGTGGTCTCCTCCGGTGCGTCGGTTCCGGCGGTTCCCGCTGGTGCGGTGTCGCTCCCGGAATCGTCGTCGCTGGTGCATGCGGCTCCGATCAGTGTCAGTGCGATGAGCGGTGCAACCACTCCCCGTGTCATGCGATTCATGCTTTCCCCTATCCGCACCGTCGACTCGCGACGATGCGTCCGTGTGCCTCTCGGCAATCCCCCGGCAGCCAAATGGCCGCCTCCACCTGAACCTAGACGGGCGCGCCTCGACAAGGCAAGCGAACCGACGCGTCGTTGCCACCGAAGCGGCGGCCGTCGGCCAGACTGTGCAGATGATCGATTCCAGCGCAACAGTGTCGGCCGTGTCCGTTTCGTCCGTGCGTTCCACGCCGAGGACTTCCACTGGCGTCGGCCTCGCCGTTGCGACGAAGGGAGTGGTGCCCCGGCAGCTGGGACTGTCGCGGTCTGCTCTGGAGGCGAACGGGTTCGAGGGCAAGGCCGGGCAGATCTTCGTGGTTCCGTCCGGTGACACCACGATGATCGCGATCGGGATCGGCGACCCGGGCAGCATCGATGCAAAGGGCCTGCGCACGGCCGCCGCAGCGTTTGCGCGAGCTGCGTCGAAGCACGCGGACCTGGCGACCAATCTCGCCGACATCGGCGATGTCGACGCCCGCGTCGCGGGTCAGGCCGTGACCGAGGGCGTGCTGCTCGCCTCGTACCGCTACGTCGGGCTCAAGAACGATCCCACGAACGCTTCTCGGCTCAACTCGCTCACGCTGGTCGTGGGCGACAAGCGGCAGAAGGCCGCCGAGCAGGGAGCTGCCCGGGGCCACATCGTCGCCGGAGCGGCAGCGCTTGCACGGGAACTGGCGAACACACCGCCCACCTACCTCAACGCCAAGGACCTCGCAGCGAAGGCGGTCGACATCGGCTCGGCAGCCGGGTTGCACGTCGAGGTGTTCAACAAGGACCAGCTCGAGCAGATGGGGTGCGGTGGGATGCTCGGTGTGAACCGGGGGTCGACCGAGCCGCCTCGGATGGTGAAGCTCACGTGGTCGCCGAAGAACGCGACCGGCCACCTCGCGCTCGTCGGCAAGGGGATCATGTACGACTCGGGCGGCATCTCCCTCAAGGGCCACGACGTGTTCCACCAGAACATGAAGATGGACATGTCGGGCGCCGCCGCAGTGCTCGCGACGATGAGCGTGCTCAAGGACCTCAAGGTCAAGACCAAGGTGACCGCCTGGCTGATGTGCACCGACAACATGCCGTCGGGGAGTGCGCTCAAGCTCGGTGACGTGCTGACGATGCGCAACGGCAAGACCGTCGAGATCCACAACACCGATGCCGAGGGCCGGCTGGTTCTCGCCGACGGCCTCTCGCTCGCGGTGGAGGAGGCACCGGACGCCATCGTGGACATCGCCACGCTCACCGGCGCGGCGATGGCGGCGCTCGGACCGCAGATCGCCGCGGTGCTCGGCACCAGCCAGGCGCTCGTCGATCAGCTCATGCAGTGTTCCGACGCCACCGACGAGCCGTTGTGGCAGCTCCCGCTCGCGGAGAAGCGGTACCGCAAGCTGCTCGACTCGGTGGTCGCCGACATGAAGAACATCGGCGGCCCGTACGGCGGCGCGATCACGGCGTCGATCTTCCTCAGCGAGTTCGTGGGCGACGTTCCGTGGGCGCATCTCGACATCGCCGGCCCGATGATGGTCGACGGCGACGACGGCATCTACGCCAAAGGGGCCACCGGCTTCGGTACCCGCGTGTTGATCGACCTCGCATCGAACTTCACCCCGCCGGCCTGAGGTCCTGTCCGAGCCGTGCTGCGTTGTCGGCCGCCTCGGCCGCCACGGCGTCGGCCACTCCGAGCGCCACGAGATGATGCTCGATCTCCGACGGGTCGTCGCCGAGGTCGAGCATCGTCGTGGCCAGTCGATGCGCCCGGGTGAGTTCGTCGACGCCGATCGACGCGCTCAGCCAGTCGTCATGGGCGGCCTGGACCGATTCGGGCATCCGGCGCAGATGGCGGAAGCTGATCGGCGGGACCCGGCGGCGCACGGCGAGCCCGCCGTCGATCGGGTGGGCGAGGCCGAACATCACGCACCGCTGCAGCGCCTTGCTGAACGGCGATGTTCGACCGCTGGTGTAGCCGAGCCCCATCGCCTGTGCTGTTGCCTGCAGGTCGAGCTCGTAGCCGTCGGGTGATCGCTCCAGCCCGGCGACCAACCGCCGCAGCAACCACGTCGCCGTCGGGCCGAGCACGCCGAGCCAGAAGACCTCGACATAACGCGAACGGGGATCGAAACCGTCGTCGTCGACAACCGGGTCGACCCAGGGTCGTACGGCGATCGAGCCGGCGAGCGGTGGTGGGATCTCGGACATTGGGGCCTCCCTCACATGGGACCTGCAGCGGGAGGAGTCGGTGACCTGACAGTGGGCGCTCACTGCGCCCGAGCGGAACCGGGCGGCGAACTCCGCGGTGCCCGAGGGTCAGCGGTCGACGGTTGGCAACAGTGCAGCGACGAGCTGGTGGAGCCGGGCGCGGTGACCGTTGACGACGTCGATCGAGTCGCTGATCAGCTGTGGATTCGGCGGCTCCTGCGCGCGCAGCGCCAGGCTGGTGTCGATCGCCGCTGCGAGTTGGGACATCGTCTGGGAGAGCGGCTGCCAGTTGGGATCCTGGGCGTCGAGGTACTGCTGCTGTGCGCCGATGGCGACGTTGTCGAGCCGGCTGCGCTCGGTCGCCCAACGCTGCAGGGCAGCTGCCGGTGGTGCCGCCATCAGCTCCAACGTGAGCTGGTCGGTGATCCACTGGCTGGTGCTGAGCAGGCTCGCCTGAGGCGACGGTGCGGCGGAGTTCGGACCGGGTGCCGCCGGGGTTGCCCGCGTGGACTGTTTCGATCGCGAGAGCGCCCCGCCGATGACGACCGCGATCAGCAGCAGCCCGCCGATGACGAGCACGGGCAGCAACCAGTCGTTGCCGCCGTCGGAGGTCTCGGAGTCCGGTGCCGTGGGCGCTGTTGGTTCGGGCGATGGTGCGATCGGTGCCGGTTCGGTCGCCGCGGGTGCTTCGGGTTCGGCTGGTGCGGGTGCTTCGGGTTCGGTGGGCGCCTCGGTCGGTGCGGGCGCCGCACCCTCGTCCACCGCACCCGAATCGAGCGTGCCGGAGGTGAGGTTCGCCGCCGGGCCGTCGCTTCCGCACGCGACGAGCACGGCGGTGATGATCACCGCAGCAGAGATGGTTCGCAGTCGGCTGGTTCGTCGATCCATGCCGTCGACCGTACCGACCGCCAGCCCATCTCCCAGCGATGAGCGAATGGCCGCTATTCGGGCGGTTGGCTCATCGCGGACCAGCGTCGACCACCTTGCGATGAGCGAGAGGCCGCTATTCGGGCGGTTGGCTCATCGCTGGCAAATGACCGGTGTCAGCCGGCGATGATGTGGTCGAGGGTCAGCTCGGGTTCGTTCTGTTCGATGCGGGCGAGCGCGTACTTGTTCTCGAACAGCGCGACGAGATGCCCGTCGAGGCGGGCGAGGATCCGGACACCCGGCTTCTCGCGCAGGACGTCGGCGGAGGCCCTGTCGGTCAGTCGGATCGCCTGGTACGGAGCCGAGAGGATCTCGATCGGCGCGTTGAACTCGATGTCGAGCCGGTTGGCGAACACGTCGAACTGGAGCTGGCCGACTGCGGCGAGCACCGGTGAAGCGTCACCCCAGTCGGGGTCCTTCAGCACCTGAACGACGCCCTCTTCGTTGAGTTGATCGAGTCCCTTGCGGAACTGCTTGGTCTTGCCGGTGTCGAGCGGGCGTGCGGTGGCGAACACCTCGGGCGCGAACGCCGGGATCGGCGGGAACTTCACGCTCGGGCCGGCCTCGTCGAACAGCGTGTCGCCGAGGTTGAGGCCCGTCGCGTTGACCAGACCGACCACGTCGCCCGGGAACGCTTCGTCGACGGTGGTGCGCTCGGCGCCGAACACCGTGGACGCGTACTTGGTGGCGAACGGCTTGCCGGTGCGCTCGCAGGTCATCACCATTCCCCGGTCGAACCGGCCCGAACAGATGCGGGCGAACGCGATGCGGTCGCGGTGGTTGCGGTCCATGTTGGCCTGGACCTTGAACACGAACGCCGAGCACGGCTCGTCGAGGTGGCGCGGCTTGTCGTCGACGTCGAGGCGGGGCGACGGTGCCGGGGCGAGGTCGACGATGGCGTCGAGCAGGTGGCGGACACCGAAGTTGGTGAGCGCCGAGCCGGCGAACACGGGAGTCGACTCGCCCGCCAGGAACGACGGCATGTCGACGTCGGCTTCCATGGCGCTGAGCAGCTCGGACTCCTCGGTGCTCTTCGTCCATGCCGGACCTTCTTCTTCGGCGGCGCGCTCGGCGGGGACGTCCTCCTCGGGGGCGATCTGGCTGCCGCGGGCGGTGCGGGTGAACCGGGTGAAGACGTCGGTGCGCCGGTCGATCACGCCGCGCAGGTCGCCGAACGAGCCGACGGGCCAGGTTGCCGGCGTGGGTCGCAGGCCGATCTGCTCCTCGATCTGGTCGAGCAGCTCGAGGGGTTCCATGCCGGGCCGGTCGAGCTTGTTGAGGAACGTGATCACCGGCAGGTTGCGCGAGCGGCAGACCTCGAACAGCTTGAGCGTCTGCGGTTCGATGCCCTTGGCCGAGTCGAGCACCATCACCACGGCGTCGACGGCGGCGAGGACCCGGTAGGTGTCCTCGGAGAAGTCTCGGTGGCCCGGGGTGTCGAGCAGGTTCAGTTCGTGGTCGCGGTACGGGAAGTTGAGTGCGGTCGACGAGATCGAGATCCCGCGCTTCTGCTCCATGTCCATCCAGTCCGACGTTGCGGCTCGCCGACCCTCGTGGGCCTTGACCGCGCCGCCCGAGGTGATGGCACCGGCATAGAGGAGGAACTTCTCGGTGAGGGTGGTCTTGCCCGCGTCGGGGTGGCTGATGATCGCGAACGTGCGACGACGCGCGGCTTCGCTGAGCACCTGTGCGGACATCTGGTCGAGGCTACCGTCGGCTCGTGAACCGTGACCCCGACTTCCGGCGAGAGCGACTCGCCAACCAGATGAACGACGAACTCGACCGGTTCGTCGAGTTGCACCCGAGGTCCGCCGAGCTTGCAGAGTCGGGTCGCCGTCATCTGCTGGCCGGCGTGCCGATGCCGTGGATGACGCGCTGGCCAGGGGCGTTCCCGGTGCACGTTGCGTCCGCCGACGGCGCCCGGTTCGTCGACGTCGACGGCATCGAGTACGTCGACTTCTGTCTCGGCGACACCGGCGCCATGACCGGGCACGGGCCACGCGGTCGTGACGGTGGGTTGGCGGCCGCCGTCGACCGCTCGACGACGATGCTCCCGAGCGAGGACGCGGCCTGGGTCGCCGACGAACTTCATCGCCGTTTCGGGATGGCCAAGTGGCAGCTGACGACGTCAGCGACCGACGCCAACCGGTTCGTGCTCCGCTTCGCCCGCCACCTGACCGGGCGACCGAAGGTCGCGGTGATGGACTGGTGCTACCACGGCACGGTCGACGAGACGCTCGCGATCCTCGATCCCGACGGCCGGGTGGTCAGCCGGCCCGGTGCCGTCGGCCCGCAGGTCGATCCGTCGGTGACGACACGGGTCGTGCCGTTCAACGATCTCGACTCGCTCGACGCAGCGCTGGCGCACGGGGACGTCGCTGCGCTGCTGATGGAGCCGGCGCTGACGAACATCGGCATCGTGCTCCCACAGCCGGGCTACCACGACGCGGTCCGCGCGATCACTCGGCGACACGGGGTGCTGTTGATCATCGACGAGACCCACACGATTTCGGCGGGGCCCGGCGGGTGCACCCGGGCGTGGGGTCTCGATCCCGACATCGTCGTGATCGGCAAACCGATCGGTGGCGGCTTCCCCGTGGCGACGTACGGCGTCACCGACGAGATCGCAGTGGCGCTCGACCCGGCGTTGCACGGCCACGACGCCGACGTCGGGGGAGTGGGCGGCACGCTGGCCGGCAGTGCGATGGCGACCGCTGCCATCCGAGCCACGTTGTCGACGACGCTGCTCGAGGCCGACTACGAGCGCATGATCCCGCTCGCTGCCCGCTGGACCGAGGGCGTCGCCCGGGCGATCGACGAGTACGGACTGGCGTGGTCGGTGCAGCAGCTGGGCTGCCGAGCCGAGTACTGGTTCTGCCCTCTGCCGACGAACGGGGCCGACGCCGCTGCTGCGGTCGACGACCAGCTCGATGCGTTCATGCACCTCTGGGCGCTCAATCGCGGCATCCTGATGACGCCGTTCCACAACATGGCGCTGCTGTCACCGGCCCACACCGAGACCGACGTCGACCGCCACACCGAGGTCTTCACAGCGGCTCTCGCTGCCCTCAGGTGACCGCCCGCGATGAGCGAACCGCCCGGATGCCGTCACTTCGCTCATCACTGACCTGCACAACACCGTTGCGATGAGCGAACCGCCCGAATGGCGGCGTTTCGCTCATCGCTCGCGTCCGGTCAGGGGGCGACGTCGGCGAGGCCGCCGAGCGCATTGCCGGCCACGTCGCCGAGACCGCCGGGCAGTGCTTCGGCGACGCCGTCGACGCCGAGTGACTCGGTCACCTGGCCGAGATCGACACCGAAGTTCTCGGCCAGTGCGCTGCCCTCGCCGAGGAAGCCCTCGACGTGTTCGCTCAGGCCGGTCGACTCCAAGACCCCCTGCAGGCCTTCGCCACCGAGCAGACCCTTGATCGCATCGAACAGACCCATTGGAAATGACCCTTTCTGGAGAGTTGGTTGTTCGCAATGAGATCGATTCGGGTTGCCGAATCGACCTTGGGCGCTGCACAGTTGCGGGGATGTCGACCGACCTGATCGCCGCCGCCCGTGATGTGGTCACGAGGGCGCAGCGCGTCGTGGTGCTGACCGGCGCCGGCATCTCCACCGACTCCGGCATCCCCGACTTCCGTGGTCCGAACGGGCTCTGGACGAAGAACCCGGCGGCGGAGAAAGCGGCGGACATCCGCTTCTACCTCGGCGATCCTGAGGTTCGGCGAGCAGCGTGGCAGAACAGACTGACGACGCCCGCGTGGACCGCCGAGCCCAACCGGGGCCATGAGGCGATCGTCGAGCTGGAGCGCCGAAGCCAATTGCACGGTCTCGTCACCCAGAACATCGACGGTCTCCACCAGAAGGCAGGCAACGCGCCCGGCAAGGTCATCGAAGTGCACGGCACGGTGTGGTTCACCCGCTGTTGGGACTGTGACGACCGTCGACCGATGGACCAGGCGCTCGAGCGGGTCCGTGCGGGCGATGCCGACCCGGCCTGCCTCGAGTGTGGCGGCATCCTCAAGAGCGACACGATCAGCTTCGGTCAGGCGCTCGTGCCCGAGGTGATCGAGCGGGCGATGCAGGTCAGCGACGAGTGCGACGTGATGCTCGCCGTCGGATCGACCCTGAGTGTCTTCCCGGCGGCGAACTGTGTGCCGCGGGCGAAGGCTGCGGGAGCCCACGTGATCATCGTCAACGGCGCCGAGACGGCGATGGACCGCTATGCGGACTGGCTCCTCGTCGGCCAGATCGGCGAGATCCTGCCGGCGCTGGT
>DATKXG010000005.1:0-29530 GCA_035529175.1 Ilumatobacteraceae bacterium
CCGACGAGGACCACGGGGATGCCCGTGGACGCAGCGAGGTGCGCTCCGGCGAGGATCGGACCGGGAGCATGGTCGCCGCCCATGGCGTCGACAGCGACGGGGAGCATGGCGGTGCTCAGGGGATCAGCCGACGTCGACGACGACGCGGTCGCGGTACCAGCCACACGAGGGGCACACGACGTGCGGGGTCTTGGCGTTGCCGCAACGCGGGCAGAGGCTGCGAGCGGGCGCGTTCAGCTGCCAGGCGCTCGCCCGACGGCTGCGGGTCTTCGACTTGGAGGTCTTCTTCTTGGGAACGGCCATCGTTCGCTTCCTGGTTCTCGGGGACGGTCGTCGGACGACCGGAATTGGATCGGGGCCCGGATTCGGGCGCACCGTGCCGCAACGGCCGCATCACGTTATCGGGGGCCGACGCCGTTGCCATCCGGCGAAACGAGTCACCGTCCCGGGTCGCCCGCCCGAGTCACCCGCCCGAGTCACGCCGGGTCGTCGTCGGGGACGAACCCTTCGAGCGCCGCCCAACGCTCGTCGCGCACCGTGGCGTCGCACGAGCAGGCGGTGGTGTTGCGATCGACCCCGCAGACCGGGCACAGACCGGCACAGTCCGGACGACACAGACGCTCGTTGTCGAGTTCGAGCAGGATCGTCTCGCGAACGAGCGGTGCGAGGTCGAGCTGGCCGTCCTCGATCACGTAGGCGTCGGGGTCGAGCGGGTCGATCTGGTAGAGCTCGTCGACGGCGCCAACCGCGGTGCCGAGCACGTCGACCAGACACCGACGGCAGACGGTCGCCCAATCGGCGCTCACGGTGCCGTCGACGTCGATGCCGTCGTTGAGTGCCGTCAGCCGCAGCTCGACGTGGATGTCGCCCGCGAGACGATCGTGCTCGACGTCCAGTGGGCCAGCGGCCACCTCGAGCCTGACGTCGCGGACCGCACCGGGTTGACGCAGGAGTTCGACGGCGTTGATCCGCAGGGGTCGCAGCGGGTCGGCCACGGCGCGACGCCGATCAGTGGTCCTGATCGAAGAACCCCTTGGTGGGGTCGTCTTCCTCGATCACGTTCGTCTCGTCGACGGCGCCACCGATCGACAGGCGTTGACGGCCGGCGCCCACGGTCTTCTGGAGCTTGTCGAGGAGGATCTCGAACGAGCCGAGACGCTGGTCGAGGAAGTCCTCGGTCTCGTGCTTGAGGCGCCGCGAGTCGGCCTCGGCGGTCTCCATCACCTGGCGTGCGCGCTGTTCGGCGGCGCGGACGACCTCGGTGCGCTGCACCATGCGCTCGGCGCGCACCCGGGCGGCCTCGAGCAGTTCGTCGGCCTCGCGACGGGTCTTGGCGACGAACTCCTGGCGCTCCTTGAGCATCCAGCGCGCCTGGCGCAGTTCCTCGGGAAGGCGATGCAGCGACTCCTCGAGCAGCTCGATCATCTCGTCGCGGTCGATGCGCGGCGACGACGACAGCGGCATGGTCGGTGCGGTTGCGATGATGTCGATGGCCCGCCGGAGCAGCGTTTCGGCGTCGCCGACGAAGCCGCCGGGCACACCGGGATCGGGGTACTCGTCGTCGATGTCGTCGTACTCGTCGTGTTCACCGTCGTCGTAGCTCATGATTGGCTCAGTTCTGATCGCCGGCGTTCGCGCGGCGCAATGCGTCGGCGACGTGCGCCGGGACGAGATGGTCGATGGATCCACCGTACTTCGCGATCTCGCGCACGAAGCGGCTGCTGATGTACCCGAGTTCGGGGCGGCAGGGAAGATACACCGTGCGCACCCCGGCCGCTGCGTAGTTGTTGTGAGCCATCTGCTGTTCGATCTCGAAGTCGGCGGCGGTGCGCAACCCCTTGACGATGAAGTCGACGTCGGCGCGCTGCGCTGCCTGCACCGCCAGACCGGTCTGGGCCACGACGCTGACACCGTCGAGGTGGGCAAGCGCCGTCGTCGCCATGTCGACTCGGTCGTCGACAGCGAAGAGTCCCGACGGTTTCGAGTGGTTGTGCATGATCGCCACCACGACGGATCCGAACAGCTCATGGGCCTGCTCGATCACCTCGACGTGGCCGAGGTGGATCGGATCGAAGCTCCCCGGGTACAGCACCCGCAGTGACGCGCTCATTGGGTCACAGACCCTACTGCGCGTCGCCTGCAGACGGGTCGCCGGTGCGTTCGAGGAACGTCACGCGGGTCCGGCCGTACTTCTTGTCGCGAGTGACCGTCCAGCCCGTCGGAGCGTCGACGCTCGACCCGGACTCGGCGATCACGAGATCGGCGCGCACGCGTCCGAGCAGTTCGGCCCACGAATCGAACTCGTAGGGAGGGTCGGCGAACACGATGTCAGCGTCGATCGTCGCGGCGACCGACAACGCGTCGGCCGACAGCACCTTGGCCCGGCCGGTCAGGTCGAGCGCGTCGAGGTTCTCGTGCAACGCTCGGAGGGCGGCGCGATCGCGCTCGACGAAGAAGCAGCGCTCTGCTCCGCGGGACAGCGCCTCGATGCCGATGGCGCCACTGCCGGCGAACAGATCGGCCACGATCGCTCCCTCGAGCACCCCGGCGCTGCCGAGCGAGTTGAAGATCGCCTCGCGGACCCGGTCGGTGGTGGGCCTGGTCGAGGTGCCCTCGGGGGCGACCAGCCGGCGTCCACCCAGTTCTCCCGCCACGACTCGCATCGTGGCGAGGATACGCACAGATGCCCGCCGGCGGTCGCCGACACGCAAGACTGGACCTGTGCTCACGCCGACACCTCAGATCACCTGCATCGACTGCGGCGGGCGGTGCTTCCTGCTCTCACATCCGCCCGAGGACGGGATCTGGGAACCCGGCGACGTGATCGCATACCGCTGCGAGGACTGCCTCGACCGGTGGGACATCGTGATGTCCGACGAGGACGACGCCGAGATCGCCCGCGGCGACGTTTGATCCGGTTCTCGTGAACGAGAAGGTCGAACGAGCGTGGAACTCAGCTCTTGGCGAGGAAGGCTTCGTCGGACTCGCTGAAGACGAGCGCGAGTTCGTCGGCCAGCTCCGGATGACGGGTGAGTTCGGGGTCGGCGTCAACGATCTCGAACGCCGCCTCGCGAGCGAGCTCCACCAAGTTCCGATCACGCCGCAACGAGGCGAGCTTGAGGTCGCTGCGGCCCTTCTGCGACGTGGACATCAGCGTCCCCTCGCCGCGTAGGTCGAGGTCGATCTCGGCGAGCTCGAAGCCGTCCGTCGTTGCGACGAGCGCTTCGACCCTCGGGTTGCCAACAGGATCACCGGGTTCATTGCGCTGTTGCGTCAGCAGCCAGCACGTCGAGGCATGCGCGCCTCGGCCGACGCGTCCGCGGAGCTGATGGAGCTGTGCGATCCCGAAACGATCGGCGTCGAGGATGACCATCACCGTCGCGTTGGGGACGTCGACGCCGACCTCGATCACCGTGGTGGCCACCAACACGTCGAGGTCGCCGGCGCGGAACGAGTCCATCGTCACCTCCTTCTCCGCCGAGGTGAGACGGCCGTGCAGCAGGCCGAGCCGGAGGCCGGCGAGCTCGTCTCGGGTCAGCCGTTCGAACGTCTCCTCGGCCGACGCGACCTCGAGCTTCTCGCTCTCACCGATCAACGGGCACACGACGTAGGCCTGCCGGCCGTCGGCGACCTGGTTGCGAACGTCTGCCCACACCTCGGCTTCGAGCAGCGGCCCGTCGGCCCACTTGGTGACGATCGGGGTGCGGCCGGGCGGCAACTCGTCGAGCACGCTGACGTCGAGGTCGCCGTACACGGTCATCGCCGCCGTGCGGGGAATCGGGGTGGCGGTCATCACGAGCATGTCGGGCACGGCGCCGCCGACGGTCTTGGCGCGCAGGGCGGCGCGCTGCTCGACGCCGAATCGGTGCTGCTCGTCGACGACGACCGCGCCGAGGCTGGCGAAGTCGACGGCGTCCTGGATCAGCGCGTGGGTGCCGATGACAATGTCGACCGTGCCGTCGGCCAAGCCGGCGAGGACGTCCTTGCGATCGGAACCGGTGACGCGGTTCGTGAGCAACTCGACCCGCAGCGGCCGGTCGCCGAACAGGTTGCCCGGATCGGGAACGCTCACGCCCGCCAGCAGCGCTCGCACGCCGGTCGCATGCTGCTCGGCGAGGACCTCGGTCGGCGCCATCAGCGCCGCCTGGTGGCCGCCCTGGACGGCCACCATCATCGTGTCGACGGCGACCACCGTCTTGCCCGAGCCGACGTCGCCCTGCAGCAACCGGTGCATCGGATGGGGAGCGGCCATGTCACGTTCGATCTCGTCGATCGCTCGCCGCTGGGCACCGGTGAGCGGGTACGGCAACGCATCGTGGAACCGCTGGACCAGATCGCCCGACAGGTCGTGAGCGATACCGAGCTGATCTCGTTCCATCGCCCGCTTGCGCAGCACCAGCACGAGCTGCACCCGAAGCAGTTCGTCGAACGCGAGTCGGCGTCGGGCCTGCTCCTTGTCGCGGATCGACTCGGGCAGGTGGATGTTCGACAGTGCATCGAATCGTCCGAGCATGCCGAGTCGTTGCAGGACGGCCGAGGGCACCGGGTCGGCAATCCCACGATCGCGGCAGCGCCGCAGCGCTTCTTCCACCCAGCCTGCGATCTCCCAGGTGTTGATCTGGACTTTCTCGCTCTGCGGGTAGATCGGCACGATGCGGCCGGTGCGGTCGCCGATCAGGTCGACGACCGGATTCGCCATCTGCAGGCCGCCTCGATACACGTCGGCCTTGCCGAACAGCGCGATCTGCAGCCCCTCGCGCAGTTGGCGCTCACGCCACGGCTGGTTGAAGAAGACCACCTCCATGCGTCCCGAACCGTCGCCGACGTTGACGTTGACCATCGTGCGACGGTTGCGGGTGACGCGCTTGGTCACCGACCGCACCGTCGCGAGCACCAGCGCCTCCGCCCCCGGCACCAGGTCGGCGATGCGGGCTTCGTTCGATCGGTCGACCCACCGCCGCGGGTAGAAGGTGACCAGATCGAGCAGGTTGTCGATGCCGATCGCAGCGAGCGAGCCACGCTTCTTGTCGCCGACGCCTTTGAGCCGGCCGACGTCGATCTCGGCGAGGTCGCGGAACGACAGTGCGTTCACTCGACTCCGAAGAGGTAGGGGTAGAGGGGTTGACCGCCGTGGTGCACGTCGATTTGGATGTCGCCGCGGTGGTCGCCGAGCCACCCGACGATCTGTTCGGTGACCGTGTTGTCGGCGTCGCTGCCGGTCACCATCGTCACGAGTTCGGCCGACTCACCGACGATCACGTCCAGCAGCCCCATTGCCGCCCCCTCCGCCGAGGAGGCCACCGCGACGATTCCGTCGCCACGGACGAGTCCGATCCAGTCGCCTTCGACGATCGCGCCGACTCCGCTCGTACTGTCGCGCACCGCTCGGGTGACTTCACCGGCCACGACCGATCCGGCGGCCTCGGTCATCTCGGTGGCGTTGACGACGGCGGTTGCGTCGGCGTCGTAGGCCACGAGCGCTGCGAGCGCCTCCGGCATCGAGCGAGTGGGCACGACGATGACGGTCTTCTCGGTGAGCGCGTCGAGCTGCTCGGCGACGGGGATGATGTTCTTGTTGTTCGGCAACACCACCACCTGGTCTGCGTTGACCCGCTGCACCGTCTCGAGCAGCTCCGCCGTCGACGGGTTCATCGTCTGGCCGCCGGTGACCACGCCCTGCACCCCGAGCTGGGCAAAGAGTTCGACGAGACCGCTTCCGGAACACACGGCGACCACTGCGGTCGTGACGGCGGGCAACTCCTCGGCCACGGGTGCGGCCAGGGCGGTCGACGCCAGCTCGGCTTCGCGTCGTTCGTGCTCCTCGTCGACCTCCTCGAACAGGTCGGTGACGCGGATCGACTTCGGCCGCCCCCCCAGGTCGAGCGCCACTTCGATGGACGCGCCGATCTCGTTGGTGTGCACGTGGCAGTTCCACAGACCGTCGCCACCCACGACCACGATCGAGTCGCCGATCGCTCCCCAGTGTTCCTTGAACTCGCGGATCCGTTCGTCGGCGAGGTCCAGGAAGTACATCACCTCGTAGCGTTGCTCGCTCACGTCGAGTTCACCGGGCGCGGCGGCATGGCGGTGCGCAACGACCTCGAACGCGGCGCCGACGGCCCCCATCGTGCCGTCGTCGGGCTCTGCGACCGGCAGGGGCTCGCCGTCGACGACGTACAGCACCGAGTCGAGCAGCAGGAGGAATCCGGCACCACCGGCGTCGACCACGCCGGCGTCCTTCAGCACCTGGAGCTGTTCGGGGGTGTTGTCGAGCGCCAGCTTGCCGGCGGCCCTCGCCGCCCGAGCGACCTCGACCAGCGACCCGCCTGCGTCGGCCGCAACCTTGGCGGCGTCGGCGCTCTCGCGACACACGGTGAGGATCGTTCCCTCGATCGGCTTCAGCACGGCGTCGTACGCGCCGGCGGCCGCAGCCTGGAGCGCTTCGGCGAACTTGGCGCCCTGGACGTCGGCGTGCTCCTTCACCGTGCCGGCGAAGCCACGCATGATCTGGCTCAAGATGACCCCGCTGTTGCCGCGGGCCCCCATCAGCGAGCCGTGGCTGATCGCGTCGCACGTGGCGTCGTGGTCGTCGTCGGCCGCCGTGTCCATCTCGGCGACCACGGCATCGAGCGTTCGTGCCATGTTGGTGCCGGTGTCGCCATCGGGAACCGGATAGACGTTCAGTCGGTTCAACCCGTGAGAATGCTCGCGGACCGCATCTCGAAAGGTGCGGACCGTCTCACGTAGCGCAGCGGTGTTCAACCGTTCCAGAGTGGGCACGGCCCACGAGCTTACGGGGATCATGTTCGAGCCGCGGCGTGTCGGCGCTCGAAGGTACCGCGTGGGGCCGACCGATCCGCTTGGTAGCATTTCATGGCTGTCCCGGCAGGCCCTGTCGTCGGCCGGACAACTACAACGTGATCGAGCCGGGAATCCGGCAGCTCTGCAGGAGAATCCAATGGCATCGAAATGTGAAGTGTGTGGCAAGGGCCCGTCGTGGGGCATGTCGGTGTCGCACTCGCATCGTCGTACGAAGCGACGCTGGAACCCGAACATTCAGCGTGTCCGCGCCAGCGTGAACGGCGCCGCCAAGCGTGTCAACGTCTGCACGGGCTGCATCAAGTCCGGCAAGATCGTCAAGGCGAGCTGAGTCCTCGTCATGCAGGGCGTCATCAAGGCATATGACCCCGCAACCGGTGACGGACTCGTGATGTCCGACACCGACCTCAACGACTACGAGCTGGCCGCCGACGCGCTGGCCGGGTCGATCTTCCGCATGCTGCGCCAAGGCCAGCGGGTCGTGTTCGAAATCGACGAGGCCGGCTTCGCCACGCGGCTGCGCCTCGGTTCCGAGGTCGACATGGCCACCCCGGGCGCCTGAGCGCCCCACGAGCCGCCGCAACCCGGCAGGCGCTCGCTCCGGGCGCGAGATCGTGACCTTGTGCCCCCGCTGTGTTTCGTCGTTGGTCGCCGCGCGCCCTACGCTTGAGTGTCGGAGATCGATGCCGCCCGTCCACCGATGCGCGGCCACACCCCCTGAACTCGATGAGGAGTCACCAGATGAGCGGAACGACCACCAACCAGCGACTGAAGGACTGGGTCTCGGAATGGGCAGCGGTGATGCAGCCCGCCGACATCTACTGGTGCGACGGTTCCGCCGACGAGTACGAACGTCTCTGCCAGGAATTGGTCGACTCGGGCACGTTCACCAAGCTCGACGAGGCCAAGCGCCCCAACAGCTACTGGGCGCATTCCGATCCGGGCGACGTCGCCCGCGTCGAGGACCGCACCTACATCTGCTCGGCAACCGAGGATGAAGCGGGTCCGAACAACAACTGGCGTGACCCCGCCGAGATGCGTGCCGAGATGAAGCGTTTGTACACCGGCTCGATGAAGGGTCGCACGATGTACGTCGTTCCGTTCTCGATGGGCCCGCTCGGCTCACCGATCGCCCACATCGGCGTGCAGCTCACCGACTCGGCCTACGTGGCGGTCAACATGCGCATCATGACCCGGATGGGACAGGGAGCGCTCGACGCTCTCGGCGACAACCAGTGGGTGCCGTGCCTGCACTCGGTCGGCGCACCGTTGGAGAACGGTGCCGCCGACGTGCCGTGGCCGTGTGACGCCGAGAACAAGTACATCGTGCACTTCCCCGAGACCCGCGAGATCTGGTCGTACGGCTCCGGCTACGGCGGCAACGCCCTGCTCGGCAAGAAGTGCTTCGCACTGCGCATCGCGTCGGTGATGGCTCGCGACGACGGCTGGCTCGCCGAGCACATGCTCATCCTCAAGCTCACCAACCCCGAGGGCGAGTCGAAGTACATCGCCGGTGCGTTCCCCTCGGCATGCGGAAAGACCAACCTCGCGATGCTCGTTCCGACGATCCCGGGCTGGAAGGCCGAGACGGTCGGCGACGACATCTGCTGGATGAAGTTCGGTGATGACGGCCGCCTCTGGGCGATCAATCCCGAGGCAGGGTTCTTCGGCGTGGCGCCCGGCACCAGCTACCAGACCAATGCCAACGCGATGGACACGCTGTGGGGCAACTGCGTGTACACCAACACCGCCCTCACCGACGACGGCGACATCTGGTGGGAAGAGATGACCGACACGCCGCCGGCCCGCGCCACCGACTGGAAGGGCAACGCCTGGAACCCCGAGGTCGAGACCCCGGCAGCGCATCCCAACGCCCGCTTCACCGCGCCGGCCGCGCAGTGCCCGTCGATCGCGTCCGAGTGGGAGGACCCCGCCGGTGTTCCGATCTCGGCGATCCTGTTCGGCGGACGCCGCCGCACGACGGTGCCGTTGGTGACCGAGGCCAACGACTGGGAGCACGGGGTGTTCCTCGGCTCGATCATGGCATCGGAGACCACCGCCGCACAGCAGGGTGCCGTCGGCAACCTGCGCTTCGACCCGATGGCGATGCTGCCGTTCTGCGGCTACAACTACGCGGACTACTTCGCCCACTGGTTGGGCATGGAGAAGGCGACCGACCCGGCCAAGCTGCCGAAGATCTTCTTCGTCAACTGGTTCCGCCGCGACGACGACGGCCGCTTCCTCTGGCCGGGCTTCGGCGAGAACAGCCGGGTGCTCAAGTGGATCTTCGAGCGGGTGAACGGCGACGCCGACGCGATCGACACTCCAATCGGCAAGCTGCCGACCAAGGACTCGTTCGACACCGATGGTCTCGAGATCGACGATGCCGACCTCGACACGATCCTGTCGGTCGACATCGAGGGCTGGAAGTCGGCGATCCCGCAGATCCGCGAGCACTACGCCCGCTTCGGCGACAAGCTTCCCGCGGTGCTCAACGTCGAAGTCGACAGTCTCGAAGCCAAACTCGCCGACGCCTGATCCCGTTCTCGTGAACTCGTGCGGGACCTATTGCCGCACGAGTTCACGAGAAGCACAGGGGGCACGCGAAACGGCCCGGTCTCCTCGCGGGGACCGGGCCGTTCGGCGTTCAGAGATGGTGCGTGATCAGGCGTCGACGGGGAGCACGCTGACCGTCTTGCGGCCCTTGCTCTGCCCGAACTCCACCCGGCCGTCGACGAGGCTGAACAGCGTGTCGTCCTTGCCCTTGCCGACGTTCTTGCCAGGATGGAACTTGGTGCCTCGCTGACGCACGAGAATCGTGCCGGCAGTGATGTCGCTGCCACCGAAGGCCTTCACGCCGAGGCGCTGGGCGTTCGAGTCGCGACCGTTGCGGGTTGAGCCGCCACCTTTGGTCTTTGACATGAGTGTTCTCCGTTCGAATCGGGCTGGTGCCGGTCAGACCGTGATCGAGGTGATCTCGACCAGGTGGTACTTCTGGCGATGGCCGTAGCGACGATGTTGGTTGGTGCGGCGTTTGTAGGTGTAGCCGTTGATCTTCGGACCCTTGACCTGGCCGACGATCTTGCCGGTGACCGACGCGCTCTTCAGCTCGTCCGGGGTGGCGAGCACGGTGCTGCCATCGACCACCATGACCGGGGTCAGCGACACGTCGCTGCCCTCGTCGGCGTCGAGCAGTTCAACTCGTACCTGCTGGCCCTCGGCCACCTTTTCCTGCTTGCCGCCTGAGGCGATGACTGCGTACATAGCGTTATCCGATGCTAGCGGCGCATCTCGGCGCCTCAACCCTGTCGTGGGGTCAATCCTGTCCGGCGACGGCTGCGGACTCGCGTGCCGCCCCGGCGAAGATGCCCTTGGCCATCAACGACGTCTCCGCCGAGCGGCGGGCTCGGTACACCACCGCACGCGCCGCATGGACACCTGGGTCCTGCGGCGCCGCCCAGCCGGCGAGGTCGGCGAGGTGGCAGGCCAGGCGGTGCTCACCGGCGTCGGAGAGGGCGCTGGCCCGCTCGATCAGCGCCGAGACCCCACCGGCGAGGGCAGCCAGTTCGGCTGCGAGTGCGGCGTCGGGTGCTGGCTTCAGGCGGCTCGGTACACCATCCCACCAGCCGCCGAACTGGCGCCAGATGTTGCGCACGACGAATTCCGGCTCGTCGTACAGCGGGCGCAGATACGGCTTGGCGAGCACGTCGTCGGGCACGTGCACGCTGTGGACGATCGTGTCGAGGACCTCGCCGGCGTTCATCATGTCGACGACCTCGGAGACCAGCCGTTCGAGCGCGCCGGCGATGTCGCCGAGGACCAGTGCGATGCGGTCGCGTCCCTCGATCGGGAGGCCGTGAGCGGGCAGCAGCAACTCGGGGCCGTGAGCGATCATGTCGCGCAGGGCGGCGGCCCACTCGATCGGGAAACGCTGGACCTTCTGCGGGTTACCAGCGTTCGGGAAGTTCCAGATCACGAAGTCGCCGACGAAGGCCCACTTGCGATCCGGTTCCCAGCCCCACAGATGGTCGTCGGTCTCGCCGCGTGCGTGATGGAGTTCGATCGCACGGTCGCCGACGGCAATCGTGTCGTGTACATCGACGACGTGATCGGGGCGAAGCGTGGCGGATGGGATGAACTCACCGCTGGAGCCCATCCCGAAATCGCCGCGGACGCCACCGAACTGGCGGGCGTTGATGCGCACGTTCCAGTCGTTGGTGTACTCGTAGCGGTCGAACCGCGCCTCGACGTTGGTGTGGCCGACGACGGTCATCTCGCCGAATGCTGCGGCGAACGCGGGACTACCGCCGACGTGGTCGGCGTGGCCGTGGGTGTACACGAGGTGCGTCACCGGCGTCGAGGTCCAGCCGCGGATCGCGGCGGCAACGTCGGCACCCGTTCGAGCGTGGGAGGCGTCGAACGCAACCAGACCCTCGCCGGCGTCGAGGACGACGGAGTGCGAGAAGCTCTCGACGATCGCCAGGCCGTCCGCCACCTCCGACAGTTCGTTGGTGATGCGGTTGACGGGTTCGTCGACCACGCCCGAATCGATCACCCGTGACGACAGCGCGAGGAGGTCAGCCATGACCGGAGATTACGACGGCGACCACTGCAGCTCTCCAAGCGGCCGAAGTGTCACGTTTGACCCGGCACAGTGTGACAGTGTGACAGTCAGAGTTCGCAGGCGTCGTCGGAGGGCGCAATGGGGCCGGCGGCGCGGAACTCGACGGCGAGCGACTTCGACAGTCGGCCCTTGGTGACAACCCGCATCGACTCGGCCATCCCGATCAGGGTCGGCGTGATCAGGATCTGGAAACGCTCGTGGCGCAGCTTGCGGTAGGCAGCGGTGTTCTTGCCCTTGACGTTGGTGTCGACCGACACCTCGGCGATCTTGCCTCAACCGGTGGGGCGGATGAAGTCGATCGACATCGTGCCGCCCTTGCGTTCGAGCAACGCCCGAGCCTCGTCGGTGATCTCGATCTCCATCGTCACTCCAGCAGGCTGTAGTCGACCAGCACGCCCCGACCCTCGCAGTCGGGACAGATCTCGGAGTACTCGGTGAGCAGTCCCTCACCGATCCGCTTGCGGGTCATCTCGACGAGACCGAGTTCGGTGATGTCGAAGACCTGCGAGCGCGTCTTGTCGCGCGCCAGCGCGTCTCGGAACTTCTCGATCACCTTGGCCCGGTTGCCCTTGACCTCCATGTCGATGAAGTCGATCACGATGATCCCGCCGATGTCGCGGAGCCGAAGCTGCTTGGCGATCTCCTCCGCGGCCTCCATGTTGTTGTGGAACACCGTCTCTTCGAGATTGGACTTGCCGACGTTCTTGCCGGTGTTGACGTCGATGACGGTGAGCGCCTCGGTGTGCTCGATGATCAGCGATCCGCCCGATGGCAGCCACACCTTGCGGTCGAGCGCCTTGTGGACCTGCTCGTGGATGTGGTACTTCTCGAACACCGACAGGGCGCCCTCGGCGTCACCGCCGTCGTAGTACTCGATGCGGTCGGCGAGTTCGGGATTGAACGCCGCCACGTACTCACGGATCTCGTGGTACAGCCGCTCGTCGTCGATGACCACGCCCCGGTAGTCGGCGTTGAACTCCTCACGGATCACCCGCACGGCCAGCTCGGGCTCGCGGTACAGCAACGCGGGCCGCTGGGTCTTCGCGGCCTTCTCCGCGATCTGGTCCCACTGACGCAACAGGATGGTCATGTCGGCGACCAGCTCGTCCTCGGTGGCGGTCTCGGCGGCCGTGCGCACGATCAGACCGTGCTCGTCGGGCTTGACGCGGTCGAGAATGCCTCGCAGCCGCTTGCGGACGTCGTCAGGCAGCCGCTTGGAGATGCCATAGGTCTTGGAGTTCGGGATCAGCACCACGAACCTCCCCGGCAACGACACCTCCTGGGTCAGCCGTGCTCCCTTGTGGGCGATCGGGTTCTTGGTGACCTGGCAGGTGATCAGCTGCTTGTTCTTGAGGATGTCCTCGATGCGGGGGTCCTTGCCCCCCTCCTCGACGTCTTCGGGGTCGTACTGGACGTCACCTCGGTACAGCACGGCGTTCTTCGGCGTCGCGATGTCGACGAAAGCCGCCTCCATGCCGGGCAGCACGTTCTGGATTCGCCCCACGTAGATGTTGCCGTGGATCTGGCTGACGTCGTCGGCCGGACGGCTGACGTAGTGCTCGATCAGGTTGCGTCCCTCGAGCACCGCCACCTGGGTCATCCCGGACCGCACCTGGACCGCCATGAGGTAGCGCCCGATCGGCTTGCCGTTGCGCTCACGCCCACGGCGCTGTTCGAGCGTCGCTGCGTCGAGTTCGGGACCATCGGAACGATCTCTGCCACGCCCGCGAGCCCGACGGCTCTTCGAGGCCCCGGACGAGACGTCGTCGGCACCGGATTCCTGTCGACCACCCGCCGTGTCGCCGGACTTCCGGCCCGAGCCACCCTTCGATCCGGACCGGCGACGACGCTTCTGGGCGCCACCCGATCGGTCGCCGTCGGTGGCGGGCTTGGACGAAGCCGGCCCCGGAGGTGGCGCGGTCGGCATCGGCATGGTGTCGCCGATGCGCGGCTTGCGAACGAGGGCCTTCTCGGCTGCCTCGACGGACGGCCGCCCTTCGCGAATCGGCTCCGGCAGCTCGATGTCGTTGCGGTCGTCGATCTCCGCGGTCGAATCACCCGCATCCGCAGCACCGGCAGCGCCTGAAGCGCCACCCTGGCCGCTGCCGCGACGGCGTTGCCCGCCTCGCGAGCCACGTCGGCGCTTGGCGCCGGTCGTACCGGTGGACCCGCCGGCGGGCGCGTCAGGCGAGGAGGTGTCGGTGCTGGGGTCGGTCGAACGCTCTGAGTCGGCGTGATCCATGGGAAGAACGGTCCCTTCTGGCAGGAGCAGCCGAAACGGCGCTCTGCGTGGCTCGAACCGTCTGCGCGGTGCAGCGTGGGCGAGCCGATCGTGAACGTCGGATCCGCCGGTTGACGGACCCGTTGCATGCGCCGGGGGCCAGCGCAACGAGCAGTACGACAGCCAACGTGGCCGCCGGTGACCAGGCCTCGACACGACACTGCACCACGGGCGCACGGGAACCGGAGATGTCCGGCGTGTCGCTCGTGTTGGGGAATTGTCCGATGTCGAAAGTCACTGGGACGGGAATTCTACGCCGTCGAAACGCCCGCGGCGGGATGGGGCAGGGATTTGATCGGGACCGCCGTCAGCGCATCCGGCGCATGTGGACCGACTGCACCAGCCCGAACAGTGCGAAGTACACGATCAGGCCGGACCCACCGTAGGAGATGAACGGCAACGGCAAGCCGGTGACCGGCATGATCTGCACGGTCATCGCCACGTTCTGGAACGTCTGCCACAGCAGCATCGTGAACACCCCGGCGCAGAAGTAGGTGCCCAGCAGGTCACGCGAGAGATGGGCGATGCGCCAGATGCGCACGAGGGCGATCACGATCAGCCCGAGCACCACCGACGAACCGACCAGGCCGAACTGTTCGCCGATCGCCGCGAACGGGAAGTCAGCCCACATCACCGGGATGTCGCGGCCGTTCGTGAGTGGCCCCTGCAGCCAGCCTTTGCCCCAGACACCGCCGGTGCCGATGGCTCGCATCGCGTTCTCGGCCTGGTACAGATCGTCGGCATCGGCCGCGGCAGGATTGACGAGCGCCCGGATACGGGCCGCCTGGTAGCTGTTGACGAGCCGCCCGACGAACGCGGCGAGCACCGTGGCGACCGACAGCACCGTGATCAGGCCGATGTAGCGCGCCTTGGCTCCAGCGACGAGCAGGACCCCCATCGCCATCGACACCAGCACCGACGCGGACCCGAGGTCGGGTTGGATGATGACGAGCACGGCCGGCGCGCCGACGATCATCAGCCCACCGAGGAAGCGGGCATAGGACACCTCGTCGCTGCGCTCCTCGGCGAGGTAGGCAGCCAGCATCAACAGCGTCGTGAACTTCGCCATCTCGGCCGGCTGCAAGTTGAACGGCCCGAGGTCGAACGAGATGCGATCCTCTCCGGACGCCACGCCGAGCAGGAACAGCAACGTGAGCATCACGAGCGTGAGGCCGTAGAGGAAGCGGGCACGATCCTTCCACCACTCGTAGTCGACCGACATCACGACGACCATGACCACGGCCGCGATGATCGCGAACACGACCTGGCGGGTGGCGTACGCGTACGGATCGGCCGAGATCCGCGTCCTCGACGCCGAGAACACGACGAAGAACCCGATGATCGTGAGCGCGAACTGGACCGCCATCAACACCCAGTCGACGTTGCGGCTCGGGTCGGCGGGGCTGGCGCCGATGTTGCCGAGACCGGAGTCGGGTTTGCGGGAGAGGAACGAGGTGGCCACGGCCGCTACTCGATCGTGCGAATGCTCGAGAAACGGCCCTCGTAGCAGCGCGTGTCGGCGAGGTTGCGCTGCGGCGCGGCGACCGTCGAGTTCGTGTCGAGTGCGTCGGACAGTCGAACCGGGTCGGCCTGCGCCAGTCCGGACATCTGCAGGAACATGCACTTGACGACTGGAGCCGCGGCTTGGGAGCCGTAGCCGGCCTTTTCGAGGTATGCGCTCACGGTGTACGGCCGCGACGGATCCCGGCTGTACGCGGCGAATGCGGACGAGTCGTTCCACGGGTAGTTGCCCGCGCCCTGGGCGGTGCCGGTCTTGCCGGCGAGCGGGATTGCTCCCGCCGTGCCGCGGTAGTAGTAGAAGAGGTTCTCGCCGGTCGTCGAGTGGTAGTAGTCGCTCGTGGTGCCCGGCCCTGTGATCACCCTCGACAGCCCGCGATCGATCTCGTCCCACGATTCCTGGGCAAGCGGGAGTTGGCGGATGATCTCGCCGGCCACGTTGGGTTCCCGAGCGAGCCTCGCCTGGGTGATGTCGGCGTAGCCCTGCACGGCCGAATCCGGAACGCCCGGCTCGTACACGGCCTTGATGATCTCGGGCTTCATCAGGTAGCCCTTGTTGGCGATCGTCGAGTACCCCATCGCCAGCTGCAGAGGTGATGCCGACAGCAGACCCTGGCCGATGGCGAGCTGGACGTTGTCACCGGTGAAGTACCCCGACGCCTCCGACTCGCTGATCACGCCACGCTCGCCGTACTCGGCCTTGAGCTCGGCGTCGGGAACCGTGCCGTCGAAGGCATACGGCAGATCGATGCCGGGGTCGGAACCGAAACCGAACTTGCGGACCTCCTCCTGCAGGATCGGCTGGTAATCGTTCCGCGTCATGATCAGCTCGCCGATGCGGTAGAAGAACGCGTCGGACGAGACCGCCAGCGCGGTCTCGACGTCGACGGAGCCGTACACGCACGGACGACCGGTTCCACTGCACGTGGCGTTGCGGTACACGCACCGAACGAGCCCGTCGTTGCACTTGTCGTCCTCGACCGACTCCATCCGGTACGAACCCTCGTCACGGTAGTAGTCGTTGATCCCCATCAATCCGGTGTCGAGCGCCGCGAACGCCACGAACGGTTTGAACGTCGAGCCGAGGTTGTAGCGGCCCTGGATCGCACGGTTGACGAGGATGGACTCGTCCGGGTCGATCGGCTCACCGTTCGCGTCGACCGATGGGAAGAGCTCGTCGAACTTGCCGCCGCCCAGGTCGGCTTCGAACCAGCGGTTGTCGAACGTCGGATAGCTCGCCAACGCGACGATCTGACCGTTCTGGTAGTTCTGGACGACGACCGAGCCTGCCGGCGCCTTGTACGGCACCTGGCGCGGGTATTCGGGGAACACGAGCTCCTCGAAGTTCGTCTCGGGGTCGAGCGGGTTGATCGCGACCTGCTGCTGGCGTTCGCGCAGTTTGGTCTCGAGGGCCTGCTCGGCGAACTGCTGCTGGTCGAGGTCGATCGTCAGCTGTACGTCGTTGCCGTTGATCGGGGGCACACGGCGGATCTCCCGTACGATCCGGCTGGCATTGTCGACCTCGTAGGTGACGTAGCCCCACTTGCCGTGCAGGTCGTCCTCCATGCTCAGTTCGATCCCGAACTGCCCGACGCGTTCGTTGAGGAAGTAGCCCTTGCCCTGGTAGAAGTCCTTCGTCTCGGCCGTGATGCGTCCCATGTAGCCGATGACGTGGCTCGCCAGCGGCGCGTAGGGGTAGACCCGCCTCGACTGTTCGAGGATCTCGACACCGGGAAGGTCCTCGACGCGTTCCTGGAGAGCGATCGCGGTGCGTTCGTCGATGTCCTCGGCGACGGGCATCGGCAGGAACGGGCTGTACACCTGGCTCTCGAACCGGGCCTCCATCTCCTCGACGGGCACGTCGACCCACCCTGACAGGCGACGGAAGATCTCCGCTCGGTTGTCGCTGTTGCGGATCACTTCCCAGTCGACACCAACGGTGAGGACCCGGTCGTTGTCGGCGAGGATCCGACCCTCCGCGTCGAAGATGCGTCCACGCTCGGGCAGCAGTGGAACCGTGCGCAGTTTGGTCGTGTCGACCTCGGCCTGCAGCGCCTCCTGTTCGACGGTCTGCAGGAACCACAGACGTGCGCCGACGAGGCCGAACAGCAGCATGCCGACGAGCGCGAGCACGCCGAGGCGGGCGGCTCGCTTGTCAGCAGCCATGCAGCTGCTGCTCGTTGGTCGACATCTGGTTCATCATGACGCCTCGCATGTTACAAACGTGTTGCGGACCTGAGACGTCAGGCCGACAGGTCGGTGCGTGACAGTGATCACCCACTGCCGAACTCACGACGGTTGCTCTGCCACCGGCTGCTTCCATTCGGGGCGCCGCATCCTCAGACACCAACGGGCGAGCGGCACCAGCAGCGGGCTCATCACCGCCGCAGCGGCGGCGACCACCGCCAGCACGACCCCGAGCTGGCGCTGGAACGGCTCGGATTCGCCGATGAACGCACGAAGCAGCGGGATCATCGCCACGCCGGCTGCGGTACCGAGCGCGGTGAAGATCGCCTCGAGCCACCAGTGCGGATCCGCGGCGATCAACGCGAGCAGCCCACCGACCGCACCCGCGATCGTCATCGCGGTCGCCGTCGATCCGAGCGGAGTCCCCTCGGCGAGGTCGAACATCACACCGAGCGTGAACCCGACGATCGCTCCTCGCTCACTGCCTCCTGCGACACCGGCGGCGGCCGCCATCGCCATCATGACCTGGATGATGACGCCGCCCACCTGGATCTCGACGAAGATCGTCCGTTGCAGCGCGAGCAGGATCAGTCCCACCGGGATGACCCGCACGAGCGGACCCTGGACGAACGATGCGAACATCCGTGGTCACTGATCGACTTCGGAGAGCGGCTTGTACAGCACGACCCGCACGAAGTTGAGCCGAGCGAGGTCGGCGTAGAGCTCGACGTCGAGCAGCGGCCCACCCGACCCCGGCCGATCGGCCCGGTTGAGCACGCGGCCGACCGGGATTCCCGTCGGCGCCAGACTCTCGGACCCGCCGGCCGTCTCGACGAGGTCACCGGGAACCAGCTCCGACAACGACGGCGAGTCCTGGACGAACTTGATCTGCGGCAGGCGGAGGCGACCTCGCCCCTCGAGCGCGCCGTACTCCTTCTCGACCACCTCTGGCAAGGTCGTGGTCGTGGTGGTCGTGGAGTCCGCCACGACCGTTCTCCCCGCGACGGGCGTCGTGGTCGTCGTCGTTCCCGCTTCCTCCAACTGCGCTGCGAGCTGCTCGAGATCCGCGATCTGCTCGGCCGTCAGCCGGCGCCCCGTGAGCGGGTCGACCAGCGGCTCGCCGTTCTCGCCCACCACGGCTCCTGGCAGAGTCGTGTCGGGAACCGGCGACCCGTCGGGAAGCGTCACGCCGGGCACGATCGCGCCCGGCAGGCGCGGGATCGTCGTCGTCGTGGTGGCGGCCGCAGCGATCTCCGACGGGCTGAGGCCCGACGGAGACGTGTTGGTCGGAATCGCCTCGTCGGTCGCCGACGCCGAGGTGACCTTGACGGCCACGGTGTAGCGGCTGTCGGTGACCAGCATGACCCGGGCCGTGCTGCGTGTCACCTGGGTGACCTTGCCCACGAGGCCCGCCTGGTTCACCACGGCCATGCCGACTTCGATGCCGCTCGAGCTGCCCTTGTCGATCTCGATCACCTGATCGAGATTGCTGACGGCGCGGCCGACCACGCGGGCCACCTCCGTGTCGATCCCCGACAGCGACGGCAGGCTGTAGAGCGCCTGGAGTTCCTTGCCCTCGATGACCGCGGCCTCCGCCGCGGCCTGGGTGCCGATCAGCCGGTCGACCTGCTCCTGGAGCGCAATGTTCTCCTGTTCGAGGTCGTCGTAGTTGGCGATGCCATTCCAGATCCGCTCGATCGGATTGGTCACCACGTTCGTGGCCGTCTCGACCGGGCGCATCACCCGCGTGAACCCTTCTCTGGCCGCGTCGATCGCGGGATTGCCGCGCAGGTCGAGGGTCAGCAGGAGCACGGTGGTGAGCAGTAGCGCGAGGATGACCCGCTTGCGCCCGACGGAGTAGATGGCCATGGGGTGGTGAACGTCGTGGACGCCGAAGCGTCAGTCCTCGCCGCCCAGCGACATGAGGCCGCGCATGGCGTCGATGTTCTCGAGCGCTCGGCCCGATCCGATCACCACGCTGTACAGCGGCTCGTCCGCGATGCGGATCGGCATGCCGGTCTCGTGGGTGAGGCGCTGCGCGAGCCCGCCGATCAGCGCGCCGCCACCGGTGATGGTGATGCCGTCTTCCATGATGTCGGCCGCCAGCTCGGGCGGCGTCTTGTCGAGGGTGGTCTTCACGGCGTCCACGATTGCAGAGATCGGCTCGGCAACGGCTTCACGTACTTGTTCGGTGGTGATCTCGATGGTGCGCGGCAGACCCGAGATCAGATCCCGTCCTCGGATGTCGGCGGTGAGTTCCTCGTCGAGCGGCCACGCGGATCCCATCTGGATCTTGATCTCCTCCGCGGTGCGGTCGCCGATCGCGAGCGAGAACTCCTTCTTGACGTACTGCAGGATCGCCTCGTCGAGTTCGTCGCCGGCGACACGGATCGACTGGGCGGTCACGATGCCACCGAGCGAGATCACGGCGACCTCAGTGGTCCCGCCGCCGATGTCGACGATCATGTTGCCGCTCGGTTCGTGCACCGGCATGTCGGCACCGATCGCCGCGGCCATCGGCTCTTCGATGATGTGCACCGGCTTGCGTGCGCCGGCGTACTCGGCGGCGTCCTGGACCGCGCGCTGCTCCACGCCGGTGATGCCCGACGGGACGCAGATCACCATGCGCGGTTTGCTCCACTTCGAGCCCGCCACCTTCTGGATGAAGTAGCGCAGCATCTTCTCGCAGACCTCGAAGTCGGCGATCACGCCGTCCTTGAGCGGACGGATCACCTTGATGTGGTTCGGCGTGCGACCCATCATCCGCTTCGCCTCCATGCCGACGGCGACGGGGCGTCCGTCGTTGGCGTTGATGGCGACCACGGACGGTTCGTCGAGGACGACACCGTGACCGCGTACGTAGACCAGCGTGTTCGCCGTACCGAGATCGATGGCGAGATCACGCCCGAGGCTGAGCGGGTTGTTGCGGGCCATTGGCTGGCCACCTTTCGCGAGCTGTCGAGGAGTCCGGACCGACACACCAAACGTGCCAGGAACCCGGACTGCTCAATGTTACAGATTGGGGAAGAAAATCCCGATCTCGCGCTCGGCTGATGCCAGCGAATCGCTGCCGTGCACCAGGTTCTCGGTGAACAGGATGCCGAGATCACCACGGATGGTGCCCGGTGCGGCCGTGCGCGGGTTCGTCGCTCCCATCATCGCACGAACGACCTCCCAAGTGTCCTCGGGGCCCTCGATCACCATGGCCACGACCGGGCCTCGGCTCATGAACTCGACGAGTTCGCCGTAGAAGCCCTTGCCGACGTGCTCCTCGTAGTGACGTGCCAGCGTGTCAGCGTCGAGCGTGCGGATGTCCATCGCGACGATGTCGAGGTTCTTCGCCTCGAACCGCGACACGATCTCGCCGACGAGCTTGCGCTCGACGGCATCGGGCTTCAACAGGACCAGTGTGCGATCAGACATAGGCGAGGCAAGCTATCGGCGCTCGCCACCCGCCGGCGCCCCCACCCGCGCGTGCGAGAGGATTCCGGCGACAGAATCGCCCGAAGCGATGAGTTTCCGCGCGACCTGTCCACGCGCAGACTCATCGCTCGCGAACCACACGCGGAAGCGATGAGTTTCCGCGCGACCTGTCCGCGCGCAGACTCATCGCTCGCCAAGGCGGCGCCGGCGAGGGAAGCGCCAGCGACGAGCCGGAGTCGGGCCGACCCAGCGTGGCCAACCACCGAGCTGCCGCGAGGCCCGACAAAGAGATTCAGTTCGCGTAGCGCTGGAGGGCGGGGCGGGCGGCGCCGGCGGTGTACAGGCTGCCGGTGACCAGCACAGCGTCGTCGCCGTCGGCGTACTCCATCGCCCGCTGACACGCGGCCTCGACGGTGTCGAACACGTACACGTCGTCGCAACCCAGGCGCCGGGCCGCGTCGGCGACGGCGGCGGCCGGGATCCCGCGAGGCGACGGCGCCGTGCAGGCGAACACGACGTCGAACTCGTCGGCGCGCAACGCAGCGAGCATCTCTTCAGGGTCGCGCAGGGTGCCGACAACGAGGAGGCGACGGCCCTCTGGATCGAAGTCGTCGAAGAACACCTGCGCGCACATGTCGGCGCCCGGCGGGTTGTGCGCGCCGTCGACGATCGTGAGCGGCTGACGGCCGAGCACCTCGAACCGACCGGGCATCACCGTCTCGGCGAAGCCCTCGAGCACCACGTCCTCGGGCAGCGGAGCGGCGAAGAACGTCTCGACGGCGACCAGTGCCACCGCCGCGTTCGAGCCCTGGTGGGCACCGTGAAGCGGCACGTAGACATCGGTGTAGATCGTGGTCGGGGTCCGGATGTCGACGAGGCGGCCTCCGATGGCCAGGCGATTGCCGACGATCTCGAAGTCGTCGTCGGCCACGAGCATGCTCGCTCCCCCGGCCTCCGCGAAGATCGACACCAACTCCGGACGCGTCTCGCCGACGACCGTCGCCGAGCGCGGCTTGATGATGCCGGCCTTCTCGCGCGCGATGTGTTCGAGCGTCGGCCCGGCGAATTCGGTGTGGTCCATGCCGATGTTCGTGACGACGGCGACCGATGCGTCGACGACGTTCGTGGCATCCCATCGACCGAGCAGACCGACCTCGATGACCATCACGTCGACGGCGACGTCGGCGAACCATCGGAACGCGGCGGCCGTCAGGATCTCGAAGTACCCGGGCCGACGGCCGATGATCCCCTCGAGATCGGCGATCGCCGCGATCTGTTCCGCCAGCTCATCGTCGGTGATCGGTTCGAGGTTGCGGCTGATCCGTTCGTTCACGCGCTCGAGGTGTGGGCTGGTGTACGTGCCCACCGTGAGCCCGCTCGCGACGAGCAACCGCGAGATCATCTGCGCCGTCGAGCCCTTGCCGTTGGTGCCGGTGAGGTGGATCACCGGCGCTGCATGTTGGGGATCGCCCATCGCGGCGCAGAATGCGGCGATCGTCTCGGTCGACGGCGAGGTGATGCGCCCGGTCTTCTCGTAGGTCGCGTGCTCGTCGAGGTACGCGAGCGCGTCGTCGTAGGTCATGGATCGCTCAGGCTACGGCCGGGCGGCCGCGACGCTCAGGACGCGGCTTTGCGCTGGCGGCTCGACGAACGGGGCACGAGCGTCGGGTTGACCTTGTCGATGACCGTCGTCTCGTCGATGACGACCTTGCCGATGTCGGTGCGACCGGGAAGGTCGTACATCGTGTTGAGCAAGACCTCTTCGAGGATGGCCCGCAGTCCGCGCGCACCCGTCCCCCGCAGGATCGCCTGATCGGCGATCGCCTGCAGCCCGTCGGCGGTGAACTCGAGTTCGACGTCTTCGAAGCTGAAGACCTTCTCGTACTGCTTGACCAGGCTGTTCTTCGGCTCGGTGAGGATCTGGACCAGTGCCTCACGGTCGAGGCTGCCGACCGCGCCGATCATCGGGAGCCGCCCGATGAACTCGGGGATCATGCCGAACTTGACGAGATCCTCGGGCAGCACCTGGGCGAACAGCTCGCCCGGATCACGGTCGACGGCCGAGCGAACGGTGCCGTGGAAGCCCACGCCCTTGTGGCCGATGCGCGATTCGATGATCTGCTCGAGGCCCGCGAACGCCCCACCGAGGATGAACAGCACGTTGGTGGTGTCGATCTGGATGAACTCCTGGTGCGGATGCTTGCGCCCGCCCTGCGGCGGCACCGACGCCTGCGTGCCTTCGAGGATCTTGAGCAGCGCCTGCTGGACGCCTTCGCCCGACACGTCACGGGTGATCGACGGGTTCTCGCTCTTGCGGGCGACCTTGTCGATCTCGTCGATGTAGACGATCCCGGTCTCGGCGCGCTTGACGTCGAAGTCGGCGGCCTGGATCAGCTTGAGGAGGATGTTCTCGACGTCCTCGCCAACGTAGCCCGCCTCGGTGAGCGCCGTCGCGTCCGCGATGGCGAACGGAACGTTGAGGATCCGCGCCAGCGTCTGCGCGAGAAGGGTCTTGCCGCAGCCCGTAGGGCCGAGAAGCAGGATATTGCTCTTGGCCAGCTCCACGTCAGACTCGCCGCTGGCCACCGCCTGTACGCGCTTGTAGTGGTTGTACACCGCCACCGCCAGCGAGCGTTTGGCCTCGTCCTGACCGACCACATAGTCGTTCAGGATGCCGTAGATGTCGCGCGGCTTGGGCAACTGCTCGAGGTCGAGCGCCGCCGGAGCCGTGAGCTCTTCGTCGATGATCTCGTTACAGAGGTCGATGCACTCGTCGCAGATGTACACGCCAGGGCCGGCGATGAGCTTCTTGACCTGTCGCTGTGACTTGCCGCAGAAGCTGCAGAGCAGCTGGTCGTTGCCGTCGGTCGTTCCCGCCACCGTGCTCCTCCTCTACCGGGCCGTCGTCAAGGCCACCATCAGCGGTGGTCGATGACGTCGTCGATGATGCCGTACTCCTTGGCTTCGGCCGCGCTCATGAAGTAGTCGCGGTCCGTGTCCGTGCGGACCTTGTCGATCTCCTGACCCGTATGATCGGCGATGATCTCGTCGAGGCGCTTGCGGAGATTGAGGACTTCCTTGGCGTGGATCTCGATGTCGGACGCCTGTCCCTCGAACCCGCCGGCCACCTGGTGGATGAGGACGCGGGCGTTCGGGAGCGCGAAGCGCTTGCCCTTGGCGCCGCCCGCGAGGAGCAGCGCGCCCATGCTCATCGCGCTGCCGACGCAGATCGTGCTCACGTCGGGCTTGATGAACTGCATGGTGTCGTAGATCGCAAGCCCGGCGTAGACGCTGCCGCCCGGGCTGTTGATGTACAGGCTGATGTCCTTGTCGGGATCGTCGCTCTCGAGGTGGATCAGCTGCGCCACGATGAGGTTGGCGACCTCGTCGACGACGGGCGTTCCGAGGAAGACCACGCGCTCGTTGAGGAGTCGCGAGAAGATGTCGAAGGATCGCTCGCCGCGGCTGGTCTGCTCGATCACAAACGGAACAAGTGGACTCACGTACTCACCCTCTTCGTGTCGCTTGTCTCTCAGTGTGCATTCCCGGCTCGAAACGCTCAGTCGGCGTCGGGGTCTACCGCATCCGCCGATTCCTCGGCGGCGGCCTCCTCCGCCTCGGTCATCGGCACCGCGACGGCGGCGTCGGCGACGAGGTCGGCGGCCTTGGCCACTAGCATTTCGTCACGCAGCGCCTCACGCCTGCCCGATTTCTCGAGATCCGCGAGCAGCTGCAGGTGATCCCGGCCCAGCGCCTCGGCGTCGCGCTTGACGACCTCGGCGATGTCGTCGTCGGTGACCTCGAGCTTCTCGGCTTCGGCGATCGCCTCCAGCACCAGTTGCCGCTTGATGATGAACTCGGCCTGCGGACGCATCTCTTCTTCGATGTCCTGCGGCGTCTTCTCAAGCACGCCGAGATACACGTCCATGGTGAGGCCCTGCTCGCCGACGCGCTCCTCGAGTTGGTGGAAGAGCCGGTGCGCCTCGCGGTCGACCATCGTCACCGGGACCGCGATGGTGGCGTGCTCCACGGCCTTCTCCACGGCCGCGGCGCGGAACTCACGCTCCACGCCCGCCTCGGCGGCGGCCTGCAGCCGCTCGCGCACGTCGGCGCTCAGCTCTTCCATGGTCTCGAACTCGCTCACGTCGGCCGCGAAGGCATCGTCGAGCTCTGGGACGACCTTCTCCTTGATTTCCTTGACGGTGACGGTGAACGTCGCCAGTTGCCCGGCGAGCTCTTCCGCGTGATAGTCATCCGGGAACGTGATGTCGAAGGACTTCTCGTCCCCGGCGTTGACGCCGATGAGTTCCTCTTCGAAGCCGGGGATGAGGCTGGCGCGGCCGACCTCGTACATCTGGTCCTTGCCCTGAGCGCCCTCGATCGGCTCCCCGTCACGAGCCCCGGACATGTCCATGAGCACGAAGTCACCGTCCTGGACCGGCCTGTCCTCGATAGGCTGCAGGCTGGAGAGCCTCTCCTGCAGCATCGCCAGCTGGGCCGAGATCTGGTCGTCGGTGACGTCGACCTCGCGCTTCGGCACCTCGAGGCCCTTGTACTCGCCGAGCGTGGGCACGGGCAGCGTCTGGACCTTCAGCGAGAAGCTGTAATCGGCGGTCTCGTCGAGCGGCCCGACCTGGAGGTCGGATGTCCCGACGGCGGCGTCGTAGAGTCCGGCCTCGTGGAGGGCCTCGTCGCCCCACTCGGGGATGGCGTCCTCGAGCGCTTCGCCGCGGATGAAGTCGGCGCCGACGTTCTGGATCACGAGGTCGACCGGCACGCGCCCCTTGCGGAACCCGGGAAGCTGCATCTCTTCGCGGACCTTGGCGACCGTGCGGTCGTAGACCTTCTTGACGGCTGCAACGGGGACTTCGACGCTGAGCTCGACCTCGTTCTCGCCTGTGGGGCTGACCTTCGTCTTCACTGTTGATTCTCCGTCTGTCGCTGGAACGGTCCGCAGACGCCGCCGACGGCACTGCGGACCGCCATGTGGTCCGTATGGGGTAGGGCCCGAGCCTGTGGTGCGGGTGAGAGGACTTGAACCTCCACGAGCAGAGCTCACCAGATCCTAAGTCTAGCGCGTCTACCAGTTCCGCCACACCCGCACGTCGTTAACGTGGACGGCCGGCGCTCCGCGCCGGCCGGTGCATCGCGAGTCTGGGGTGAAGGACGGGATTCGAACCCGCGACCGCCGGGACCACAACCCGGAGCTCTGCCAGCTGAGCTACCTTCACCACCGGTCGCCGCGCCGAGAGGCGCCGCAGCGGCGCCGATGACACGGTCGACGCGAAAGGATACCACGAGCGCGGACACGCGTCACACGGGGGAGCCGGGCAAGCTCGCGAGGCGGCCCGTCGCTCGGCCCGCCGCCGGCGCCCGCCCTCAGGCCGGCGCCAGATACTCATTGCGCACGTCTTGCACGAGCGCCCCGTCGCTGACCTCGAGGATCCGGTCGGTCTGCTGCGCCACGCTGCGGTCGTGCGTCACGATGATGAAGGCGGTCCCGAGCTCCTCGCTGATCTCTCGGAAGAGCTTGTACACGGCCTTCGTGTTCTCCGTGTCGAGGTTCCCGGTGGGCTCGTCCGCAAGAACCAGCGCGGGTCGGTTCATCAGCGCGCGGGCGATGGCCACACGCTGCTTCTGCCCGCCGGAGAGATCGTTGGCGTTCTTCTTCTCGAGGCCCTCGAGACCCAGCAGGGCGAGGTTCTGTTCGGCTCGCGGCACGAGTTCGGCCGGGGCGACGCCGGCGATCCGCCCCGGCATCAGCACGTTCTCGAGGACGCTGAACTCCGGCAGCAGGTAGTGAAACTGGAAGACGAAGCCGATGACGTCGTTGCGCAGGGCGGCGCGTTGCTTGCGGCTCGCCGCCGTCGTGTCGTGGCCGTCGAGGATCACGCGACCCGTGCTCGGTGTGTCGAGCAGGCCGACGAGGTTGAGAAGCGTGGACTTGCCGGATCCCGACTGGCCGACGACCGAGGCGAACTCCCCAGCCTGGATCTCGAACGACACCTCGTGCAGGGCCACGGTCTTGACCACGGTCCCGTAGGTCTTCCCGATCTGCTCGGCGTGGACCAGCACCTCAGCCACCCTGGATCACCTCGATGGGGTCGAGCTTGGACGTGCGCCGCGACGGGATGAACGAGGACACAACGGCCACGAGGACGCCGACCGCGAACGAGATCACGACGAAGCCCACCTGCGGCGTGATCGGGAACAGCGACTCCGAGTCGCGCCCCAGGAACGTGAACAGGGCGATCAGGCCGAGTCCGGCGGCCACGCCGACCGCGGCGCCGCTGACGCCGAGGATGAGCGCCTGCCAGAGGAAGATGCGGCCGGACTGGCGGTCGCGCATGCCCATCGCCTTGAGGATACCGATCTGACGCGTCTTCTGGACGGCCGAGATCGCCAGCGTCGAGGCTATGCCCAGAGCGACCGCGACGAGAACGAAGAACTGGATCATGTAGCTGGACGAGCTCTGGCTCTGGAGGGCCGAGAGGAGGTCGGCGTTCTCCGCCTGCCATTCTGTGACCGTGAGAGCATCGAGTGCCGGCTCGACGCGCAGGTCGGCGGCCACCTGCTCAGACGAGAAGACGTCGCTCACCTGCGCGTCGATCGCCGAGTATTGGTCGGCCTCGAGCCCCAGCACGGCGGCGGCCTCGTCGCCGTTCACGAAAGCCGTGGCGCTGTTGGCCGCGGCGGACCCGAAGTCGAACACGCCGGCCACCCTCAGTTCGGCCGGCTTGCCCGTGGGAAGCACGAACTCCGCCGCGTCGCCCGGCAGGAGCGCGAAGGTGTCGGCGAAGTCCTTGCCGACAAGCACTTCACCGGCGGCGAGCGACGCCTCACCGGCGACCGTCCTGCCGGAGATGTCGTAGATCGTGTCGAGCTGGTCGAGCGCGCCGCCGGTGAGCTGGAGCGGCGCGCTCTCGGCGCCCTTGCGGAAGATCGCCGAGTAGGTCCGCGTAGGCACGACGGTGGTGATCTCGCTCTGGGACTCCATCGTCTGCCTGAGATCGGGCCCGAAGGTCACGGGTTGCCCTTCCTGCTCCGCCTGGACCACGAGTTGCGGACTGTTGCCGATCGTCTGGTCGACGAGGCTTGTCTGCAGGCTGGTGATGAGCGAACCGAGAAAGACCTGCACCCCGATGCCGACGGCGATGCCGGCGGCGATCAGAAGAGATTGGACCGGGCTCTTGCGGAGGAAGCGGACGGCGATGCGCAGGCTCAGCACGTGTCAGCTCTCTGGCGCAGCATCAGCTTCGTCGGTCGCGACCTCCGCGCCTCTGCCGGCGCCATCCCCCAGCAACTCGTCGAGGTTGACGACCTCTTGAGGCAACCATCCGGTCGCCGCCCCCACGAAGGCAGGGCCTCCGACCCAGATGTCCAGGCCGGGCAACTCATTCTTGAGAGCGTCGACCGCGTGCCGCACGGCGACCCGGTGAAAGTGCGTGGACGAGCTCATCACGACCGCGTCGACGCCGAGGCGCCTGGCGGCGTCCGCGATCTCGGCGACGGGAGTGTCGGGTCCGAGAAAGTACGTCGTCCAGCCCGCCATGTCGAAGCGGTCCGACACCATGCGCAGGCCGAGGTCGTGTCCCTCATCCGGCGGGCACGCCAGCAGCACGCCCCTTCCGGAAGTTTCCACCGCAGCCTTCGCCTTCAGGACGCCCGGATAGAGGATCTCGACGATGGTGCGCACCGTGGCGCTGGCCAGGTGCTCCTCCCAGACGGCGGTACTCCCCCGCTGCCAGGCTTCCCCGGTGTCGGCGAGGATGCGAACGAGCACGTCGCGATAGAGCACGGGGATGCTGATGCCGCCCGACGTGACGGCCTCCACGGCAGTCCGCACGGCGGTCTCCTTGTCGTGCTCGGCGAGCGCCGCCGCCACCGCCTCGTAGACGGCGATGACGCGGGGGTCACTGGGCGGCGAGTCCGGACTGACGTGAGGTTCGTTCATCGGCAGCCTTCTACCCGCGAAGATTCGGGCCGTAACGACGGTGTGGCGCGCCCGGCAGGATTCGAACCTGCGGCCTGAAGATCAGAAGTCCCGAGCGTTCGGCGGACAAGGCGTCCGAACCGTCTGATTCAGTCTCAGACTGTACGGCCTTCACCGCACACGTTGTGGACTCCCCGGACTGCCGGCAGCAGTTGAGCAGGATCCACGGATGGTCGCTGCCCAGGACCTCTGATCGCCAGGGGTCCAGGACCATGCCGACGCCGGCGGCGAGGGCCACGGGGGCGCGGGCGAGGTCGAGGGCCAGTCGGCTCATGACACACCGTCTGGTAGCATGTCAGCCATGAGGCTGAATGACGACGACACTGCGCCGCGAACGCGCCGCCGCTTTCTGCGACTGAGGCAGTTCCTCGTGTTTGGGTTGAGCTTGCTTGGCGCCTTCGAATGCCTCGACCTGCTGGACCCTTCACAGGATTGGAGCTTCGCCCTACGCCTCGCGCTGGGCTTCGCTGTGTATGTCGTCCTGCTTGTGGCGCTGAACTGGCTGCTGCGAACGGGTCTCCGTTTTTGGCCTTCGTCGTAGGGGGTACTCGCGGTCCCGCCTCCAGCTCCGGCAGTCGCCCGGAGACGGCAGCGCGGGCGTCCGGGTACTGCATGAGGGCGGACAGGATCACGTCACGCACGCTCAGCCACTCCGGCGAGGCCATGAGGTTGACCCGTGACGTGT
>DATKXG010000006.1:0-18604 GCA_035529175.1 Ilumatobacteraceae bacterium
AACGATGAGCCAACCGCCCCAATAGCGACACTTCGCTCATCGCAACCGGCACACCCCACCCAACGATGAGCCAACCGCCCCAATAGCGACACTTCGCTCATCGCAACCGGCACACCCCACCCAACGATGAGCCAACCGCCCCAATAGCGACACTTCGCTCATCACAAGAGCGGCGCGCGGGTGGGTCGGGTCAGGCGGTCGGGGCGTACCGGGCGAAGCCGGCGTCGACGTGCCGCGACATCTCGCCGAGCTCGCGCAGGTGCTCGAGGTGGGCGTAGGTCTCGCTCTCGGCCATCTCGCCCCACGACCGCTCCTTGAACAGCACCCGCATGAAGTCCTCGACGGTGCCCTCGGGCAGTTCGTGGCTCGCGTCGCGGATGATGTCCAGGCGCTCCTCGTGGTGCTCGATGATGTGCTCGGCTCGCCCGCCCAGGTCGGTGAAGGGATGGCCGTGCGCCGGCAACGCGACCGAGACGTCGGCGATGTCGGCCACACGCCGAAGCGACTCGAAGAAGAGCGCCAGCGGATCGGCGTTCGGTGTCAACCCACTGATGTGCGGGGTGATCGACGGCAGCACGTGGTCGCCGGTGAGCACGACGCCGAACTCGGGGTCGTAGAGGCACAGGTGGTCGTAGGTGTGACCAGGGGTGTGCATCGCCACCCACTCGCGCCGGGCGAGCTTGATCGTCTGGCCGTCGACGAGCGGCTTCGTCGGCCGTGGCGTCGCGAAGAACGAGCCGGCGGACGATCCGCTGCTGCGGATCCGCTCGAGGAACTCCGGGGACGGACCACTGCGGCGCCCACCCCACGGCGACGGTGTGGCCATCCAACGTTCCATCGCAGCGGCGCGATCCTCCGGCGAGTTCACGTCGAGGCGTTCTGAGTCCTCGTGATCGTCGGCCTCGGTCAGGTCGAACAGTGTGCGGAACGACTCGTGGGTGACGACGTCGGCGCCCGCCTCGTGGTGCAAGCGCATCGCTCCGCCGAAGTGGTCGGGATGTGAGTGGGTGACCACGACGGTGTGCACGTCGTCGACGGCGTAGCCCGCCCGCGTGAGCCGGTCGACGAGGTGATCCCACGACTCGTCGCCGGGCAGGCCCGGGTCGACGACGGCGATGCCGCGCTCGTCCTCCAGCAGGTAGCAGTTGACGTGACCGAGGCCCGGCATGCTGATCGGCAGCTGCGTTCGCACGATGCCTGGAGCCACCTCGGAGACGTCGGTGGTTGCGTGCTCCTGCTCCTGCTTCGGCGGCCGAGGCGGCGACGACTCGCTCCCGGCGTCGGGCGACGCCAGCTCGTGCTCGTGCGTGTGATGGTGATCGGGCGCCATGTCGTCGGTTCCCCCGGTTCCGCGCTGGGCGCGGATCAGCCGACCGCGAGCAGATCGACCACGAACACGAGCGTCTCGTTCGGGGCGATCACGCCACCGGCGCCCGCAGCGCCGTAGCCCATGTGCGGCGGGATGGTCAGCTTGCGGCGGCCACCGACCTTCATACCCTGCACGCCATCGTCCCAGCCCTGGATCACCTGACGGCGACCGAGGCCGAACCGGAACGGCTCCATACGGTCCCACGACGCGTCGAACTGCTCACCGGTCGACCAGGACACGCCGACGTAGTGCACGGTGACGTCCTTGCCGGCAACCGCTTCGTCGCCGTCGCCGACCGTCTCGTCCTCGATCACGAGGGTCGACGGAGGGGTCGCTTCGGGGATGGTCACATCGGGCTTGCGCATGGGCGCCGAGGTTAGCGGTGCACCTTCACCGTGATCGCCTCGGGGTCACCGGCGTACCGGCCGACGTCGATCACGTAGTCGCCGTGCTCGGTGATCCAGCCGCCGTCGACCCGGACGTCGAGCATCGACCAGTCGACGTCGATCTCGACGTCGACCGTGGCGCCGGGTGCGACGTCAGCCCGGGCGAACCCGACGAGGCGGCGAGCCGGCCGTTCCCACGCGCTCCGCTCGATTCCTGCGTGCGCGAAGACGACCGGACGCAGCGTTCGCCGGCCCGGATTGCGCACCGACACGACGAGCGTGGTCGGGTCGATCAGCTCGGTGCTCACCAGGTCGACGGAGCCCCAGCCGAGGCCCCAGCCGAACGGGAAGTGGGCAGCGTGACCATCCCGGTCGAGCTTCCACTGCCCGTGGAACAGGTCGTAGGTGATCTCGGTCGCGTCGCGATCGAAGTGGGGCAGGTGGGCCGGATCGGTCGGCGCAGCGAAGGGGAGCCGCCCCGCCGGTTCGGCATCGCCGACCAGGACGTCGGCCAGGGCCGATCCTCCCTCGACCCCCGAGTACCAAGTCATCAGGATCGCGGGCACCGTCGACGCCCACGGCATCACCACCGCGGAGCCTCCGACCACGACGACCACGACGTGGTCGTTCTCCGCGACAGCGGCAGCGATCAGCGACTCGTCGGATGCGGACAGACGCAAGGAGGTCCGGTCGCCGCCGGGCGCCATGCGATCCACGCCACCGTCGGTCGGGGCCGCTGGTGGCCGCACCGGGTCGGGAGGCGCCGTCCACGGCACGCCGGTCCCCAGGTTCGGGTGATCGACCGGCGGGAAGATCGATCGCCCGAGCGCGTCGGCCCCGGCCGCCGCGATGCACTCGCCTTCGTCGGCCTTGGTGTAGCCGACCATCACGACGACCAGGTCGGCACCTGCCGCGATGGACGCGTCGTCGGCGGAATGCTCGACACGGTGCGCACCGAACCGCTCGCGCACCCCGTCGAGCGCGGTGACGACGTGGGAGGAGCGCACGTCGCTCGAGCCTCCGTCTCCGAGGTTCCGAACCGCCGCCAGACGCCCGAGCACGGCCACCCGGACGATCGCGTCTGCCGCGACGGGCAACAGCGAACCCTTGTTGCGCAACACGACCGTCGACGCAGCAGCAGCCTCCCGGGCGAGCGCTCGATGGTCGTCGCAGCCGACCACGTCAGCGGGCGGTTGTCGCTCGAACACCGCGGAAAACCGCAGGAGGGTGGCCACGATCCGCTCGACCGCCCGGTCGACGTCGTCCTGGGACAGCGTGCCGTCCGCCAAGGCATCATCGAGCACCATGGCGCGCTGCTGGCGGAACGGCATCTCGATGTCGAGACCGGCGACCACCGATGCGGCCGGATCGCGCAGACCGAAGATGAAGTCCGAGGTGACGAACCCATCCCATCCCCACTCGTCGCGCAGGATCTCGGTGAGCAGATGTGCGTTCTGGCCGCACCACTCGCCGTTGACCGAGTTGTACGCGCTCATCACCGACGCCACCCCGGCCGCCGCGACACGCTCGAAGTGTGGCAGATAGACCTCGTGGAGCGCCCGTTCGTCGGCCGTGACGTCGACGGTGAGCCGGGCGTTCTCCATCGAGTTGAGCGCGAAGTGCTTCATGCACGCCATCACGTGGCGCTGCAGGCCGGCGACGAACGCCGAAGCCATCATCCCCACGTGGTGAGGGTCCTCGCCGTATGTCTCCTGCGCCCTCCCCCACGCCGGATGCCGCAGGAGGTTCATGCACACCGCACCGGTGTAGGTGGCGCCGCTGGCTCGCAGCTCGGCGCCGATCGCGTCACCGATGCGCTCCTCGAGGTCGGGATCGAAGGTCGCGCCACGAGCAATGCTCACCGGGAACGCCGTCGCGTCGCCGACCACGCACCCGCGCGGCCCGTCGGCGAAGTCGATCCCCGGAACGCCGAGCCGCTCGACGCGGGCAGCCGGCCACGGGTGGCGGTAGTAGCCGCCGGCGGTCATGTCGATCAGGCCGGGCCAGAAGGGCGTGTCGCCGTCGAGACATCCGAGCCGTTCCTCGATCGTCATCCGCGCCACGAGCGCGGCTGCCTCGGCGTGATGATCAGCCCCGGCGCGGACCCGAGCTGCGGCCTCCTCGAACGGTGTCGACATGGCGCGACCTTGCCACACCTGCGGCGGGACGAGTCGGTCGGCAACCCGCGCTGCGGCCCCTCGGCTGGCAGAATGCCGACATGCCCGGCGCCTTTCTCCACCCGTTCGCGAAGCCGACCCGAGAACGGTTCATCACGATCGCACGCGGCGACGGCGCCCTGCTGTGGGACGCCGACGGCAACGAACTCGTCGACGCGATGGCGAGCCTGTGGTACTGCCAGGTCGGCCACGGCCGCCGCGAGATCGCCGACGTCGTCGCCGAACAGATCTCGACGATCGAGGCCTACTCGTGCTTCGATCCGTTCACCAACGCGCCCGCCGACGCGCTCGCCGCGCGGATTGCGTCGCTGACGCCGATCCCCGATGCCCGCGTGTTCTTCGCCGGGTCGGGATCAGAGTCGGTCGACTCGGCGATGAAGCTGGCGCGCCTCACACACGTGCAGGCGGGCCATCCGGAGCGGCGCCTGATCATCTCTCGCGTTCGTGGCTACCACGGCACGAACTACGGCGGCACGAGCGCGCAGGGCATCGCACTCAACCGGGTGGGGTACGGCGAACTCCTCGCCGACGTCGTCCAAGTGCCCAGCGACGACATCGAAGCGCTGTCGGTGCTGATGGCCGACAACGCCGAGCGGCTCGCGGCCGTGATCACCGAGCCGGTGCAGGGCGCGGCCGGGGTGTTCCCCCCGGTCGAGGGATACCTCGCCGAGACCCGTCGGCTGTGTGATCAGCACGGCGCGTTGCTGATCTTCGACGAGGTGATCACCGGGTTCGGACGGATGGGATCGTGGTTCGCCGCAGAGCACTACGGGGTGACACCCGATCTCACCACGTTCGCGAAAGGCGTCACATCGGGCTACCAACCGCTCGGTGGGGTGATCGTCGGCCGGGCGGTGCGCGAGGCGTTGGAGGCGGATCCCGACTTCATCCTGCGCCACGGCTACACCTATTCCGGACACCCCGCGGCGTGCGCTGCAGCGCTCGCGAACCTCGACATCATCGAGCGCGAGGGGCTGCTCGACTCCGTGGTGACGATGGGCGCACGGCTCGAGGCGGGGTTGCGCTCGTTGGAGGCCGACGGCGCGTTCGCCCACCTGCGCGGCGAGGTGGCGATCTTCGGTGCAGCCATGCATCCCGATCAGAACGCGATGGCGGTGCGTGATCGGATGCTGCAGCTCGGCGTGGTCACCCGGGCGATCGGCACCGAGACGGTCACCTTCTGCCCGCCGTTCGTCACCACCGACGCCCAGGTCGACCGCATCGTCGACGCCTTGGCGACCGCACTTCGCTGATCACCAGCCCGTGATCAGGACATGGCGGACAGCGACTCGGCCGGGGCGGACTCGTCGATCCAGGGTCCGACACCGCTCATTCGCTCGACCTCGACGCGCACGACGACGCTGGTGTCGGAGTCGCGCAGGGCGAGCGGATGATGCCGGAGCCCGGTGTAGGCGAACGCAATCCGGTCCATCAGGTCGGGATCGGGCCCCGGCTCGATGCGTGCGCGACCGCGAATGACCAGATGCCGTTGATAGCCCCGCTCGTTGCGCTCGACGTCTTCGATCGACAGGATGATGTGGTCGTTGCGGGCCAGATTTCTCGCCTTCTGGCTTCGGGCGTCGGTTCCGAACAGGATCTCGTCGCCCTGGGCGATCACCCAGACCACCGACACCTGCGGTGTGCCGTCGGCGTTCTGCGTCCAGACGTGGGCGACGGCGTCGGATCCGAGCACCGCCTGTGCGTTCGCTGGAATGGTCGACATGGCTGACCTCCTCGTCGGGACAGCGATGCTAGTGCGTTCGTGAATCGTGCGCCAGGCTGCTCGACGGGCGATCAGCCGAGCAGCCGGATCAGGCTGCTGGTGTCCCACCGCTCGCCGCCTCGTGCCACGACGTCCTTGTAGAACTGGTCGACGAGTGCCGTCACGGGGAGACGTGCACCGTTGCGGTCGGCTTCGTCGAGGACGATGCCGAGGTCCTTGCGCATCCACTCCACCGCGAACCCGAACTCGAACTCGTCGGCGGCCATCGTGCGGGCGCGGTTGTCCATCTGCCAGCTCTGCGCGGCGCCCTTGCCGATCACGTCGACGACCTGGTCGACATCGAGTCCGGCGAGCTTGGCGAAGTTCACGCCCTCGGCGAGTCCCTGGAGCAGGCCGGCGATGCAGATCTGATTGACCATCTTGGTCAGCTGACCGGCGCCCGCCGGGCCGAGCCGCACGCACGACTTCGCGTAGGCGTCGATCACTGCCTTGGCGCGATCGAACACCTCCGAGTCGTCGCAGCCGCACATGACCGTGAGCTGACCGTTCTCGGCGCCGGCCTGGCCGCCCGACACGGGCGCATCGACGAAACCGACTCCCCGCTCGGCGCACGCAGCCGCGAGCTCCCGAGCGACGCCTGCCGAGGCCGTCGTGTGATCGACCAGGATCGCGCCTGCCGTCATCGCGTCGAGCGCGCCGTTCGGGCCGAGCACGACTTCGCGCACGTCGTCGTCGTTGCCGACGCACAGCAGCACGATGTCCGCGTCGACGGCTGCCTCGGCCGGTGTGGGCGCCGCCTGATTGCCGTTGAGCGCGACCCAGGCCAGCGACTTCGACGCGGTCCGGTTGTACACCACGGCCTGGTGGCCCGCCTTCGCGAGATGACGCGCCATGGGAGCTCCCATCACGCCGAGGCCGAGAAATGCGACATTGCTCATGGTCGCCGAGTCTGGCACGGCGACGTGCGACACTCGCCCCATGTCGTCGGAACGCCTCAACCAGAGCCCGACATCACCGCGGTGGACGGTGCTCACGTGGAACGTCCACGGATCCGCTGGACCCGATGTCGAGTCGATTGCCACATCGATCCGCGCTCACGCACCCGACGTCGTCGTCATCCAGGAGATCCGCAAACGGCAGGCGGCAACGCTCGCGAACGCCCTGTCGATGCGGTATTCGTGGGTGCTCAAGCACGAGCCCTACACGAAGCTGATGTGGTGGCGATCCGAGGGCATGGCGATCATGACGCCCCATCTGCTCGACGCCGTCGGCCACACGGAGATCTCCGACGGCCAGCCGATGCGGAGTTGGCGTCGCCGCATCGCCCAATGGGGTCTGGTGGGTCGAGCCGATCGCTCGATGCTGATGATCTACAATCTGCACCTCTCGCCGCACGACGACGCCGACTCCCGACGATCCGAGGCGCTGCGGGTGAAGGAGCTGGTCGCGAGCATCGGCGACGATCCTCCCCCGGTCGTCGCGGGCGACTTCAACGACGCGGACGATCCGTCGATCATCGACGCGCTCCCCGGCGTCGAACACGTCGCCGCCCCGAAGAGCAATCCGTCCGACGCCCCGACACAGTCGCTCGACCACGTCCTGCTTCCCGAGCATGCTCGAGACGTCGAGGTCGAGGCGCCCGCCGGTGGCGAGCAGTGGTCGGCGATCTCCGATCACCTCCCGGTGACGGTCCACTTCACCTTGCCAGGAGTTACTTCTTCTTCTTTGCCTCGGCGGGCGGAGCCTTGAGCACGCCCTTGGCCAGCGCGTCGTCGAGGTAGGCCTCGGCCTCCTCGGCCGACACCTTCAGCGCCGGCGAGATCTCGGAGATCAGGTTGACGCGAGCCCGCTCGTACATCGTGCGCTCGGCAGCCGACAACGACGCGTCGCGATTGCGAGCGGCGAGGTTCCGGACCACTTCGGCAACCTGGTACACGTCACCGCTCTTGAGCTTCTCCTGGTGGTTCTTGAAGCGACGGCTCCAGTTGGAGGGAACACGCGGATCCGGCTTGGCCAACACGGCCACCAGGTCCTCGAGCTCGTCGGCTGACACCGGCGGACGCACACCGACCTCGTCGGTGCTCGAGATCGGCACCTTCAACGTCATCTCGTTGATGACCGTCTTGAGGATCAGATAGTCCTGCTTCTCGCCGAAGAACTCCATCTTCTTGGTCCCTTGCACCACACATGCACCGTGCTGGGGGTAGATGACGGTTTCGCCCTTCTTGAACTTCACGCAGAACCTCGCCTGGTCGGGGGTGGGGCCGCGAGAACTCGGGTCCGCGCAGCGGTCTCCCAGGCTACAGCGCCCCCGGCAGGATTCGAACCTGCGACCTTGTCATTAGAAGGGACTTGCTCTGTCCAGCTGAGCTACGGGGGCATTCGTCGAAACGCTACCCGGCGGCGAGGTGTGAGCGCAGCAAGCCGAGCGACGTGATGACCGAGAACTGGCGCATCTGCTCGCGTTGGCCGGGCAGTAGGGCGTGGCGGACCTCGTCGAATCCGGGCCCGACCATGCCGACGTACAGCGTGCCGACGGGCTTACCGTCCTGCTCGTCGGGGCCGGCCACACCGGTCAGCGACAACCCGACGTCGGCACCGAGACGCTCGCGCACGCCGTGCGCCATCTGGCGGGCGGCGGCCTCGCTCACCACCGGCCCCTCCCCCACGCCGAGCAGCGCCTGCTTGACCCCGGTGGAGTAGCTGACGATCGCGCCACGGAACACGTCGCTGGCTCCGGCAATGGCGGTCAGCCGGGCGCCGACGAGTCCGCCGGTGACCGACTCGGCGGTCGCCAACGTGAGCCCTCGCCGGCGGCACAGCTCCAGCACGACCGATTCCATCGTGTCGCTGTCGGTGCCGAACACCAGGTCGCCGAGTTCGGCGCGCACCACCTGCTCCCAATGATCGAGTTGAGCGGTGCACTCGTCGAGCGTCGGCGCCTTGTGCGTCAGGCGGACCTTGAGGCCCTCCCAGCCGCTCGCGAGGAACGCGAGCGTCGGCGTCTCGGGACCTTCGAGCTGTTCGATGACGTGGTCGAGTCGCTCGTTGAGCCCGCTCTCGCTCTCGCCCCAGGTTCGCAGCACTCGGCTCGCGATCACCGAGTCGTCGCCGCTGCGCCGGCGCAGGTCGGGCAGGATCGCCCGATGCACCATGTCGTACATCTCGTGCGGCACGCCGGGCACCGCGTACACGACCTTGTCGACGCCGTTGACCGTCACCGGGCAGATCAACCCCGGCGCCGTGCCGCGCGTCTGCGGGATGATCGTGGCCCCCACCGGTACCTGCGCCTGACGCAGGTTGTTTTCTGGCATCCGACGGCCGCGCGCCTCGAACATCGCGCGGATCACCTCGGCGACCGCGTCGTCGGTGACGAGTTCGACACCCATCACCGCTGCGATCGCGTCACGGGTGAGGTCGTCGTGGGTGGGGCCCAGGCCGCCGCACATGATCACCGCGTCAGCGGACTCGAGCAGCCACCTCAGCTGCGTCTCGATCCGCCCTACGTTGTCGCCGACCTTGACCTGCACCAGCGAGTCGATGCCGTTCGCCGCCAGTTCGCCGCCGATCCACGCCGAGTTCGAGTCGATGATCTGGCCGAGCAGCAGTTCGGTGCCGACGGCGAGGACGTCGCAGCGCAGCGTCATTCGGCGTTCGCTGCTCGACCGACGGAGTCGACGACGGCGTCCGAGGCGACCGCCTCGAGCCGGCGGGCGCGCAACAGGTACTGGGCGCCGCTCACCAACGCGAGCGCCACCGCCAACCACAGGAACGCCAACCACAACCATGTCGCATCGACCGCGGTCAGGGGAAGCAAGGCGAACGCCACCGCCCCTTGCTGGCAGACGGTCTTGTACTTGGCGAGCCTGATCGCCGGAACGCTGATCCCCTTGCCGCCGACGAGCACGCGGTACACGCTGATGATCACCTCGCGGGCAGTGATGATCACGACCGGCACCACGGAGAAGACGCCGGTGCTCACCAGGGTGAACATCGCCCCGAGGATCAGCACCTTGTCGGCGAGCGGGTCGAGGAATGCTCCGGCCGACGTGGTGCCCTGGCGTCGGGCGAGGTAGCCGTCGAGGAAGTCGGTCGAGCTGAACGCCATCCACATCGCGAACGAGATCCACGATCCGAACTCGTCGTTGGGAATCACCCAGAACATCAGCGGCGACAGCAGCAACCGGCCGACGGTGATCGCGTTCGCCCAGGTCGCCAGCTTGTCGGGCTCGACCATCAGATCGTCTCCAGCGCCTCGACGCTCACACCGGCTGCAACGAGATCGGGGCCGAGCGCATCGACGATCTCGACCTCGACGATCTCCCCGGGCGTGAGGTCCTGGTCGAGGTGGATGACGCCGTCGATCTCCGGCGCCTCACGGTGACTGCGACCGACGCCGGGAGTGTCGACGAGCACGCTGATGCTGTGCCCGATCAGCGCGTCGCGCCGGGTCGCGGTGATGTCGTCCTGCAGCTCGCGAAGCTCGGCGAGCCGCTCGCTCATCAGGCCCGGGTCGACCGCTCCGTCGAGGTCGGCGGCATACGTCCCGTCCTCGCGGCTGTAGGAGAAGAACCCGCACCAGTCGAGCTGCGCCTCCTCCACGAAGTGGAGCAGCTGGTCGTGGTCGGCTTCGGTCTCACCCGGATAACCGACGATGAAGTTGCTCCGGAACGCGGCGTCCGGCTCGCGCTCGCGGATGTCCGCGATGCGGTCGAGGAAGCGTTGCCCGTCGCCCCAGCGCCGCATCCGGCGCAGCAGCGGCTTGCTCACGTGCTGCAGCGAGAGATCGAAGTAGGGCACGCCAGAGTCGCAGATCGCGTCGATCAGGCCGTCGGTCAGGTCACTCGGGTACAGATACAGCAGGCGCACGCGATCGACGGCACCGGCGACGGCGTTCACCAGCGGCACGATCGAGCCGGCGCCGAGCTCGTCGGGGCGATCCTTGCCGTACGAGGCGAGGTCCTGCGCGACGAGCACGATCTCGCGCGCTTCGAGCTGCTCGACCTCGGTGAGGATCGACGCCACGTCGCGGCTGCGCTGCGGGCCCCGGAAACTCGGGATCGCGCAGAACCCGCACGAGCGGTCGCAGCCCTCGGCGATCTTCACGTACGCCCACGGGACCGCCGACTTCGGGCGCGGCAGGTTGAGCAGATCGAACTCGGGCAGTGGCGTCGATGACACGGGGATCAGCTTGCGCTGCGGTCCGTTCGGCACCTCGGTGCCGTCGCGCTCCTCGGGCACCACGTTGAACGCCTGGCCGAAGCCAGCGACCTGGTCGACCTCCGGGAGCTCGGCCGCCAACTCGTCGCCGTAGCGCTCGGCCATGCAGCCGGTGACCACCAGCCGGGAGCCATCTCGTCGCTGTTCGTCGAGCGCCAGGATCGTATCGATCGACTCGCGGCGGGCCTCGTCGATGAACGCGCAGGTGTTCACCACGACGAGGTCGGCGAGCGCCGCGTCGTCGGTCGCTTCCATGCCGTCCGCGAGCAGCGCGCCGACCAGCTTGTCGGAGTCGACGTCGTTCTTCGGGCAGCCGAGCGTCTCGATGTAGAACCGCTGGGACACGGCCGACCACGCTACCCGAGGGGCCCGCCACCCAGGCCGATCCCTGTCCGTCCGCGCCGCTCGCTCTACTTCTGTGTCAGAAGCGGGATCGGAGATCGCCCTCCATCATTGATGGGCGAGGCGAAGGCCCGGCCGGGGCCAACGGAACGACACCAGCCGCCCGGAACTCGAGCAGGTGACGTACGCCGTGCGGAGGTCGTCGCCGCCGAAGCAGATGTTCGTGGTGATCGGGTCGCCGGTCTCGTAGAACTCGACCTCGGTGCCGTCGGGCGAGATCGCCGTGATGCCGCCGTTGATGATCGTCGCCACACAGATCCAACCCTCGGCATCGACGGCGAGCGAATCGAGCAGCTGGTAGCCGGGAAAGCCGTAGAGCACGGCGGACAGCTCGAGCGGGGCCGGAGCCAACACCTCGCCGGGCTGGGTGATCGTGCGCTGATGCACCCGGCCGTTGTAGGTCTCAGCCCAGTACAGCGTGTCGGTGTCGGGTGACAAGCCGATGCCGTTGGGCGAATCGGTCGGATACACGACCTCGGAGATACCGCTGCCGTCGACGTGGCCGTAGTAGATACCCGATAGATCGGCCCGGCGTGCCGCTGTGTCACGAATGCCGTGGTCGGTGAACCAGAACCCGCCGTGGCCGTCCATCACGAGGTCGTTCGGGCCACGCAATGAGATGCCGTCGCACTCGGTGTACAGGTCGGTGACGGTGCCGTCGTGGACGTCGACGCGCTGGATGCTCCCACCGACGTACCGGTCCGGGTCGAACGGGCCGGGGAACAGCATCCCACCGAGGTCGACCGGGGTGAACTCCCCACCGTTGTTGCAGATGTAGATGGCGCCGTCGGGCCCGACCGCGGCGCCGTTCGGGCCGCCGGGGATCTCGGCGATCGTGTCGGTCGAACCATCAGGATGGACTCGGGTCAGGCGGGGGCCGAACATCTCGACCACGACCACCGAACCGTCCGGCATCGCGATCGGCCCCTCGGGAAACCGCAGCCCGTGCGCGATCTCGGTCAACTCGGGGGTGAACTCACGGACGACCGGTGCGGGCATCGTCCCATGATGCCACCGGTGACCGCCCGGGTCAGACTTGGCGTGTCAGACCTGGCCGTTCTGCTGGAGCAGCTCGAACTCCTCGACGGTCATCAGGACGGCCCTGGCCTTCGAGCCCTCGCTCGGGCCGACGACGCCGCGTTGTTCGAGCAGATCCATGATCCGCCCGGCGCGGGCGAACCCGACCTTGAGCTTGCGCTGCAACATCGAGGTCGACCCGAGCTGGCTGCGCACGACGAGTTCCATCGCCTGACGCATCATGGCGGTGTCCTCGTCGTCGTCGCCGGCCGAGAAGGCGTTCGCGTCCGAGGTGACGTCGAGGTCGAGCGACGCCATCGATCCCGCCGCACCGGACGGCGACCCGCCACCCTGGCCACCACGCGGCGCCACGAGCGATGGTTGGCCGGAGCGTCCGTCGGCATCGTCGCCCCCGTCGCCACCCGACTCGACGTCGTCGGAGTAGATCGGCTCGGGCGACTGCGCCCGCCAGTGGGCGACCACCTGGCGGACCTCGTCCTCGCTGACGAACGACCCCTGGATGCGGTTCGCCACCGACGAGTTGCCCGGCAGCAGCAGCATGTCGCCCTTGCCGACGAGCTTCTCGGCGCCCGGCTGGTCGAGGATCACCCGGCTGTCGGTGAGGCTCGACACGGCGAACGCCATGCGGGCGGGGATGTTGGCCTTGATCACTCCGGTGATCACGTTCACCGACGGTCGCTGCGTGGCGACGATCAGGTGGATGCCGACGGCGCGGGCCTTCTGGGCGATGCGGGTGATCGACTCCTCGACGTCGCGGGCTGCCACCATCATCAGGTCGTTGAGCTCGTCGACGACGACGACGATGTACGGCATGTGCTCGTACTCGAGCTCGGTGCCGAGCGGTGGCTGGATCTGCCCCTTGGCGAACGCCTTGTTGTAGCCGGTGATGTCGCGGTAGCCGAGTTCGGACAGCACGTCGTAGCGACGCTCCATCTCCTTGACCGCCCAGCCGAGGGCGTTGGCCGCCTTCTTCGGGTTGGTGACCGGCTGCGTGAGCAGGTGCGGCAGGCGTGCGTACTGCCCCATCTCGACCTGCTTCGGGTCGATCAGGATGAGGCGCACGTCGTCGGGGGTCGTGCGCATGAGCAGCGAGGTGATGATGCAGTTGATGCTGCTCGACTTGCCGGCACCGGTCGCACCGGCGATCAGCATGTGCGGGGTGGCGGCGAGGTCGAGGAAGACCGCCTTGCCGGCGATGTCCTTGCCGATCGCGACGTCGAGCGGGTTGTTCGCCCTGGAGGCCTCGGGAGACGTGAGCAGGTCGCCGAGCGCCACGAGCTGGCGCTGGTGGTTCGGCACCTCGACGCCGATCGCCGAGCGGCCGGGGATCGGCGCGAGGATGCGCACGTCGACCGCCGCCATCGCGTAGGCGATGTCCTTCTGCAGGCTGGTGACCCGGGCGACCTTGACGCCGGGACCGAGTTCGAGTTCGTAACGGGTGACCGTGGGGCCGACCGTCATGCCGAGGAGTGTGGTCTCGACACCGTGCGATGCGAGCGACTCGTGCAGCATCTGGCCGCGCGTCTCGACGGCCTTGCGATCGATCGTCTGCTCGCCCGGCCGGTCGAGGAACGTCATCGGGGGCAGCACCCACCCGCCCACCTGGGCACCGTCGCCGACGACCGCAGCGGACGGCTGGCTGCCGGTGTCGGACTTGGGCTTGCGAGTTCGGCGTGGCTTCGGCGCAGGCAGCTCACCGCCGCCGAGCTCGTCGCCTTCGGCAGCGAAGTCGTACAGCCCGGGCGACAGCGAGGACGCCTCACCGGCGATCGACGGATCGGCGGACGAGCCGGACCGGGCCGCGGCGTCGGCCTCGCGGTCGCTGCTCAGTGTCGAGATGTTGCTGATGCCGGACTTTGCGGCCCGTCCGAGCGGTCCGCCGACCGCTGCGAGGAACCCGCCGGTGTGCTGTGCGAACGTCCTGACGGAGATCCGCGTGACCAGCAACGCGCCTCCGGCAAAGGCGACGACGAGAAGGACGGCGGCACCCGCCGTCGCCAGCAACGCCTCCAAGGGGATTCCGACGAGCGCGCCGACCCAGCCGCCGGCCTCGTCGATCCCATCGGCCGCATCGGCGAACTCGGTCGCGCCGCGGGCGACCTGGAGCAGGCCGAGCACCGCCAGCGACATCATCGCCCAGCCGATCACCAGCTTGAACGGGCTGGCGGATCGGCCCTTTCGAACGAACGACACGCCGACGGCGACGAGCACGACCGGCACGGCGTAGCGGCCGAGGCCGAACAACCACCCGGCGATCGTCTCGATGCCACGACCGAGCGGGCCGGCGAGGTTCAGGTACACGGCCAGACCGAGCAGGATCGCGAGCCCGATCAGTCCGAGCCCGACGAACTCGTGCTCGCGGCCACCGACCGCATCACGAAGCTCTGCGGTGGCCTGATCGCGCCGCGAGGTCGAACCCTCCGGTGGCGTCATGTCGCGGACGTTCCCGGCGGCCTTCGACGAACCCTTCGCCGTCGAACTCTTGCCGGCCGAGCCCCTGGTCGAGCTACTCGCAGGCGCCGTCGAACCCTTCTTGGCAGTCGACTTCTTGGCGGTCGACGACGGCTTCTTCTTGGAGGCACCCCACGTGGACATGACGTCGTACACGGTACCAACCCGCCGTCACCCCCGCCTGTGACCCTGCGAACGCCCGTTCTCGTGAACTGGTTGGGGAATAGTTCCCGCACGAGTTCACGAGAAGCGCTCAGAGGGGGTCGACTTCGAGGACGGTGCCGTCGGCGGCGACGGTGACGTCGAGCCGGCCGCCCTCGGGCGACAGTGTCGACACGACGTAGCGAACGACACCACTCGCGCCGGCCTCGATGCTGAACGCCTCGATCGTCGAGTCCGTGAGTTCCTCACGGACCGGTTCCAGCACGGTCTCCTCGTCGAAGTCGACGGCGTCGGCGCTGAACGTGAAGCCCGATGCTCCGGTCAACTTCGGCGCCGGCGGCTGCAACTCGCCGTCGAGGTACACGTACGGAACCGCAGCCGTGGCATCGTCGACAGCGACGAACAGGTTCGTCACGAGTTCGTTCGCCGTGACCTCGAAGTACTGCTGCCCCTCACCGAGTTCCGCTTCGACGGCCTCGATCGCGGGGCCGATGTCGGCCACGAACGAGTCGCCGCCGGCGGAACCATCGTCGTCACCGCCGCATCCCACCACCGTCGCGGCCACGAGCAACGCGACCACCACCGACTTCAATGCTCAGGCCTCCATGACGACGGGCACGATCATCGGCCGGCGCTTGGTGCGCTCGCTGACGAACTTGCCCGCCGCGCGACGGACGTCTCGCTCGAGTGCCTCGACGTCGCGCACTCCCTTGCCGAGCGACGCTTCGACCGCGTCGGCAACGGTGTCGCACGCCTCGTCGAGCAGGTCCTCTGCCTCGGGCGCGTACACCCACCCACGCGTGATGATCTCGGGTCCGACGAGCACCTTGCCGGTCTGGATGTCGACGGTGACCACCACGACGACCACGCCTTCCTCGGCGAGCTTCTGGCGGTCGCGCAACACTCCTTGTCCCACGTCGCCGACGATGCCGTCGACGTACAGGTACCCCGAGGGCACGCGTCCGACCGGACGGAGTTCGTCGGCGTTCAGTTCGAGCACGTCGCCGTCCTCGCACAGGATCACCCGGTCGTGCGGAACGCCCATCAGTTCGCCGAGCTTGGCGTTGGCGACCATGTGGCGATACTCGCCGTGGATCGGGACGTACCACTCGGGGTTGACGATCGAAAGGTACGTCTTGATCTCGTCGGCCTGCGCGTGGCCGGTCGCGTGCACGTCGAGGATGCCGGAGTGGACGACCTCGGCACCCATGCGGATCAAGCCGTCGATCACGGCGTTGACGTTGCTCTCGTTGCCGGGAATTGCGTGGCTCGACAGCACGACCGTGTCGTGCTCACCGAGCTTGAGCCATCGGTTCTCGCCTCTGGCCATCAGCCCGAGCGCCGACATGGGCTCGCCCTGCGACCCCGTGGAGATGATGCAGATCTGGCCCGGCTGGTACTTGTCGATCTCCTCGATGTCGATGATCGCCGACTCTGGGATGTCGAGCACCTTGAGCTCGCGGCCGAGGCGCACGTTCTTCTTCATGCTCAACCCGAGCGTGGCGATCTTGCGGCCGTCGGCCATCGCGGCGTCGGCGATCTGCTGGATCCGGTGCAGGTGGCTGGCGAAGCTGGCGGTGACGATGCGGCGGTCGCGGTGCGCGGCGAACAGCCCCGTGAGCACCGAGCCGACACTGGTCTCGCTCGGCGAGTAGCCGGCCTCTTCGGCATTGGTGGAGTCGGCCATCAGCAGGCGGATGCCGGGATCCTTCGCGAGCTGACCGATCCGGGCCAGGTCGGTGCGGCGCGAGTCGACCGGCGTGAGGTCGATCTTGTAGTCGCCCGAGTGGAGCACGACGCCCTGCGCGGTGTGCACGGCGATCGCGTGGGCATGGGGGACCGAATGGGTGACCGGGATGAACTCGACCTGCAGTGACCCGATCTCGACGGTGGCACCGTCGGCCACCTTGCGCATGTCGGTCTTCGGCAGCAGGCCGGCCTCTTCGATGCGGTTGCGGGCCAGACCCAGGGTGAGCGCTGCGCCGTAGATCGGCAACGGATCGTCGCGCAGGTCACCGATGCCGTCGCGGTCACGCAACAGGTACTGGATGGCGCCGACGTGGTCCTCGTGGCCGTGGGTGAGCACGAGCGCCGAGATGCGCTGCGCGTTCTCGCGCAGATAGGTGAAGTCGGGAAGGATGAGATCGACGCCGTGCATGTTGGCGTCGGGGAACATCAGCCCGCAGTCGATCAGCATGATCGTGCGGTCGGGATCGTCGGCTGCGCCCTGCTCGATCGCCATGCAGTTGCGACCGATCTCGCCGAGCCCGCCGAGGAAGACGATCCGGACCGGCACCGAGGCGTCGGTCGAGCCCGATGAACGACGCTCAGCCACGGGCGGCGACCAAGCGTTCGTACACACCACGGGCGGCGTGTTCGAGTCCGTGGGGCGTCGGCCCCATCGGGGACCTGCATTCCCCGACAGCATGACCGAGCGTTCTCAACATGGCCTTCGACGGTACCGGGTTCGGGGCGTCGTCGCTGGTCTCGAACTCGTAGCTCTCCAACTGGCGGGCGTTGATGCGGCGGGCGAGGTCGGCGTCGCCGCCGTGCCATGCGTCGAACATCTCGACGTGGTCGGGAGCACACCAGTGCGTCGCCACACCGATCGCGCCGACGGCACCGACGGCGAGCAGCGGCAACGTCATCGAGTCGTCGCCGGAGTAGATCTCGAAGTGGTCGGGAGTGTTCGCCGCGACGGCGGCGGTGGCGCCGGGGTTCCCGGCGGCGTCCTTGAGGGCGACGATGTTGGGCACGTCGTTGGCGAGCCGGACGAGCGTGGTGCTCTCGATCTTGCGGCCGGTGCGCTTGGGGATGTCGTACAGCACCAGCGGCAGGTCGGTCGACGTGGCGATCGCACGGAAGTGCGTCTCGATCCCGGCCTGTGACGGCCTGCTGTAGAACGGGCAGACGCCCAGGATTCCGGCAACACCGAGATGCCCGGCCTCCTCGGTGAGGCCGATGTCGTGACGGGTGTTCGATCCGGTCGTGCCGGCGATGACCGGCACGGTCACGGCGTTCACGACGGTTTCGAACAGCGTCAACTTCTCGTCGATCGACAGCGTGGCGGACTCGCCGGTCGTGCCGCACACGACGAGGCCCTCGTTGCCCTGTTCGACCAGCCACTTCGCCAACGACACCGCGGCGTCGACGTCGAGTTCGCCTGCGTCGTCGAAGGGCGTGACCATCGCGGTGAGGATCCTGCCGAAACGAGCCATCAGCGCCACCACCTCGTCGGGGAGGCAGGACGTCGGCCGGTCGTCGTACGATTCACGCCCCGCAACCTATTCGATGATCGCGGGTTCGCGCCGTTCGATTCGCCGCTGCGATGAGCCAAGTGGCGGTATTGGGGCGGTTCGCTCATCGCACGTGGAGTCCGACCCGCTGCGATGAGCGATGTGGCGGTATTCGGTCGGTTGGCTCATCGCACCGACCTGGTCGGATGCGGGACCGGGTCGCCGAAGAGGGCGTGCTCAGTCGAGCCAGGCAGTAGTTTCGCGACTGCGTGAACAACAACCTGAAGGAGAACATCATGCGACGCTTCCCCGCCCTGCGCCGGATCATCCCGGCCATCGCCGTCGGCGCCCTCGTCCTGGCCGCCTGTGGCAGCGACGACGACAGCGGCGACGCTGCCGACGACACCGGCGCACCTGCCGGCACCGAGGCCCCCGCCGAC
>DATKXG010000007.1:0-4724 GCA_035529175.1 Ilumatobacteraceae bacterium
TGGCGGTTCGCTGCGGCTTGCTGGGCGAGCTCGGCTTGTCGCTGACGCTCGAGTTCACGCTGCACGGCGACATCGGCCAACCGTTGCTGCTCGATCTCGGCGAGCTTCACGACCTCGGCCTCAGCGGCGGCCTTGAGGTCCTCGAACTGTTCGCGGGCCTGGGTCGTGGCTTCTTGTTGACGTTCGAGTTCCGCTCGCTGCGCCCTGACGTCCTTCATCACGGCGTCGAAGTCGTCGAGTTCGACCGACGCGGCGCCCCGAGCGACCGAGGCCTGCTTGTCGGCGGTGATGCCGGCGTTGGCGTCGTCGAGGTCGATCAACAGCGGAATCGACGTCCCCGAGTTCACGAAACTGCGCTGCGCGTCCTGCTGCAGGCTCGATCGCATCGAGTTGGCCTGGGCCTCGACGGCCGCCAGTTCCTTCTCGGCAGCGACGATCTCGACTTCGAGGGTGTCGAGGCGTGACTCGGCGTCGAACATCGCCTGTGCCGCAGCATTGGCCCGATCGCGGGCCGCCTGGATCTCCTGGGCAGCCCGAACCGCTGCGGGATCCTGCGCATTTGCCACGGTGAGTGGGAGTGTGCCGGCGCCGACGGCGACGGCGAGCACCACGGCGACGGACGCGAACGTCCGGCGAACTCCGCTCGCCGACAGCCAGGTCATCCTCGACATGACCGCCGAGCCTAACCCAATATGACGGTTTCGTGACGATCGGGTGTCGTTCGGGTGTTCGCGGGTGTCCGAGAACGCGCGCTCAGCGAGCGACGTCGTCGGCGTACGGGAACCACCGCAACGTCTCGAAATCGGTGTTGGTCTGAGGTGCGGGCACCGTCGGGGCGTGATGATCGCCGGCCGCATGGAACAGGTCGTGCGCGGATGCGAGGTGGCGGGCCAGGTCGACGGGCTCCGTGCGCCGGCGATTCTCGAACTGCATCCGGCCGCCGGCGTAGGAGATCTCGTCGAGGCTCATCGCCGGCCCACGGGTGGCTCGGCGGTGGTGCCACAGCCCGCTGTCGGGCTCGAAGTCGTACTCGTCGAGCAGGTGCGCTCCGTGCGAGGCGATCATCGTGACGGCATCGACGATGTAGTCGAACGTGGCGTCGTCGATGAAGTAGTTGAAGTTCACCCGCACCCAGCCGGGCTTGATGCCCTCGCACCCGCGGTTGATCTCGCGCTGGAACTCGTGCGAGCGTTCGAGGTCGATGCCGAGCAGCCGGTGTCCGTAGGGGCCCGCACACGAGCAGCCACCGCGTGACTGGATCCCGAACACGTCGTTGAGCAGGGCCACGACGTAGTTGTGATGCAAGAAGCGGTCGCCGTGACGGATCACGAACGACACGATCGACAGCCGGTCGGCCTCGTGGCTGCCGAGGACGTTGATGTTCGGGTGCTGCTCCCACCGGGCGATCGCCCGGCGGACGAACTCGGACTCCTTCGCCTCGATCACCTCGGCCCCGACGGCCTCCTTGAGCTGGAACACGAGCCCCGCACGGATCGACTCGACGATCGCCGGTGTCCCTGCCTCCTCGCGGTGCTCGATCTCGGGGTGGTAGTCGTGTTCGGCGGTGCTGACGTAGCGGACGGTGCCGCCACCCGGCACGTCGGGCACTCGATTGGTGAACAACTCGCGGCGAGCGACGAGCACCCCGGGGGTTCCCGGGCCGCCGATCAGCTTGTGTGGCGAGATGAACACGGCGTCCTTGTACGCGAGATTGCCGTCGGCGTCGGAGCCCATCTCGATCGGGACGTACGGCGCCGCCGCCGCATAGTCCCACAACGACAACGCGCCGTGCCGGTGCAGCAGCGTCGACACCGCGACGGTGTCGGTGATGATCCCGGTGACGTTCGACGCGGCCGAGAACGAGCCGATCAGTGTCGTGCGATCGGCGTGGCGGATGAGTTCGCGCTCGAGGTGGTCGAGGCTCACGTGACCGTCGGCGTCCTCGTCGATGATCACCACGTCGGCGATCGACTCACGCCACGGGAGCTCGTTCGAATGGTGCTCGTAGGGGCCGATGAACACGACGGGACGCTCGGCGGCCGGGATCGCGTCGGAAACGTGGTAGCGGTCGTCGAGTCCGGACGGGATCTTGAGGCCGAGCACACCGATCAACTTGGCGATCGCATGGGTGGCGCCACTTCCGCAGAACACCACGGCGTGTTCGTCGTGCGTCGCGCCGACGCATCGGCCGATGATGCGTCGTGCCTCCTCGCGCAGCCGGGTGGTCTGGAGTCCGGTGCCCGACGATTCGGTGTGGGTGTTCGCATACAGCGGAAGCACGACCGCGCGGATGTAGTCCTCGATGAAACCGAGCGATCGCCCCGACGCCGTGTAGTCGGCGTAGATGATCGGTCGAGGGCCGTACGGGCCGTCGATCACGTCGTCTCGCCCGATCACGGACGCGCGGACGTACTTGATCAGGTCGTCTGGATCGGTGGAGTCCACGACATCAGTGAATCAGCAGTGAGCCGGCGATCGGGCACCGTGGGCCCGTCACCGACCCTGCGTTCATTTACGCTGCCTTCGAGATGGATCAGCCCCGAACCGACACTGCCGCCGGCCTCGGGCTGTCCGCCACCGAGGTCGAAGACCGCGTCGCCGCGGGGCAGGTCAACATCACTCCCGAGCCGCCTGGGCGATCGTTCGGCCAGATCGTGGCGGCCAACGTGTTCACGGTCGTCAACGCGATCATGCTCACGCTGTTCGCGCTGGTCCTCGTGTCGGGCAACCCCCGAGATGCGTTGTTCGTCGGCGTCGTGGTGTCGAACTCGGTCATCGGCGTCGTCCAGGAAGTGCGAGCGCGCCGCGAGTTGAAGCGACTCGAGGTGGTCACCGAACCGCGCGTCGTCGTGATCCGCGACGGCGTCGGCGTCGAGATCATGTCCGACGAGATCGTGCTCGACGACCTGGTCGAACTGCGCCTCGGCGGACAGGTCGCCGTCGACGGGGTCGTGCTCGAGGCGACCGGGCTCCGAATGGACGAGTCGATGCTGACCGGCGAGTCGTTGCCCGTGCCGAAGGAACTTGGCGACGAGGTGCTCTCCGGCAGTTTCGTCGTCGCGGGCAACGGCCGCATCCGGGCCACCGCGGTCGGCGCCGACAGCTACGCCAGCGTGCTGGCGACCGAGGCCAAGCAGTTCGAGGTGGCGCAATCGGCGCTGCGGCGTGGCATCGACACGATCCTGCGCTGGCTCACCGTGATCATCCCGGTCGCGTCGATCTTCCTGTTCGTCAACCTGCTCGACGCCGAGGATCGTTGGCAGGACGCGCTGCTCGGTACCGTCGCTGCCGCGGTGGCCATGGTGCCCGACGGGCTCGTGCTGCTCACCAGCTTGTCGTTCATGGCGGGCATCGTCGCTCTTGCGCGCCGCAACGCCCTGGCCAAGCAGCTGTCGACGGTCGAGGTGCTCGCCCGCGTCGACGTGTTGTGTCTCGACAAGACCGGCACGATCACCACGGGCGACATCACCTTCGCCGCGGCGCACGCGGCGCCGGGGCGGACCGACGGCGAGGTTCGCGACGGGCTCGTCGCGCTCGCGTCCTCCGACCGCGACCCGAACGCGTCGATGGCGGCCATCGCGGCGGCCGTCGGCACGGACACGACCTGGACCGTCGATCGGGTCGAGCCTTTCGACAGCGAACGCAAGTGGTCGGCGGCATCGTTCGTCGACCGCGGCTGGCTCTACCTCGGCGCCCCCGACTTCCTGCTCGCACCGGACGATCCCTTGCGCGGGTTGGTCGAGCAGCTGAGCGCAGGGGGCAAGCGCCTCCTGGCCGTGGCGACCGCGCCTGACGGACCGGACGGCGACCACCTCCCCGCACGCACGCAGGCGCTCGCCATCGTGGAACTCGAAGACGAGATCCGACCCGACGCCGCCGAGATCCTCGCCTACTTCGCCGAGCAGGACGTCACGCTCAAGGTGATCTCGGGCGACAACCAGGACACGGTGGCGGCCATCGCCGAGCGCGCCGGCCTTGCCGTTCTGGGTGCACCCGTCGACGCCCGTGACCTCCCGAGCGATCTCGACGACCTCGCCGGCGCCATGGAGGCCGGCACGGTCTTCGGGCGGGTGAAGCCTCAGCAGAAGCAGGCCATGGTGCATGCGCTGCAGTCACGCGGTCACGTCGTGGCGATGACCGGTGACGGCGTCAACGACGTGCTCGCCCTCAAGGATGCTGACCTCGGGATCTCGATGGGTTCGGGCAGCGAGGCGACCAAGGCGGTCGCCGATCTGGTGCTCACCGACAACGCGTTCTCGAGCCTCCCGACGGTGGTCGACGAGGGCCGCAAGGTGATCAACAACATCGAACGCGTCTCCAACCTGTTCGTCACCAAGGCCGCGTACGCCGTCCTGCTCACGTTCGCTGTCGGCTTGCTGAACAGCCCGTTCCCGTTCCTGCCGCGCCAGCTGACCCTGATCGGAACCTTCAGCATCGGTGTTCCCGGCTTCTTCCTGGCCCTCGCACCGGAGGTCGACCTGATCCGGCCGGGGTTCCTGCGGCGGGTGCTGTGGTTCTCGATCCCGGCAGGCGTGATCGCCGGTACCGCCACGCTCGCCGCATACGAGTCCGCACTCCACATCGCCGACATCGATCTCGACCAGGCCCGCACGCTCGCCACCGTCACGTTGCTGGCGATCGGTCTGATCGTGTTGGGCGTGGCGAGCCGCCCGCTGCGGTCATGGAAGATCGGTCTGGTCGTGGCGATGGGGCTCGGGTACGTC
>DATKXG010000008.1:0-8203 GCA_035529175.1 Ilumatobacteraceae bacterium
CGTCGATCGCGCGCAACACGTCGTCGACGGTACGCGACGCCGGAGGCTCGCCCGCCCGGGCCATCTCGGCAGCGAGCCGCTGCAGCGCCTCGTTCGCTGGAGTGGCAACGCCGTGGAGGCGCCCGAGTAGCACGATCTCACCGGTGAGGTAGTCGGTCTCGATCGCGCCGGTGCCGCGCTGGAGGCTCTGCCACGTCGATCCGCCGGCGCGGCGGTGGTCGTTGCCGACGGGCTGGATCGTCAGCGCGTCACCGCGGCGTGCCTGGTCGTCCTCCGCGCTGATCACCGAGATGCCCGCGGCGCTCAGGACCGCGTCGCCTTCCGCCTGGACGATGTCGTAGAGGCGCCCGCCGAAACCGGAGCGGCCGCACACCGCTTCGATCGCGTTACCGAGATTCATCAACAGCTTGCGGTACTTCCAGGCCATGATGTCGTCGCGCGGGATCGAGCCGAAGGTCGCGGCGCCCAGCGTTCTGGCGAGGTCCACGCAGAGGTCGTCGACGCCGTGTGGGTAGCGGCCGAGGTCGAGGAGTCCGGAGCTCGGCGCCGTCCACACGCGCACCACGCCGGGGGCGTGATGGTCGGCGGGGAGCATGACCACCATGCCGTACACGTTGGGGAACAGCCGGAGCGCGAGGCGCTCGTTGTCGACGCCGTTCTGCATGCACACGATCGGTTGGCCGGTCACGCCGGCGGCGCGCAGGTCGTTCAGCACGCCGACGGTGTCCTGGCTCTTGACGCCGAGCATCACCACGTCGTCGTCGGTGAACTCGATCTCGCCGATCGCGGCCACTACGGGCAGCTCGACGGTGGTCGTGCCACCGGGTGACTCGTAGCGCAGGCCTGATTCGCGCATCACCCGGCCGTGCTCGCCGCGAGCGACGGCGACGACCGGAGTGCCTGCGATCGCGAGGTTCGCAGCGACGACGCCGCCCACCGCTCCGGCACCGACGACGACGATTCGCATGGGGTCGAGGCTATGGGATCGGCGCTCGTGGTCGCCGCAGTGTCGGCCGGGCTGGTCGCCGCGGTCAGCAGCGGGCAGACTCGATGCGTGGACTCGTCGAGCGCGGAGTCGTCGAACCAGGAATCGTCGAGCGTGGTGCGGGTGCGGGCGATCGTGGAGGGCCGGGTGCAGGGCGTGTTCTACCGCGACACCTGCTGCCGCGAGGCGCGTCGCCTCGGCGTCCGTGGATGGGTTCGCAACCGCGCCGATCGGAGGGTCGAGGTGGTCGCCGAGGGTCCACGCGACCGTGTCGACCAGCTCCTCGACTGGTGCCGCCAGGGTCCGCCGAGCGCGATCGTGTCGAAGATCTCCGTGATCGACGAGCCGCCCCGAGCCGAGCGCGAGTTCCGAGTCGACTACGGCTGACCGTCGGTCATGTTGCGTTCGACCCTCCCGACGCCTCGTCGTAGAGTCGGTGGATGCCCGATCTCGACACCAGCTCGATCGTCGAGCTCGACCGCCGTCACCTGCTGCATCCGTATCAGGGTTTCGACACCTTCCGGACCGACGACGTGTTGCCCATCACGCGTGGGTCGGGCGCCCGCCTCGTCGACAACGACGGGCGGGAGTACCTCGATGCGGTCGGCGGCATGTGGTGCACGAACATCGGGCTCGGACGCGACGAGATGGCCGACGCGATCGCTGCGCAGGTGCGCGATCTCGCGTACGCCAACCCGTTCGTCGACATGACGAACGTGCCGTCGGTGCAACTCGCCGCCCGCCTCGCCGAGCTCGCTCCGGGCGACCTGAACCACGTGTTCTTCACGTGTGGAGGCTCGACGGCGATCGACGCGACGTTCCGGCTCGTGCAGTTCTACCAACACGCGCTCGGGCGGCCCGAGAAGCGGGGGATCCTCAGCAGGATCGACGCCTACCACGGCACCACCTTCGCCTCCGTCTCCATCGGTGGGAAGCCCGGCGACCGGATTCCCGGGTTCGACTACCTCGACGATCGGATCCATCACCTGTCCTCGCCGAACCACTACCGCTTCGGTGCCGGACGCACCGAGCAGGAGTTCGCCGACGATCTCGTCGCCGAGTTCGAGTCGGCGATCGACCGCATGGGTGGGCCCGACAAGGTGGCGGCGTTCTTCGGCGAGCCGATCATGGGATCGGGCGGGGTGATCGTCCCTCCGGCCGACTACCTCCAGCGAATCTGGCAGCTCTGCCGCGACAACGACATCCTGTACGTCTCCGACGAGGTCGTGACGGCGTTCGGCCGGCTCGGCGAGTGGTTCGCGTCGGACTCGATGTTCGCCATCCAGCCCGATGTGATCACCGTGGCCAAGGGCCTGACGTCGGGGTACCTGCCGCTCGGGGCGTCGATCTTCAGCGACCGGATCTTCGACGTGATCGCCGAGGAGGGACACGGCCGCTACTTCGCCGTGGGGTACACGTACTCGGGCCATCCGGTGTCGTGCGCCGCCGGGCTCAAGAACATCGAGATCATCGAGCGCGAAGGCCTGCTCGACCACGTCAAGCGGGTCGGGCCGTACTTCATGGAGCGACTGGCCGAACTCCGCGACCTCCCGATGGTCGGCGACGTGCGTGGCTCGCACCTGATGGCCTGTGTCGAGTTCGTCGCCGACCAGGCGACCAAGGAGCTGTACCCGGACGAGCTCGACGTCGGCAAACTCGTCGCCAACGCCTGTGAACCGCGGGGCCTGATCGTGCGGCCGATGGTGAACCTCAACGTGATGTCACCGCCGCTGATCATCGACGAGTCCGACGTCGACGCGATCGTGGCGACCCTTCGCGACGCCATCGTCGAGGTTCGTGCACAGATCGACGCGCGTTGACCCGGAGAGGAAGCTCCGTGGTCAGCGCTGTGGTCCGTACGGTGCTGCGGTGGTTGCTCGGTGGGGCCCTGATCGGCGCCGGAGTGGGCCACCTCACGGCGCAGCGGACGGAGTTCCGGGCCCAGGTGCCCGGTTGGTTCCCGATCGACGAGGACGTCGTCGTGATCGCCTCGGGGCTCGTGGAGATCGCGCTCGGCCTCGCGCTGATCGCGCTCGCTCGTCATCGGGTCGTCGTCGGCACGATCGTGGCCGCGTTCTTCGTCGTCATCTTCCCGGGCAACGTCGCCCAGTGGACCGAAGGTGTCGACGCCTTCGGGCTCGACACCGATGCCGAACGGTTCGCCCGGCTCTTCTTCCAACCGGTCCTCGTGATCTGGGCGCTCGGCGCAACGGGGGCGTGGCAGGCGATCCGGGCCGGCACCTGGCCGTCGACCCCCGACGACACGACGTGATCTGATCGCGGGCCCCCGCACCGGTGACAGTCCGTCACACGTCAGCGTCTGGTCGTAGCACCATCGTCCACTGGTGACGTGCCTGCGCGAACTGGCTTCATGGTGGCATCCCCCACAACGAGGAGCTACCCATGAAACGACATCTCACCTGGATCATCGCCGGTTTCGCCGCGCTGACCGTCGCTGTGCCGACGATCGCAGCGGCACGCGACGCCGGAACCCCTGACGACAACGGCGTGCCCGGCGAGGTACGAGGCAACTGCGACGAAGCCGAGCACGCCTCCGACCCCGACTGCATCTCGGTCGTGGTGCCGGCGCCGACCCCGGCACCGGTGCCGTCGGTGACGACGCCGTCGAACAGCACCCCCTCGAACAGCGTCCCGTCGGTGACGACGCCGTCGAACAGCGTGCCGTCGAACAGTGTCCCCTCGGTGACGACGCCGTCGAACAGCGTGCCGTCGAACAGCGTGGCGTCGAACAGCATCCCGTCGGTGAGCTTGCCGTCGACCAGCGTTGCGGACGACATCAGCGGACCGTGCGACGAGGTCGAACATGCAACCGACCCCCGTTGCACCGGCGCCGGCGTTGCCGTCGACGATCACGATGACGACGACCGCTCCGGCCACGACGACAGCTATGACCGCTCGGGCCACGACGACAGCGATGACCGCTCGGGCCACGACGACAGCGACGACGACAGCGACAGCGACGATGACAGCGACGACGATGACAGCGATGACGATGACAGCGATGACGATGACGACAGCGACTGATCTCACGGCGTGACGGCGACGACGCTGCCCCCCGGTGCACCCGGTACGACACCGGGTGCACCGTCGCGTCAGCGCGAGGCTGTGGTCGTGCAGGACGACCGACCGCTCGTTGAGCCGATCTCGGTGGGCAAGGTCGTGGCCCGCTTCGCGATCGCCGGATTCGTCGCGCTCGTCCTCGTCATCGCGTTCACCGCCATCGCCAGCCGACGCGTCGGCACCGAGCAGGCGATCGAAGAAGCCCGACGGGTCGCGGACATCAGCAGCGTCGGCCTCATCGCACCTGTGCTCGATGACGACGTCGTCAGGATGGACCGAGATGCACTCGACCGGCTCGACGCGGTCGTGCGAGACAACGTCCTTCGAGGTTCGCTCGTACGGGTCAAGATCTGGCGGGAGGACGGCACGATCGTCTACGCCGACGAACCGCGCCTGATCGGCGAGCAGTTCCCGCTCGGCGACGACGCGCTGGAGGTGCTCGAGCTCGGCGGACAGATCGCCGAGGTCAGCGACCTGTCGGGGCCGGAGAACCGCTACGAGACCGAGAGCAAGTTGCTCGAGGTGTACTCCCGAACCGAGACGCCGTCGGGCACGCCACTGCTCTTCGAGGCGTACTTCAACTACGGCGGCGTCACCGACGTGGGCCGGAGCCTCTGGCTGCAGTTCGCCCCGATCACGATCGGCGCGCTGATCCTGCTCGAACTGGTCCAGATCCCCATCGCGTGGTCGATGGCACGTCGCCTCCAGGCCAGCCAGCAGGAGCGAGAACGGCTCCTCCGCCACGCTCTCGACGCATCCGACGCCGAGCGACGCCGTATCGCCAGCGATCTGCACGACGGCGTCGTGCAAGAACTCACCGGGGTGTCGCTCACGCTCGCCGCCCAGGGCCGCACCTCGATCGATCCGCAACAGGCCCTCGACGCATCCGAGGCGATCCGATCGAGCATCAAGTCGTTGCGCTCGCTCCTCGTCGAGATCTACCCGCCGAATCTGGCCGAGGAGGGCCTGGAACCGGCGATCGGCGATCTGCTCAGCGGTCTCCGGGTCCGCGGGATCGAGACGCAGCTCGACGCGCCGACCGGCGACGCCGGCATCCCCAACGAGATCGCCACACTCGTGTACCGGGTCGCGCAGGAGGCGCTGCGCAACGTGGTCTCTCACGCCGCCGCCGGGCACGTCCGGGTGCTGCTCGCGGTGGACGATGGCGCCGTGCGACTCGTCGTCGACGACGACGGCCGAGGGTTCACCACCGACACTCTCGACGACCGGTTCACCGAAGGCCATGTCGGCCTGCGGTCGCTCGCCGGCCTCGTCGCCCAGCTCGACGGCACCCTCACGGTCTCCTCACGTCCGGGCACCGGCACCCGCGTCGAGACGACGATCCCGCTCGATGGAAGGATGCTCCGGTGAGTCACCGCACCGACGACGACACCGAACCGATCCGGGTGGTGATCGTCGACGACCATGCCGTCGTCAGGTCCGGCCTCGAGCAGTTCCTGGCGATCGCCGGCGACATCGACGTCGTGGCGACCGCTGCCGACGGCAACGAGGCCCTGGCCCGTATCGACCAACACCGGCCCGACGTCGTACTGATGGACCTGTCGATGCCCGAACTCGACGGCGTCGAGGCCACGCGGCGAATCACCGAGACGTATCCGTCGAGCCGCGTGCTCGTGCTCACGTCCTTCTCCGACCAGACACGGATCATGGACGCGCTCGGCGCTGGAGCCGACGGCTACCTGCTCAAGCACAGCGACCCCGACGACATCGCCAAGGCCATCCGCGCGGTGCACGACGGCGGATCGCCGCTCGATCCGAAGGCCGCCCGAGCGTTGCTCGAATCGCGACGGTCCCGTAACGCCGGCCCGCAGCTCACCGACCGCGAACGTGAGGTGCTGCTACTGGTGCGCGACGGCCTCGCCAACAAGCAGATCGCCCGCCGGCTGGGGATCGCCGAGCGCACGGTGAAGGCCCACCTGACCAGCGTGTTTCAACGTCTCGGCGTGACCGACCGGACCCAGGCTGCGCTCTGGGCGAGCGAGCATCTCGACCCCGCTGACTCCGGCTGACTCCCGCTGACTCCCGCCGGCTGAGGAGGCTCAGTCGTCGATGCTGTCGTCGGATCCCGAGCTTCCCGACGAATCGGAATCGTCGGACCCCGAGCCCGATCCGCTCGAACCGCTCGAGTCGTCGTCGAGCAGATCGTCATCTTCCGGATCGTCGTCGACCGGGTCATCATCGACCAGGTCGTCATCGTTCTGATCGGGCGTCGACGTGGTCGGCGAGACCGAGGTCGCGACCGAACTGCCCGGCGAGACGACGGCCTTGGACGACGGGGTGGTCGACTTCGTCGTCGACGGCCCGCTGGTCGGAGTCGTCGCTGGAATCGTCGTCGCCACGGCCGATGGCGCAGTGGTCGGTACGGTCGCGGGCGCCGTCGTCGCGGTCGAGGGCACGGTGGTTGGTGCCGGCTCGGCTGGGGGCACGGGGTTCTGCCACACCGATGCGGGACTCGTCGAGCCCATGCTCGGGAACAGGTTGTCGCTGATCGCGTTCGCCACCCCGACGACGCCGAGCGTCGCCAGCAGCGCGAGGCCACCACCGACCACCACCGCTCGCCAGCCGGTGGTCCGCCTCGGCGTCGGGGGAGTGGCGGCTCCGTCGGCGAGCACGTTCGACGACGAGAACACGGGCGCCAGGTCGGAGCCGTCCATCTCGTGTCCGTGCTCGAGCCACTGGTCACTCACGGAGCCATTCTTGCAAGCCGGGCCGCTGTCGCGCATCGGACGATGGTCGTAGTACCACGGGTCCTCGCTGGCGGTGTTCGCCACCCCGGCGCACGGGCTCGGCCGCGTGCGACAGACTGTGGGGTATGGAACACGTCACGATCACGCCACGCGACCCGTTCCGGTACTCGCCGTTGATCGGGGAGGACCGGACCGATCTGTTCGCCGTCGAGGCGGCACTCGAAGCCGTCGAGCGATTGCGCGGCCGCAGCGTGATCAACGTGAACTCGACGGCGGCCGGGGGCGGTGTCGCCGAGATGTTGCACGTGCTGCTCGGCTTGATCCGCGGGGTCGGCGTCGACGCCCGATGGATGGTGATCGACGGCAACCCGGAGTTCTTCGAGGTCACGAAGCGGCTGCACAACCACCTGTACGGCACCGCGGGTGACGGTGGCGAACTCGGCGAGGCGGAGCACCGCATCTACGACACCACGTTGCAGCCCGAGCGCGATGCGCTGGCGGCGCACGCCCGCGGCGGCGACGTCGTCGTGCTGCACGACCCGCAGACCGCCGGGCTGGCCGAGCACGCGAAGCAGCTCGGCTGCAAGGTGGTGTGGAGGTGCCATGTCGGGCTCGACGAGCAGAACGATTTCAGCCGGATCGGCTGGGAGTTCCTGCGGCCGTATCTCGAGCCGTTCGTCGATCACTACGTCTTCTCCGATCGGCGGTTCCCGCCGGAGTGGGTGTCGTCCGACCGGCTCTCGGTGATCTGGCCGTCGATCGATCCGTTCGCACCCAAGAACCAGGACCTCGACGACGCAACGGTCGAGGCGATCCTCACCCATGTCGGCCTGATCGCCGGGACGCCGGGCGACACCGTGTTCGAACGGACCGACGGATCACCGGGGCGTGTCGAGCTGATGTGCGACGTGGTGCGCACGGGCCCGCCGCCGGGGCCGGACGTTCCGTTGGTGGTGCAGATCTCGCGTTGGGACTCGATGAAGGACATGGCCGGCGTGATGCAGGCGTTCGCCGAGTACGTCGACTCCGGTCGTACCGCGCAGCTGGTGCTCGCCGGGCCGGTGGTGTCGGCGGTCGCCGACGACCCCGAGGGGGCACAGGTGCTGCAGGACTGCTGGAACCAGTGGCGCCAGTTGCCGCACTCGGTGCGATGTCGCGTACAGCTGGCGTGCCTACCGATGCACGACCTCGAGGAGAACGCGGTGATCGTCAACGCGCTCCAGCGCCACGCGCACGTCGTGGCGCAGAAGAGCCTCGCGGAGGGGTTCGGTCTCACCGCGGCCGAGGCGATGCTGAAGGGGACGCCGGTCGTGGCGAGCGCGGTCGGCGGTCTGGTCGATCAGGTGATCGACGGCGAGTCGGGTCTCCTGGTGCAGGATCCCACCGACCTCGAGGAGTTCGGTGCGGCGGTGTGTCGCATTCTGGACGA
>DATKXG010000009.1:0-4924 GCA_035529175.1 Ilumatobacteraceae bacterium
GGCGTACATCCCGTCGAGCGACACCTACATCGAGAAGGACAGCTCGATCAACGACGAGATCGACCGGCTGCGCCACTCGGCGACGGCGGCGTTGCTCACGCGACGTGACGTGATCGTCGTCGCATCGGTGTCGTGCATCTACGGCATGGGCAACCCCGACGAGTACCGGGGCAACCTGCTCGATCTCAGCGTCGGCGTCGACTACGACATGCGCAACATCCTGCGCCGCCTCGTCGACATGCAGTACGGCCGCAACGACATGACACTCGGACGAGGCAACTTCCGCGTACGCGGCGACACGATCGAGGTGCACCCGGCGTACGAGGAGTCGGTGCTGCGCATCGAGATGTTCGGCGACACCGTCGATCGCATCACCACCATCGACCCGCTCACCGGCGAACAGCTCAGCGAGCTGCCACGCGCCCACGTGTTCCCCGCCACCCACTACGTCACCGGCCCCGAGCGGCTCCGCACGGCGATGGCCGGCATCGAGGTCGAACTGCAGGAGCGGCTCAAGTGGTTCGAGGAGAACGACAAGCTGCTCGAAGCGCAGCGCCTGCGGATGCGCACCCAGTACGACCTCGAGATGATGAGCGAGGTCGGTTACTGCAACGGCATCGAGAACTACTCGATGCACATGGACGGCCGCGTGCCGGGCGAGCCACCGTTCACCCTGCTCGACTACTTCCCCGACGACTACCTCCTCGTGATCGACGAGAGCCACGTCGCCGTCCCGCAGCTGCACGGGCAGTTCGCCGGCGACCGCAGCCGCAAGGACATGCTCGTGGAACACGGCTTCCGCCTGCCGTCGGCGCGCGACAACCGCCCGCTCACCTTCGAAGAGGTGCTCGAACGCGTCAACCAGTGCGTGTTCCTCTCGGCCACGCCCAGCAACTACGAGCTGCGGGTGTCGACCAACATCGTCGAGCAGATCGTCCGACCGACCGGGCTCGTCGATCCCGAGGCGATCATCAAACCCACGAAGGGCCAGATCGACGACCTGATGGAGATGGTCAACGACCGCATCGCCCGCGGCGACCGTGTGCTCGTCACCACGCTCACGAAGAAGATGGCCGAGGACCTCACCGACTACCTGCTCGAGCAGGGGCTCCGGGTGCGCTATCTGCACTCGAACATCGACACGATCCAGCGCATCGAGATCCTGCGCGGTCTGCGCCTCGGCGACTTCGACGTGCTCGTCGGCATCAACCTGCTGCGCGAGGGACTCGACCTGCCCGAGGTGTCGCTGGTGTGCATCCTCGACGCCGACAAGGAAGGCTTCCTGCGTTCCGAGACATCGCTGATCCAGACGATGGGACGCGCCGCCCGCAACGTCGACGGACAGGTCGTGATGTACGCCGACACGGTCACGCGCTCGATGCAAGCCGCGATCGACGAGACCCAGCGCCGCCGCAAGGTGCAGATCGCCTACAACCTCGAGCACGGCATCAACCCGCAGACGATCCGAAAAGCCGTCGGCGACATCCTGTCGCTGCTGCGGCCCGACGACTCGGCGCCGATCCCCGGCAAGGACCGCCGCCGCCAGCGCGAACGCGACAAGGTCCAGCGCGACCTCAAGTCGCTGCCGCAACAGGAACTCGCTCGCCTGGTCCAGACGTTGGAAGAGGAGATGCACGAGGCGTCGGCCGAGCTGAAGTTCGAGTACGCCGCCAGGCTCCGCGACGAGATCAACGACCTCCGCCGCGAGCTGCGCGACGCCCAATAGCTCGACCCGGCCGCCGCGCCCAGGCTCGCCGACCGGACCGTCGACTAGTGTCCCTCGGACGGCGAATTCAGAGGGGGTGATCGTGGCCGACGGCAGCATCGGGACGGCGACGGTCATGTTCACGGATCTCGTCGCGTCGACACAGTTGCGCCAACGTCTCGGCGAGGACGCCGCCGAACTGCTCCGGGTGCAACACGATCGGCTGCTGACCGACACCGTCGAGTCGAACGACGGCCGTGTGATCAAACGCCTCGGCGACGGGGTCATGGCGTCGTTCGCCAGCTGCACCAATGCGCTGGCTGCCGCGGTCGGCATCCAGCAGACGATCGATCTCGAGAACCGTCGGCCGGGTGGCGAGGACCTCGCCGTGCGCATCGGGATCTCGGTGGGCGACGTCACCTTCGACGGCGACGACTGTTTCGGCTTGGCCGTCGTGGAGGCGCAGCGTCTCGAGTCGGCGGCCGATCCGGGTGCCATCTGGTGCACCGACGTGGTGGCGCAACTCGCTCGCGGGCGAGGTGGACACACGTTCGTGTCGCTCGGTGAGCTGTCGCTGAAAGGCCTTGCGGATCCCGTCGCCGCCAGCTCGGTGCTGTGGGAGCCGATCCGCGAGACCTCCGACCCCGACGCCGGCCTTCCCGCCGTGCTCGCCGGTTCCGGGTTCCCGTTCTCGGGCCGTGCCGAGATCTTCGAGCAACTGCTCCAGTCGTGGAACGTCGGCGCGGCCGGAGGGTTCGCAGTCGCGCTCCTGGCGGGTGAACCTGGGGCGGGCAAGACGCGGCTCGCCCAGGAACTCGCCCGGCGCGTGCGCACGGACGGCACGGTCGACGGTGTGCCGCCGCTCGTGCTGGCCGGGCGGTGTGACGAGGAAGGCGCCCCGTTCCAGCCATTCGGAACTGCGCTCGAGTACTTCGTCCGCCAGGAGTCTCCCGATCGGACCGCGCTCGGCGACTTTCCCGGGGACCTCGACCGCCTGGTGCCGCGCTTGGGTGACCTCGTCGAGGGGCTCCCCCCGCCACTTCGTGACGAGCCCGACGCCGAACGTCACCGCTTGTTCCAGGCGGTCGAGTCGTGGCTGTCCGTCGGCGGAGCACAGCGGCCCCGGCTGCTCGTGATCGACGACCTGCACTGGGCCGACCAGCCGACGCTGCTGTTGGTGAAGCACCTGATCCGGTTCCGGCCGAACGGCCTCGTCATCGTGGGGACCTATCGTGACACCGACGTCGATCGGGCCCACCCGTTGTCGGCCATGCTCAGCGAGTACCGAACGACGAGTGAGATCACCCGGATCAGGGTCGGAGGGCTGGGGCTGGGCGGTGTCTGCGAACTGCTCGAACGTGCGGGCGGACACGGGCTCGACGACCTCGGCCGGCAGTTCGCCGAACGGGTTCAACGCGAGACGTCCGGCAACCCCTTCTTCGTCGGCGAGGTACTGCGCGATCTCATCGAGAACGGGACGCTGGTCCAACGCGACGGTCAGTGGACGAGCGAGTTGCAGGTCCACGAGGCAGGGATCTCCGAGGGGGTGCGGGAGGTCGTCGGCCAGCGGCTCCATCGCCTCGGCGAGGCGGTCGAACAGGTGCTGCGCACGGCTGCCGTGATCGGCTTCGAGTTCGACGTCTCCCTGCTCGCCGACGTGCTCGGGTTCGGTGTCGACGGCGTGCTCGACGCGCTCGATGCGGCGACCGCAGCGAACCTGTTGATCGACGTCGGGGCCGACCGGCATCGGTTCGCCCACGGGCTCGTGCGTGAGACCCTCCACGGCGAGCTCTCGTCGAGCCGTCGGAGTCGTGAGCACCGCAAAGTGGCGTTGGCGCTCGAAGCCCGTCACGCCGGGTCGCTCGATGACGTCACCCCCGATCTCGCCGCACATTGGACCGAGGCCACCATCGGCGGCGACCGGGGACGGGCCATCGAATTCTCCGTGCGCGCTGCGGAGTTGGCCGCCGACCGCGGCGCCCACGAGAACGCCGCTCGATGGATCCGTCGATCGCTCGAGCTCATGGCCGACGACGATCGCGACTGGTCGGCGGAACATCGCCGAGTGCTCGTGCACCTCGCCGAGGCAGAGGCGGTGTCGGCCATGGCGCCGGAGGCTCGTCTCCACGCGTTGGAGGCGGGACGAGCGGCGGTCGACGCCGAGGATCCGGCGACCGCGGTGAGGGCCTTGCGTGTGCGGGCGCGACACAGCTTCAGCGCGAGCGATCCGGCCGACCCGGAGCGGGTGGAACTCCTCCGCGACGCGCTGTCCATGTCGTCGCTCGACCCGTGGCAGCGTGCGGCCCTGCTCGGGGAGTTGGCGAAGGAGCTCATCTTCGAGCGCGATCTCCCTGGTCGGCGGCGGGCCCTCGAGGAGCGTGAGGCGTTGCTGTCCGAGCTCCCGCTCGTCGAGCGGGTCGAGCTCGTCGCCACGGCGGGGACGACCTCCTACATCTGGGCCCCCCGATCGGTCCTCCAGCGGCAGGCCGACGAGGCGCGGGCGGTGCTGGACGACACCCCGGCGATGCATGCCTCGGTGAGATGGCGAATCCTCGGACACCTCGCATACACGGCGCTGCACCTCGGTGACCGTTTCACGCTCGACGGGACGATCGATGCCATGACGTCGCTCGGTCCCGAGATCGGCGCCGTGCGGAAGTCGATGACTCGCCTCCACGAGACGATGCGCAGCCTCATCGATGGCGACGTGTCCGGCGCCCAGCAGAGCGCAAACGCGCTCGTCGCGCAGCTCGAGCAGCTCGGAGTGCCCGAGGCGGTCGCATACCGCTCGACGACGACCCTGGCCATCAGCCGGGAACGGGGCACGCTGGCCGATCTCGGGCCCGTCGTCGATGCCCTCGTCGCCGGCGCCCACCCGGTGGGACCCGAGCGGACCACGGCGGCGTTCGTGCGGATGCTTCGCGGTGACCTCGACATCGTGCGCGCCGCACTGCACGACCTCGACGACCAGGAGTTCGCCGACGACGCGACCGTGCAGCTGTGCGTGGCGTTCTGGGCGGAGATCGTGGCGGGCCTGCGCAGCGACGAACACTGTGCCCGCTTCATCGACATCCTGGAGGCGGCGTCGGGGGTCAACCTGCTGATCGGCGGGATGTATCTCGGGCCTGTCGACCGGCTGCTCGCGCTGCTCCACGAGGCCCGCGGTGAACATGGCCGAGCCGACGAACTGTTCGAGGCGGCAGTCGCCCAGCAGTCGGC
>DATKXG010000010.1:0-11444 GCA_035529175.1 Ilumatobacteraceae bacterium
TGCGGCCATGTCGTTGAACGACTCGGTGAGGATCCGCAGGTCCGGATCGTCGGTGGTCTCGAGCCGGGTGTCGAGACGGCCGCCGGCGATCGCGGATGCGGCCTGCGCCGCCGTTCCCAACGGCCGCACCGCTCGCCGGGCGGAGAAGATGCCGAGCAGGATGCCCAACCCGGTCGTGATCGCCGCTGCGAGGACCAACGACAGCCGGACGCTCGACAGGGTCGAGTCGGCCTCGTCGAGGCTGAACGCCTCGAAGTACGCCCCGATGCTCGGGATGTCCCAGCCCACGACGACGTTCAACTCGTCACCGAGCCGAACGATCTGGCTCGCGGACGTGCCCTCGTCGATCACCCGTGTCGCCAGCGGCGGGGGAACGTCGGCGTCCTCGAAGGTGGCGCCCCCGGCGCTCCAATTGTCGTCGTACCAGATCAGGTAGTCCTGCACGCCGATGCGCGTGAGCGACGTGCGGGCCGCTTCGGCGTCGACAGGCCGCGACCGCAGATCGCGCTCGACGCCCTGTGCGTTGCGTTGCGAGGTGTTGATCGCCGTGTCGATTCGCTCACGTTCGACGTTCGAACGCGTCAGGCCGTACGTGGTGGTGGCGAGGAACACCGACAACACCAGCGAGCCGATGGTGAAGATCAGCAGGATGCGCCGACGCAGCCCGAGTGCCGCCGGGCGGGAACGGTTGACCAGGCGACGGAACCAGCCGCCCTCGTTCACGTCTGGAGCCGGTACCCGAGCCCGCGTACGGTGACGACGTGGCGGGGGTTCGCCGGGTCGACCTCGACCTTGGTGCGCAGGCGTCGAACGTGGACGTCGACGAGACGGCCGTCGCCGAAGTAGTCGTAGCCCCAGACCTTGTCGAGCAGCACCTCGCGGCTGAGGACCTTGCCCGGATCCTCGGCGAGTTCGCAGAGCAGCCGGAACTCGGTCTTGGTCAGGTGGACCTCCTCGCCGCCGCGCAGGACCTTGCCCTCGTCGGGAATCAGCTCGAGCTCGCCGAAGCTCAACCGGGCGTGGCCATGCGCGCTGGGCCGGATGCGACGCAGCAGCGCCCGGATCCGAGCCGACAGCTCCTTGGGTGCGAACGGCTTGGTGAGGTAATCGTCGGCCCCGGCCTCGAGGCCGGCCACCACGTCGTGGGTGTCGTTGCGCGCCGTCACCATCACGACGGGTACGTCGCTCGTGCGTCGAAGTGTCCGGCACAACTCGAAGCCGTCGATGCCCGGGAGCATGATGTCGATCAGGACCACGTCCGGATTCGAACGCGCGAACATCTCGATGGCCTCCTCACCGCTCTCGGCTTCGTCGACGATCCACCCTTCGTCCTCGAGGGCGAGTTTGACCGCCGACCGGATGCGTTCGTCGTCCTCGACAGCCAGGATGCGTGTACCCACACCCCCATGATGCCGCATCGCCGAGGTCAACGACGACCACGCCCCCGAGAACCGCCTGCCGAGCGCCACCCGGCGACCCTGTGCGATGAGCGAAAAGCCGGCGGTATCCGGTCGCTTCGCTCATCGCTGGGCGGGGGAGGTCCGTTCGATGAGGTCGAGCAGCGCGCGGTGGAGGCCCGGAGCGGCGGCGACGACGGCGTCGGTGTCGGCGGGTCCGCCGGCGAAGTTGGACGTCGTGGCGCCGGCCTCGGCGGCGATCAGTACGCCGGCGGCGAGATCCCACGAATTGAGGTGTTCCTCGAAGTAGGCGTCGAGGCGACCACACGCGGCCATGCAGAGATCGAGCGCCGCCGACCCGTAGCGCCGCATGTCGCGCACGTGGGGGAGCAGGTGCGCGAGCCGTGCTGCCTGCTGCTCCCGCGTGTTCGGTGAGTAGTTGAACCCGGTCCCGATCAGCGCCATCGTGAGGTCCGTCGCCGTCGAGCAGTGGATCGGCTCGCCGTTGCGGGTGGCGCCGCCACCGCGTGCTGCACTGAAGAGCTCGTCGGTGACCGGGACGTACACGGCGCCGGCGAGCGGGCCGTATCGGTCGACGACCGCGACCGAGGTGCACCAGGCCGGAAGGTCGTACACGAAGTTGACCGTGCCGTCGATGGGATCGATGTGCCACTCGAGTCCGGACGTGCCCGCGTGCCCGGCGCCCTCCTCGCCGACGATCGAGTCCTGGGGTCGCCGAACCCTCAACTCGTCGACGATCAGCTTCTCGGCAGCCCGATCGAACTCGGTGACGGGATCGGTCGGCGTGGACTTCGTGTCGTGGTCGACCGGCTGACCGACGCCGAGGCGTCGTCGACCTTCGTTGGCAGAGGATCCCGCACCGGTGGCGAGTTCGGTTGCGAGTGCCCGCAGCGCGGTTGCCGACTCAGGCGGAGCGCTCTCGCGGTGGTCGGTCATCGTGGAGCGTGCCCGGCGCCGGTGCGGTCCTCGATCTCGCGCCACTCACCGATCGCCCGCATGACCAGCACGGCGACGATCGACATGCCGCCCGCGGCGACGACTGCACCGACGAGGAGACCGAGACCCGTCGCCAACCCGCAGTCGCCGTCGCATTGCAGCGAGATCAACGAATACCCGATCAACGCTCCCGCGAGCCCGCTCAACAGGATTGCTGCGAACGCTCCGACACGGACCCCGACCGAGGGCAGCGCCGAGAGCGATCGATCGGTGTCAGGTCCGCGCGACGTGTCCGGCGAGGTGTTCATGGCGCGGATCGTAACCGGCCACACTGGGGTGGTGACCGGGCCGCGCCAGATCCTGCACGTGGACATGGATGCGTTCTTCGTCTCAGTCGAGTTGCGCAGACGGCCGGATCTCGCCGGGCAGCCGGTGGTTGTCGGCGGAACCGGCAACCGTGGAGTGGTCGCTGCCGCGTCGTACGAGGCCCGCCGATTCGGCGTCCACTCGGCGATGCCATCGGCGGTTGCGCGCCGGCGATGCCCCAACGCCGTCTTTCTCCCGGGCGATCACTCGCTCTACGGCGAGGTCAGCGCCCAGGTCCGTGAGATCCTCGATCGCTACACGCCGTTGGTCGAGCCGCTCTCTCTCGACGAGGCGTTCCTCGACGTCACCGGATCGCTCCGACTCTTCGGACCGGCGACCGACATCGCAGCTTCCATCCGACGAGATGTGTCCGCCGAACTCGCGCTCGGCTGCTCGGTCGGTGTCGCACCGAACAAGTTCCTCGCCAAACTCGCTTCCGTCGAAGCCAAGCCGCGTGCGACGCCATCGGCGATCGAGCCGGGGCCGGGCATCGTCGTGGTCGCCGCCGGCAGGGAGCGCGAGTTCCTCGACCCGCTTCCCGTGCAGCGCCTGTGGGGAGTCGGGCCGGTCACGCTCGACAAACTGCACCGGATCGGCATCCGCCGGGTCGTCGACCTGGTCGCCGTCGATCGCTCGACGCTCCGCGCTGCGCTGGGCGCCTCGCAGGCCGACCATCTGGCGTCGCTGGCCCGCGGTCTCGACGACCGCCCGGTCGAACCGGCGCGAGAGGCCAAGTCGATCGGTCACGAGGAGACGTTTGCGTCGAACACGTATGCCGCGCACGAGATGCGCACGCACCTCGTGCGTCTCGCCGACGCCGTCGCGTCGCGGCTGCGCAAGGCCGATGTCGGAGCGCGCACGCTGACGCTCAAGGTCCGTTTCGACGACGGATTCCACACGATCACCCGCTCGACCACGGCCGCCGAGCCGGTCGACCAGGCCGAGACCATCGTGGCGCTGTTGCAGCCGATCGTCGACTCGATCGATCCATCACCGGGGGTGCGGCTGGTCGGGGTGAGCGGTTCGAATCTCGCAGCGGTGCACCACCAGCTCACGTTCGACGAGGCGGCCGACGACGGTGCCGGCTTCGGTGCCCGCGAGGCAGCGGTGGACCGGATCCGCGACCGGTTCGGCGCTGACGCGATCGGGCCGGCCAGCGCCGTACAGGGCGGCACGGTCCGCAACGTCAAGCGGGGTGGACAGCAGTGGGGTCCAGACCTGCCGGAAACGTCGTGACGACCGCCGCGGAGAATCCCGCGCACCCGCGTTGAGGATCGACTCGAAACGTGCGATGATTGCCCCGTGCCTCTCTCCGAGGATGAACAACGCATCTTGCGCCAGATCGAGCAGGAGCTCGAACAGGACCCCACCTTCTCCCAACGCGGGTATCGGGTGTCGCGCCGGCGTTCGATCGTCCTGGCACTGGGCCTGGTCGTCGGTCTCGTCATCACCATCGGCGGCCTGGCCGTCAGCTTCGTGGTCGCCTTTGCCGGCTTCGTGCTCGTGCTCGTCATGGCGATCCTGCTCGAGTCCGAACTGCGCCTGCTCGGACGCGAGCGGCTCGGTCAGCTGCCGATCTCGGCGTGGCTCAGTGGCCGGCGACCCGACGTCGACGACGACGCCACCCGCTGACCCGTCCACACTGGCTGCGAACCCGCCCGGACCGAATCTCGATTCAGCGCCATTCGGTGAACTGACGTCTGACCCGGCTCGGCCAGTCCAACGACTCCGAGGCGGCTCGATCGATCTGCTTCGCCCAGTTCCGGCAGTCGCCGACGGTGCTCGCTCCGTACGCGCCCACCCGGTCGAACCCGGCGCTGCCCTCGGCGCGGTAGGTCGCCTCCGTCACGGCGTTGGCGAGCGAGGTCATCGGTCGGGTGACCAGTGGGAAGAGGCGTGCCGTTCTGGCGGCGACCTCGGAGGGCGTATCCGACGGTCGCAGCGGTACGCCAACGGCTGCCACGGCGCTCGTGGCGCGGTGCCACGCATCGGCGAGTTGCACCTCGACCGACCGGGTCCGGCGTCGTCGACGAACCAGCCGCACGGCGTTGGGAGCGACGAGTGCTGCCCCGAGCAGGCCGATCACGACGAGCCACAGGGAACTGGCTCCGTCGTCGGTGGACGGCTCCGGCGTGGGAGCCGGTGACTCAGCGCTCGGGATCCCCTCGAAGTCTGGAAGGTTGAGTTCCGGGCTGCGGTCGAATGGATCGGTGGGCAGCGACGGTGACGGCGCCTCGCCGGTCGCCGCCTCGATGTCCTCGGCGCGGGCCGAGGTGTCCTGCTGCGGCGGGAGACCGGTGTAGCTCTCCGCGCTCGCGTCTCCCCGCCCCGGTGTGGGTTCGAACTTGAGCCAGCCGATGTCGTCGAACCACACCTCGGGCCATGCGTGTGCGTTGCGTCCGAGCACGGAGTACTCGCCGTCACCGAGGGGGACGCCCTTCGTGAACCCCACGGCGACGCGCGTCGGGATACCGACGGTGCGGAGCATGGCGGCGTAGGTGCCGGCGAACTGCTCGCAGTACCCGACCCGTTCCTCCAGGAAGTTCTCGATCGCCGAGTTGTCGTGGCCCGGCTGTACCTCAAGGCTGTATTCGAACTCGTCTCGGAACCACGTCTGGAGCGCGATGGCTGCCTCGAACGTGCCGGTCGTTCCGGCGGTCACCTCGAGCGTGGTTTCCCTCACCACGTCAGGCAGGTCGTCGGGCAGGCTGAGGTGGATGGGGTCCGGTGGCGCCGCGGACGTCGCGTCGGCCAGCTGGGCGTTGGAGAGGACGGGTGCCGCCGAGACGATCTCGATCGTATCGCCGGTCTGCAGGCTGCCGTCGATGGTGACCAGGGTGGAGGTCTCGGCCACGAATCGCAAGTCGTCGCGACCGGAGGCCTCGAAGGGGTCGGGGGCGGCCGGCACCAGCGTGCCGCCGAGCGCTCCGATCGTGATCCGTTGGCGGTTCTCCACGAGCGAGTCGACCGGCGCGGTCAGCGGCCCGTCGACCGGTTGCAGCTCGCGTTCCGGCAGGCCCCACGTGGTGCCGTCGAATGCAGGCAGTGCCGACGAGCGCCAGTAGGACTCGGCGTCGGCGCGGACCCGGTACAGCTCCGTGGTCGTGCGGTTCGTCAACCGCGAGCGGATGTCGACGAGCGGGCTGAGCACCTCGGTGACACCGCCTCCGCCACCGCTGGTCTCGTAGAGCGGCGCAGCGTCGGCGCCCGGGAGCCGCGGCCCGACGAACCCGGCGACCAGCGCGACGATCACGCCGAACGCGATCGCCGTCGGTGATCGTCGCCAGGTCGCCGACCGATCGCGGCCGGCCTCGGCGTGGTAGCCGCGCAGTGTCGCTGTCGTGATCGCTCCGACACCGACGACGACGACGGCGGTCGCGACACGGAGCCGTTCGTCGCCGAGGGCGCCGACGAACACGAACAGGACGCCGCCGGGCACGAGCGTTTCGGCGCGGGCGTCGGCTCGGAAGGCGAAGACATCGGCGAGCAGGACGGCCATCGCGAGTCCGATCGCCGTGAGCACGTCCCAGCCACCCGCGTACTCGACGGGGGCGACCGCGGTACGGAACTCCTCACGTACCAGAGCGAGCTGATCGCCCAGGATCGTCCAGGTCTCGCTCGTCGGCAGCCCCCACGAGAACGTGTCGGGAAAGTAGACAGCGAGCACCGCCCAGGCAAGTGTCAGCGCCGTCGCCGGCACCGCCAGCCACGCCGTCAGCTGCAGTCGTCGCAGCAGGAGCCCGACGCCGTGTCCGGCGACGACGATCACCGCCATGTCGGCGACGAATGGCCAGCCCGAGAAGACCCTGGCGTATCCGACAGCAACGGCCATCGAGAACGCTGCCACCAGCAGCGTTGCCAGCAGATCGCTGCCGAGTCCCGGACGGCTCGGGTTCATGCGCGCTCCGGTTCCGGAATCTGAGCGTCGACCGCCACCCGAGTGGCCACGGGATGACCGACCATCGCCTGCCAGGCGGTGACGAATTCGCCTTCCGAACGGGCGCTCACCCCGAGGGCGGCGCCGGATGCATCGCCGCTGGTGGCCACCAGCACCCTCGTGATCGTGGGATCGGCGATCGCTCCGCTCGTGCGCCACGACGCAGCATGGTGGGAGCCGGTGACCACGACGAGGAGCACGAGTCCATCGGTCATGTCGTTGTCGAGTGCGGCGAGCGGTCGGTCGCTCGGCTCGATCCTGGCCAGCACTCGCTGGGTCGTGTGGACGACCTCGGGCCCGCGGAGGTCGATGCCGCCGGCGGTGACGAATCGTGTGCTCAGCCCGGCGCGCATCGCGCTCGAGACGAGGCTGGCCGCGGCCGTCACCCCATGTTCGAAACCGGCGTTGCTGCCGTGGACGCCGGGCGCCGGATCGAAGACGACCGTGCAGCGGTGCAACCCCTCGACCGTGAACTCCTTGACCATCAGGTCGTCGTTGCGCGCTGATGCCTTCCAGTGGATACTGCGAGGCTCGTCGCCCGAGGCGTACTCGCGAAGGCCGTGGAAGTCGCCGGGACCGAGCCGCCGAGACGATTCCAGCAACGCCCGTCCGAGCCGGCCGCGGCCCAGTTCGGGCATGTCGACCGCCAACGTGCGCGGCGCGACGACGATCTCGTCGGCGCCGGCGATCACGGAGGACGAGCGGGCGACGCCGAGCACGTCGCTCACGATCAGCCGAAGCGGGCCCAGGCCGATGACGCCGCGGGTCGTCGTCGGGACCCGGTAGCCGGAGGTCGAGACCGAGCCCGCCGGCAGCGACGGGACGGGGAGCCGCGCCACGTGGTCCTCGGTCATCGTTCGCATCACCGGTTCTTCGAGCACGAACGGCGCCGTGGCGAGCGCGCCGGTGTGGTCCAGACGGATGTCGACGTGGCCGGTGTCTCCGGCGACCAACACGGCGGGATGGATCCACCGACTCGCCGCGATCCGGGGTCGGCGAGCCGCGACGTAGGCGGCCGCCACCACCGCCGTCGCGAGGAACCCGGCGCCGATCACGTAGAGCTCGATGATGCCGAAGACGCGCCCGATGACGATCGCAACCACGCCGGCTGCGACGACGACGGCGCCTTGTCGGGTCAGCGCCGGCCGGGCCATACGTTCACCCGATCAGCGTGGAATCGGCACGGCGACGGCATCGAAGACCTCGCTGATGGCGTCCTCGGGCGACAGCTGCGAACCGTGCTCGGACCGCACGACCACCCGATGGCTGAGCGTGGCATGGCCGACTGCCTTGACGTCGTCGGGCGTCGCATAGTTGCGGCCCCGAGCAGCTGCATGTGCACGGGCGGCGGCGGCGAGTTGCAGCGTCGCGCGAGGTGACAGGCCGAGTTCGATGCCGGGATGGCGTCGGCTCGTGGCGGCCAGGTCGACCAGATAGGACTTGAGCGCGGTCGCGACGTGCACGCGGCGGACTGCAGCGATCATCGCCCGGATCTCCTCGACCGACACCACCGGCTGCAGCGCCTGCATCGCAGCGGCGCCGCCCTGCACGTCGAGCATCTGCATCTCGGCGTCGCGGGCCGGATAGCCGATCGCGATGCGCAGCAGGAACCGGTCGAGCTGGCTCTCGGGAAGTCGATACGTGCCGCCCTGGTCGACCGGGTTCTGGGTGGCGATCACCATGAACGGAGCGTCGAGTTGACGGCTGCGACCGTCGGCGGTGATCTGGCGTTCCTCCATCGCCTCGAGCAGCGCGGACTGGGTCTTCGGTGACGCCCGGTTGATCTCGTCGGCCAGCACGATGTTGGCGAACAGTGGCCCCTGCTCGAAGACGAAGGTCTCGGTCGAGCGTTGGTAGATGCTGACGCCCACGAGATCGGTGGGCAACAGGTCGGGCGTGAACTGGATCCGCTTCCAGGTGCAGTCGATCGACGCGGCGAGCGCCTTGGCCAGCGACGTCTTGCCGACCCCGGGAACGTCCTCGATCAGCAGGTGTCCCTCGGCCAGCAGGCACATCACGGCCAGTTCGATCGTGTCGTGCTTGCCGTGCAGGACCTGGGCCACGTTCGAGGTGATCGCGTCGAAGAGGTCGGCGAACCCGCGCATGGCGGCCGTGTCCGAGGTGGCCGCGATATCCGTCGTCACCGACGGAAGGGTAGACCGGAGATCGTCCGAGCGACAGTCGGGAGGAGATCGAACCAGCGACAGCCGGTATAGGTTCACGCACCGTGGCGCAGACGGAGACACCGGTGCTGGCGGTCGTTGTCGATCCCGGGCGGCTCGCAGCCGGCATCGTCGACCACCGCGGGGAGGTACTCGTTCGCGATCGGATCGGCACCCCGACCCGCGAGGTGTGGAGGGCACTCGAACAGTTGGTCCTGCGAGTGCTCGCCGCGCGGCCGGACGACGTCGCTGCACCGTCGTCGGTGGCGATCAGCTGCGCCGGACCGATCGACGAGCCGGCCGGCGCCGTGTCGCCGGCTGCGCTGCCCGCCTGGTCGGGATTCCCGTTGCGCCAACACGTCGAGGACCTCACCGGACTCCCCGCGGTGCTCGACACGCTCGCCGGAGCGGCCGCCGAAGGCGAATTGCGCTACGGCGACACGGTGACCACCTCGAGCTTCTTCCTGCTCGTGCTCGATCGCACGATCGAGTCCGCGTGCATCCTCGACGGCGTTCGGGTTCGTGGTGCTCACGGCAATGCGGGTTCGATCGCGCACATGACCGTCGACCCCGGCGGCCTGCTCTGTGTGTGCGGGGCCACCGGATGTCTTGCCGCGTTCGCTTCCGCCTCGGCGCTCGAAGCCGAGATGAACCGACCGCTGCGCCGCGCGACCCCGTCGATCATCGAACGGACCGGGATCATGGTCGGCCGAGCGATCGCCTCCACCGCCGCGGCGTTCGACGTGTCGACGTTCGTGCTGTCCGGCGTGGTCGTCGACACCTTCGGCGACGTGATGCTCGACACCATGCGGCGCGAGATCGCCGCCCGGCTGCGGCTGCCCCACCTCAGCGGACTGCAGGTGGTCGAACCGTCGGGGTTCGTGCAGCCGCTCGTCGGCGCCGCAGCGCTCGCCGGTTCCAGTGGTCCGAGCGAGGTCTGACGACTAGCCTTCGAACCATGGATCCCACCTACTCCCCAGAGGCCGAGGCATATCGCGAGAAGGTGCAGGCATTTCTCGCCGAGAAGCTCCCGTCGAACTGGATCGGCCTCGGGGCGCTCGAAGGCGACGCCGTGATCGAGTTCGTGACGGAATGGCGCAAGACCCTCTACGAGGCGAACTATCTCGCTCCGGGCTGGCCGGCCGAGTACGGGGGAGCAGGGCTCAGCGCGACCGAGCAGGTCATCCTCGCGGAGGAGTTCGCCCGTGCCGGGGTGCCGACCGGTGGCCCGAACGATCCGTTCAGCATCCAGATGCTCGGCAACACGCTGCTGCTGTGGGGAACCGAGGAGCAGAAGTCGCACTACATCCCGCGCCTGCTGTCCGGTGAGGACACCTGGTGCCAGGGATACTCCGAGCCGAATGCCGGCTCCGATCTCGGCAACGTCGGGCTCAAGGCCGAACTCGACGGTGACGAATGGGTGCTCAACGGTCAGAAGATCTGGACCTCGGCTGGCCACCTCGCCGATCACATCTTCACGCTCGCTCGCACCGATCCCGACGCGCCGAAGCACAAGGGGATCTCGTTCCTGCTGGTGCCGATGGACCAGCCCGGCATCGAGGTGCGTCCGATCAAGATGATCTCCGGCGAGAGCGAGTTCAACGAGGTGTTCTACACCGACGCTCGCTGCCCGAAGGAGAACGTCGTCGGCGGCGTCAACAACGGTTGGGCGGTCGCGATGTCGCTGCTCGGTTTCGAGCGCGGCGAAGCGGCGGCCACTGGTCCGATCCGCTATCAGTCCGAACTCGACCGTCTCGTCGAGATGGCCCGCGAGCGCGGGCTGACCGACGACCCGATCATCCGTCAGCGTCTTGCATGGTGCTACTCGAAAGTCCAGATCATGCGCTTTCTCGGCCAGCGGACGCTCACGCAGTTCCTCGCCGGTCATCATCCCGGGCCTGACGGTGCGATCTCCAAGCTGTACTGGAGCGAGTACCACCGTGTGGTCACCGAACTCGCCGTCGACATCCTCGGCGCCGATGCGCTGTACATCGAGGGTCGCCCGCCGTCGTCGTCGTTCCAAACCGATGACCCCGGCGCCGCGAACAACTCGGGCTCCTGGGTGAACACGTTCTTGAACGCCCGCGCCGGCACGATCTACGCCGGCTCGTCGCAGATCCAGCGCAACATCATCGGCGAGATGATCCTGCAGCTCCCGAAGGAGCCGAAGCCGGCGTGACCGGCCGGGCGCCACGCCTCGTGGGGCCCATGGTCGGTGTGGCGGCGGGCGTCGTGCGGCACCCGTCGCTGTGGACCACTGCGATACGTCAGGGGACCCGGCTCGTTCCCCCGAGATGGTGGACGAGATCGCCGTATCTTCCGGTGCCGTCGCGCGCGTACCTGGAATTCCGGTTCGTCACGCAATATGGCGACATCTCGCATCGCCCGGAGCCGGAAGATGTGCTGAACTACCTGCGATGGTGTCGCGACTGGCAGCGACTCGACGCCTGAGTGGTGATCGGGAACGGGGCTGGCCGTGTTGAGCGCGCTCGTGCTGAACGCCACCTTCGAACCGCTCAGCATCGTGTCGACTGAGCGTGCCGCCTGCCTGGTGATCGCCGAGAAGGCGGACGTTCTCGAGGACGACGGGCGCGTGATCCACTCCGAGCGGCTGAGCGTTCCGTG
>DATKXG010000011.1:0-21156 GCA_035529175.1 Ilumatobacteraceae bacterium
GCCGGCAGCGATCGCCGGGGTGGCCGATCGTCATGGTCGCCCGATCGCCCCCGGCGAGCCTGCCAATCTGACCGTCTTCGACCCCCACGAAGTGTGGGAGGTCGTGCCGGCCAAGCTGGCCAGCAAGAGCCGCAACACGCCGTACGTCGGCATGCCGCTGCGCGGTCGGGTACTCCACACGATCTTCCGCGGCACGCCCGTCGTTCTGAACGGATCGGCGGTTCACTGATGAATGTTCATGCACTAGAATGGATAACCATGCGCCACCTCGACTCTCCCACGCCCATCCAGACCGAAATTCGGAGCCGGCGTTGCGCTGAGCGCAACCGCCGCTCCGAATTTTCGTGTTGTGGGGCGTCGGCATGACGGTTCGGGCGAAGGAGCGAGAGGGTGCGCTGGTGCTCGCTGACGGGAGTGTGTTCGAAGGGGACTTGTTCGGCGCCGAGGCGGCGATCGCAACCGGCGAGGTCGTGTTCAATACGGTGCTCAGCGGCTACCAGGAGGTCATCACCGACCCGAGCTATGCGGGCCAGATCATCACCTTCACGACCCCGCACATCGGCAACTACGGCATCAATGCCACCGACTTCGAGTCGAGAGGCACGTTCTGCCGCGGCATCGTGGTCCGCGAGCTGGCCCGCCGTCACAGCAACCAGCGCGCGGAGTCCAGCCTGGACTCGATGTTGGTCCAGCACGGCGTGCCGGGCATCGCCGGCATCGACACCCGACGCCTCACGAGGATCCTGCGCGACACCGGCGCGATGCCCGGAGCGTTCGGATCGGCAGCCGAGGCCGAGCTGCTGGCGGCGGCGAAGGCCGAGCCGGGGACCGATGGCGTCGACCTGGTCCGCCAGGTGACGGTGCCGGAGGGGTACACGGTCCCGGCGCTCGACCCCGACAACCGCACACGGATCGTCGCGGTCGACTTCGGCATGAAGCGCAACATCGCTGTCAACCTGTCGCGCTACGGAACCGTCGAGGTGGTGCCGGCGACCGCCAGCGCGGCCGACATCCTCGCCCGCACCCCTGATGGTGTGTTCCTCAGCAACGGGCCCGGCGACCCGGCGATGGCCCCGTACGGTGTCGAGACGATCCAGGGCCTGCTGGGCAACGTGCCGATCTTCGGCATCTGCCTGGGCCACCAGCTCCTCGGCCGGGCGATCGGGGCAGGCACCGTCAAGTTGCCCTTCGGTCATCACGGCGGCAACCACCCCGTGCGCAACATCGCGACGGGCAAGGTCGAGATCACCAGCCAGAACCACAACTTTGCCGTCGATCCCGACTCGCTGGCGGGCAAGGCGACCATGACCCACGTCAACCTCAACGACGGCGTCTGCGAAGGGCTGCGGGTCGACGGCGAGTTGGCGTTCAGCGTCCAACACCATCCCGAGGCGAATCCCGGACCGCACGATTCGCACTACCTGTTCGAGGAGTTCGCCGAGATGATGGCGCAGGCCTCAACCGGAAAGGCGCGAGCCTGATGCCCAAGCGCACCGACATCCACTCGATCCTGATCATCGGCTCCGGTCCGATCGTGATCGGGCAGGCCTGCGAGTTCGACTACTCGGGCACCCAGGCGTGCCGCGTGCTGCGCGACGAGGGATACCGGGTGATCCTCGCCAACTCGAACCCGGCGACGATCATGACCGATCCCGATTTCGCCGACGCCACCTATGTCGAGCCGCTCACCTGGGAGGTCGTCTCGGCGATCATCGACCGTGAACAGCCCGACGCCGTACTGCCGACGCTCGGCGGCCAGACCGGCCTGAACATCGCCATGGAGCTGTTCGAACGCGGCTTGATCGGTGTGCCGGGCAAGCCCGAGATGATCGGCGCCAACGCCGAGGCGATCGCCACCGCCGAGGATCGCGAGATCTTCAAACAGGCGATGCTCGGCATCGGCCTCGACTGCTTGCGATCGGGTACGGCGCACACGATGGACGAGGCCCGCGTGGTGATCGCGGACATCGGCCTGCCTGCGGTGATCCGCCCCGCGTACATCCTCGGTGGGCGTGGCACCGGCATCGCCTTCACGGCGGAGGAGTTCGAACGGATCGCGGCGAACGGGCTCACGGCGAGTCCGATCAGCGAGATCCTGATCGAGGAGTCGGTGTACGGCTGGAAGGAGTACGAGCTCGAGGTCATGCGCGACCACGCGGACAACTGCGTGATCATCTGCGGCATCGAGAACGTCGACCCGATGGGTGTGCATACCGGCGACTCGATCACGGTCGCGCCGATCCAGACGCTGACGGACGTCGAGTACCAGGAGATGCGCAACTCGGCGCTGGCGTGCATCCGACGTGTCGGTGTGGAGACCGGTGGCTCGAACGTGCAGTTCGCCGTCGAGCCGTCCACCGGCCGTCAGGTCGTGATCGAGATGAACCCGCGCGTGTCGCGGTCGTCGGCCCTCGCGTCGAAGGCGACCGGGTTCCCGATCGCCAAGATCGCCGCCCGGCTCGCCGTCGGCTACACGCTCGACGAGATCCCCAACGACATCACCCAGACCGCCACGTCCTCGACGCCGGCGAGCTTCGAGCCCGTCATCGACTACGTGGTCACCAAGATCCCGCGCTGGGCGTTCGAGAAGCTGCCCGGAGCGTCCGGTGTACTCGGCACGCAGATGCAATCGGTCGGCGAGGTGATGGCGATCGGCCGCACCTTCCCCGAGAGTCTCCAAAAGGCGTTGCGTTCACTCGAACAGGGCCGGCTGGGTCTCGGCTGTGATCCCGCCGAAGCACAGCTCGCCGGGTTGTCGGACGACGACCTGCTCGCCCAGGCGGCGATTCCCACCGCCGATCGAATCCAGCAGGTCGGCACGCTCCTGCACCGTGGCGTTCCGGTCGACGTCGTGCACGAGACGACCCGGATCGACCCGTGGTTCCTCGACCAGATGTCGATGATCTCCGAGGAACGTGCGGTGCTCGTCGACGCCGGCATCGCCGGGATGACGCGTCGGTCCTGGCGTCGAGCCAAGCGGCTCGGCTTCTCCGACGCGCAGCTGGCCCACCTCTGGTCGGTGACCGAGGACCAGGTCCGAGCCGACCGGGAGGCCGCCGGAGTGCTGCCGACCTACAAGACCGTCGACACGTGCTCGGCCGAGTTCGCTGCCGAGACGCCGTACCACTACTCGACCTACGAGGACGAGAGCGAGGTCCGTGCTTCCGATGCCCGCAAGGTCGTGATCCTCGGCTCGGGGCCGAACCGCATCGGGCAGGGCATCGAGTTCGACTACTGCTGCGTACACGCCTCGTTCTCGCTGCGCGAGGCGGGCTTCGAGACGATCATGGTCAACTGCAACCCCGAGACCGTGTCGACCGACTACGACACCTCGAGTCGGCTGTACTTCGAACCCCTCACCAAGGAAGACGTCCTCAACGTCATCGCGGTCGAGCGACCCGAGGCGGTCATCGTGTCGCTCGGCGGGCAGACGCCGCTCAAGCTGTCGGGTCTGATCCCGCCCGAGCTCGTCGCAGGCACGTCGCCCGATTCGATCGACGCGGCCGAGGACCGTGAACGCTGGAACACGATCTGCGACGAGCTCCTGATCCCGCAGCCGCCCGGCGGTACGGCGATCGACCTCGAGCAGGCGCTGGCGATCACCGACGAGATCGGCTTCCCGGTGCTGGTGCGACCGAGCTACGTGCTCGGCGGGCGAGCGATGCAGATCGTCCACGACCGCAACCACCTCGCGCGGGCGATGGAGGAGCTCGCCGGTTTCGGCAGTCTCGGCAAGGAGGGCGGACTGTCGGCTGAACGTCCGGTGCTGATCGACCGCTTCCTCGCCGACGCCACCGAGGTCGACGTGGACGCGATCCGCGACCACACCGGCGAGGTCTTGATCGGTGGCGTGATGGAACACGTCGAGGAAGCGGGCGTGCACTCCGGTGACTCGGCGTGCGCGATCCCACCACCGACGCTTCCGACCTGGGTCGTCGAGGTGATCGAGTCGTACACCACCGCGATCGCGAAACGCCTCGACGTGCGCGGGCTGATCAACGTGCAGTACGCCGTGGTGGGCACGACGGTGTACGTGATCGAGGCCAACCCGCGCGCGAGCCGCACGGTGCCGTTCGTGGCCAAGGCGACCGGTGTTCCGCTGGCGAAGGTCGCGACACGGGTGATGCTCGGCGCCACGCTGGCCGAACTGCGCACCGAGGGTCTCCTGCGCGAGCCGGTCGGCGGGCACGTCGCGGTCAAAGAAGCGGTGATGCCGTTCAGCCGGTTCCCGGAGGTCGACCCGGCACTCGGGCCCGAGATGCGATCGACCGGCGAAGTGATGGGTATCGCGGACACCTTCGGGCGGGCGTTCTACAAGGCCGAACTGGCCGCCGGCACGATCCTGCCCACGACCGGCACGGTCTTCCTGTCGCTCGCCGACCCCGACAAGCCCGCCGGCCTCGTGGTCGCCAAACGATTCCGCGAACTCGGACTCGGTATCGCAGCGACCGAGGGGACCGCTGCCTACCTGGCAGCCTTCGACTCGCCGGTCGACCAGGTGGTCGCCAAGGTACAGGAGGTCGGCGATGACGGCGCGGCGAGGGAGACTGCCGTCGACCTGATCGCCGACGGCAAGATCAGCTTTGTCGTCAACACCCCTCGCGGGGCGCTCGGTCGCAGCGACGGCGAACAGATCCGCAAGGCCGCGAGCCTGCACCGCGTGAGTTGCGTCACCACGGTCGACGCAGCGCTCGCCGCGGTCCAGGGGCTGTCCGAACGCACCGGCGAGGTACTGACGGTCAAGACGTTGCAGGAGTACCACGCCACAGCGGATGTGCAGGCGGCGACCGCGTCGTGATCGACACCCGAGTCACCGTCGGCAGCGTGGAACTGCGCACGCCGGTGATGACCGCGTCGGGGACCGCCGGCTACGGCACGGAGCTCGCCGGCTACCTCGACCTCGGCGCGCTCGGCGCCGTCGTGACCAAGTCGCTCGCGGCCTACGAATGGCCCGGCAACCCGGCGCCGCGCCTGCATCCCACACCGCAGGGCATGATCAACGCCGTCGGGCTCCAGGGGCCGGGTGTGCAGTACTGGCTCGACAACGTCGTCGGCGACCTCGTCGCCACCGGCGCAACGGTCGTGGCGAGCATCTGGGGCCGACGACTCGAGGACTACGCAGAGGCGGCGGAGCTGCTGGCAGCGGCTCCGCCCGAGGTGGTCGCCGTCGAAGTCAACCTGTCGTGTCCGAATCTGGAGGGGCGCGGCTCGATCTTCGCCCACGACGTGTCGCTGTCGGCGGACGTGATCGCAGCGACCGCGGCGTGCGGGCGACCCCGGTGGGCGAAGCTCAGCGCCAACACCGATCGCATCATCGATGTCGCCGATGCGGTGATGTCCGCAGGCGCCGAGGCGGTCACCTGCATCAACACGCTGCTCGGCCTCGCGTACGACCCCACGACGCTCGCGCCGACACTGGGCGCCGGCGGCGGAGGGCTGTCGGGGCGCGCCATCCACCCCGTCGCCGTGCGCGCGGTCCACGACGTGCATCGAGCGCTTCCCGGCGTCCCGATCATCGGGGTCGGCGGAGTCGCCTCGGCGTGGGACGCGATCGAGCTGATGCTGGCGGGGGCCACCGCGGTCCAGGTCGGCACCGCATCGTTTGCCGACCCCAGCGCGGCCGCAGCGATCCAGACCGGCCTCGTCGACTGGGCGACCGAACGCGGATTGCCCCGGCTGGCGGACATCGCCGCGATAGCTTGATCCTCATGGCAACACCTCCACAGCTGACCCCCGAGCAGCGCACGGCGGCGCTCGCCAAGGCCGCCGAAGCACGGGCCGCCCGCGCCGAGATCAAGGCACGTCTCAAGATGGGATCCATGTCGCTCGCCGATGCTCTGTCGTCCACGGATGTCAACGTCGGAAAGCTGAAGGTGGTCTCGTTGCTCGAATCGCTGCCGGGCGTCGGCAAGGTCAAGGCGCGTCGCATCATGGACGACATCGGGATCGCCGACAACCGTCGAGTGCAGGGCCTCGGCACGCAGCAGAAGTCGAAGCTGCTCGAACTCCTCGGCTGACCGGGCGGGATCGTTGATCGTCGTCGTCTCGGGCCCCGGCGGGGTCGGTAAGGGAACGATTGTCGACGCGCTCGTCAAGCGTGACGATCGCCTGTGGCTCAGCCGGTCCTGGACCACCCGCGAACGGCGCCCATCGGAGGCGCCCGACGCGTACGTGTTCACCGACACGGCCACGTTCGAGCAGCACATTGCCGACGGCGGTTTCGTCGAATGGACCGAATTCCTCGGCAATTACTACGGCAGCCCCGTGCCCGAGCCGGGCAGCGACCAGGACATCGTGCTCGAGATCGAAGTCGACGGCGCGCAGCAGGTCAAGAAGATCTTCCCCGATGCGCTGCTGTTGTTCGTGGTGCCGCCCTCGCGTGACGAGCAGGAGCGCCGTCTGCGCGGGCGAGGTGACCCGGGCGACAAGGTGCTCGCGCGCCTGAAGAAGGCCGAGATCGAGGAACCGATCGGCCGGGCGCTGGCGGACCACATCGTCGTGAACGACGACCTGGACGACACGATCGAGGAGATGCTCCAGATCATCGACTCCGCTCGAGCCCGGTAGAGCGCTCGTCCCCGGTAGACTCGTTGCACTATGGCGCTCGACCACGACACGATGATCAATCCGCCCATCGAGCAGTTGCTCGACACGGTGGAATCGAAGTTCACCCTGGTCACGCTGGCGGCGCGGCGAGCCCGGAACATCAACTCGTACTTCAACCAGCTCGGTGACGGCCTCGGCCACATGATCCCGCCGCAGGTGTCGTCCGTGGCCCGCAAGCCGTTGTCGATCGCGTTCGAGGAGATCGCCCAGGACAAGATCGTCTGGACCGAACCACCGGAGATCGTCGACGAGCTCGAGGTCGACGCTGAGGCCGTGGAGCTCGCCGAGGCTGCCGACGACTGACCGTCGACCGGGTCGCGAGCGACCCGCCGACCGAGAGCTGGAGGGGACGTCGATGCTCGCAGGCAAGCGCATCGTGCTGGGGGTCACCGGTGGCATCGCCGCGTACAAGGCCGTCGAGATCTGTCGACGTCTCGTCGACGCCGGCGCCCACGTCGTACCGATCATGACCGAGGGCGCCGAGCACTTCATCGGCCGCACCACGCTCAGCGCACTGGCGTCGGAGCCCGTGCAGACCGAGCTCTGGGACAATCAGACGACGCCGATACCGCACACGAAGATCGGCCAGGGCGCCGATCTGATCCTCGTCGCACCGGCGACGGCGCGCGTGCTCGCCGCCTATCGGATGGGCCTCTCGACCGATCTGCTCACCAACACCCTCATCGCCACGAGAGCACCCGTGATGGTCTGTCCGGCCATGCACACCGAGATGTGGGAGCACCCGAGCGTCGTCGAGAACGTGGCAGTGCTCCGCGAGCGCGGTGTGCACGTCGTCGAGCCCGAATCGGGTCGCCTCGCCGGTGGCGATGTCGGCGCCGGTCGCCTCGCCGACCCTGCCGCCATCGTTGCCGCAGTCGAGCGTGTGCTCGGACCTGGTGACCTCGCCGGTGTGTCCGTGGTTGTCTCGGCAGGAGGAACCCGCGAGCCGATCGATGCCGTCCGTGTCATCGCCAACCGCAGTTCCGGCAAGCAGGGCTATGCCATCGCGGCAGAGGCCGCGTCGCGCGGGGCGAGGGTGACGCTCGTGTCCACCGCAAGCCTGCCGACACCCCCTGGCTGCGACCTCGTCGAGGTCGAGACCGCCGAGCAGCTGCGCGACGCGATGACCACCGCGGCCGGCGACCACGACGTGATCGTGATGAGCGCAGCCGTCGCCGACTTCCGTCCGAAGGTGGTCACGGCGGGCAAACTCAAGAAACGAGACGGCGCACCCGAGATCGTGCTCGAGCCGACGCCCGACATCCTCGCCGAGCTGGGGGCCACGAAGCGCACGGGACAGGTGCTGGTCGGGTTCGCCGCCGAAACCGACAATCTGATCGCGAATGCCACCGCGAAGCTGGCAGCGAAACGGCTCGATCTGATCGTGGCGAACGATGTCGGTGCACCACAGGTTGGCTTCGCGCACGACACAAACGCGGTTACGCTGTTACGGCCCGACGCGGAGCCTGTCGAGATCGACCTCGCATCGAAGCGAGATGTCGCTCGGGCCGTCATCGACACCATCGCCGACATTCTCGGCTCCATCCGCTCACCACATCGACAGGACTTTGCATGAGCACGTACACGTTCACCTCCGAAAGCGTCACCGAGGGCCATCCCGACAAGATGGCCGACCAGGTCTCCGATGCCGTCCTCGACGCGATCCTCACCGAGGACCCCGACGGTCGCGTCGCTTGCGAGACGCTGCTGACCACCGGCCTGTGCGTCATCGCCGGCGAGATCACCACCACGGCGTATGTCGACATCCCCAAGATCGCCCGCGAGACCATCAACGGCATCGGCTACGACAACGCGCTCTTCGGCTTCGACGGCAACACCTGCGGTGTGATCGTGTCGATCGACGAGCAGAGCCCCGACATCGCCCAGGGCGTCGACACCAGCGAAGAGGTGCGCGGCGGCAAGTCCGGCGAGGACGTCCTCAACCTGCAGGGCGCCGGCGACCAGGGCATGATGTTCGGCTACGCCTGCAACGAGACCGACGACCTGATGCCGCTGCCGATCTGGACGGCACACCGTTTGTCGGAACGTCTCGCCGAGGTCCGCAAGTCCGGACAGGTGCCGTACCTGCGCCCCGACGGCAAGACCCAGGTCACCTACGAGTACCACAATGGCTGGCCGGTGGCGCTCAAGGCGGTGCTGGTCAGCACCCAGCACCAGGACGGCGTCGACCGCGACACGGTCATCCGCCCGGACCTGATCGATCAGGTCATCCGCCCGATGATCCCCGAGCGGTTCGCCGACGACGATTTCGAGATCTACGTCAACCCGACGGGACAGTTCGTCCGCGGCGGCCCCTTCGCCGATGCCGGCCTGACCGGTCGCAAGATCATCGTCGACACCTACGGCGGTATGGGCCGCCACGGCGGCGGAGCGTTCTCGGGCAAGGACCCGAGCAAGGTCGATCGCTCCGGCGCATATGCCGGCCGCTGGGTCGCCAAGCACGTGGTCGCCTCTGGCGCCGCCGAGCGTTGCGAAGTGCAGTTGGCCTACGCCATCGGAATGGCGCAGCCCATGAGCATCCTGGTCGAGACATTCGGCACCTCGCAGGTCGATCCCGCAGCAATCGAGGCGGCCGTCCGATCGGTGTTCGACCTGCGCCCGGGAGCGATCGTTCGTGACCTCGATCTGAAGCGTCCGATCTACAAGCGCTCGGCCGCATACGGCCACTTCGGGCGCGACGGCTTCCCGTGGGAGGAACTCAGCCGACTCGACGAATTCAAGAGCGCCGTCGGCGCCTGATCGATCCGATGTAACGAATGGTGTCTGACACCAATCGTTACATCGCGCGGGTTGTTCCCGATGTCACCGGGCTCGACAAGCAGTTCGACTACCTGATCCCGCCCGATCTGTCCGCGCGAGTCGGCGTGGGCACGATCGTGCGGGTCGAACTCCACGGGCGTCGGATCGGTGGCTGGGTGTCCGCTGTCTCGACCGAGCCCTCCGAGGGTCGCTCGATCGAATCGCTCAAGCCGATCGCGAAGGTCACCGGCCACGGCCCGTCGCCCGAGCTGTTCGAACTGGCCGAGTGGGCATCGATTCGCTGGGCGGCGCGGCGCATCCGGCCCTTCCTGGTCACGGCGTCGCCAGGTCGCGCGGTGGTCGGTCTGCCGATGGATCGCCGCACGGGCATGGCGCCGGCACCTTCGTCACCGGCGACACGCGAGTTGTTGGCGAGCGGCGGGGGAGTGCTGCGCCTCGCGCCACGGGTGGACGTGATGCCCACGCTGCTCGCCGCAATCGGATTCGGCCCGACGCTGGTCGTCGCTCCCGAACGGGACGTGGTGGCCCTGCTCGCCACGCGACTCCGCAGAGCGGGCGTGTCGGTTGCTGTCGTGCCCGAGGACTGGGCGCCGGCAGCGGCTGGTGTCGATGTGGTGATCGGCACGCGTTCCGCTGCTTGGGCGCCCTGTCCCGATCTCGCTGCGGCGGTGGTACTGGACGAACACGACGAGGCGCACCAGAACGAGCGCACGCCGACCTGGCATGCACGCGATGTCGTGGTCGAGCGGTGTCGGCGGGCAGGTGCGCCATTCGTGTTGGTGTCACCGGCGCCGACGCTGACCGCTGTCGTCGAGTACGCGGGAGACCGCGGCGTGGTGCACCCTCCGGCTGCCCGCGAGCGCGCCGGCTGGCCGCATGTCACGGTCGTCGGTCGCACGGAGGAGGACCCGTGGAAACGCTCCCTGGTCACCTCGGAGCTGATCGAGCGGATCCGCGACCCGAAGTCCAGAGTGGTCTGCATCAGCAACACCACGGGTCGCGCGCGGGTGCTCGCCTGTCGATCGTGCCGCGCGCTGATCCGGTGCGAGACATGTGATGCTGCGGTCGGGCTCGACGACGACGGACGGCTCTCGTGCCGGCGATGCGGGTCCGTGCGGCCTGCGGTGTGCCAGTCGTGCGGGGCCGGCAGGTTCGCCAACCTCCGTCCCGGTGTCACCAGGCTGCGCGAGGAGCTCGAGGCGGCGGCGGCTCGTCCCGTCGTGGCGGTCACCGGTGCCGACACCCACCCGCCCGAGCTGGCGGGTGTCTACGTGGGCACCGAGGCGGCACTGCACCGGATCGGTTCGGCAGACGTCGTCGCGTTCCTCGAATTCGATTCCGAGATGCTGGCGCCGCGCTTCCGGGCCGGTGAGCAGGCGCTTGCACTGATCGTGCGCGCCGGACGTATCGCCCCCGAGGTGTTGATCCAGACCTTCTCGCCCACCCACGAGGTGATCCGGGCCGCCTGCGCCGGTGATCCGTCGATCGTCCTCGACAGCGAGCGGAGCCGACGTGAGCTCCTCGGTCTGCCCCCGTTCGGGGCGCTCGCACTGGTGTCGGGGAGCGGCGCCGGCGAACTGGTCGCCCAGCTCCCCGCCGACATCGCGGTCGGAGGCGACGGGACGGACCGCTTCCTCGTGCGCGGACCGGACTGGCCGGCGCTCGGCGTCGCGTTGAACTCCGTCGATCGGCCGCTTGGCTCGCGAGTTCGCATCGAGGTCGACCCCGCCCGTATCTGAGGCGGCGGGGACGTCGCTCAGACCCCCATCTTGTGCTTGATGTGCTCGAGGACCGGCGTGTGCTCGGACTGTGGGCTGAACAGGATCAGGTCAGCGTCCTCCTCGACGCGGACGCTGTGGCCCGCGGGCCAGTGGAAGACATCCCCGCTGGCGCACTGTTCGGTGGAGCCATCGCTGTAGGTGACCGTCACCGTGCCGTTGATGACGTAGCCCCAGTGCGCCGAGTCGCACATGTCGCCTCGGAGCCCTTCGAGGAGCGGGGCGAGATCTGCTCCCTTCGCCATCGAGAAGTACTCAGCTCCCATGACGCCGAACGCGGCGCCGAAGTCGGTCTGCTGGCGAGCGATCGCACCCGGCGCGTCGATCTTGACCGGGATGTCGTTCTTGGTGATGTGCATGTGGTGCTCCTTGTCGGTGTGCTGGTGCTGGTGTCAGCCTGTTGGTCCTGATGACAGTGAGGCGTGACAATCGATGTCACAATGCGACAGATGGGGGCCTACGGACTCGACGAGCGGCTCGCTGACGCCCGGCGGTCGGTGAGCGAAGGGCGGTGGCGTGAGGCGCTCGAGCTCGTCTCCGGCGAGGACGCGAGCTCGTCGGCGGAGTGTCTCGAGGTTCGAGCCGAGGCGGCCTACGGTGCCGGCGACTTCGAGGTCTGCGTCCAGGCGTGGGAGGACCTGCACTCGCTGCACGCAAGGCTCGGTGATCACATCGAGGCGGCTCGTGCTGCGGCGATGATCGCGATGTACCTGATGATGGACACCGGACTGATGGCGCCGGTTCGCGGCTGGCTCCGCAGCGCCGATCGTCATCTCGATGGCGTCGAGGATCATCCGGTTCGAGCCATCGTGGCGATGGTGCGGGCGTACGAGCGTTTCATGTGCGGTGCCATGGACGAGGCACGTGTCCACGCCGAGCGTGCGATCGAGCTCGGCGAGCACTTCGGTGTCACGCCGGCGGTGGTGATCGGGAGGACCTGCCGCGCCCGCATCATGATCTTCGACGGCGACATGGCCACAGGACTCGAGCTGCTCGAGGAGGTCGGCGCATTGCTGATGTCCGGTGCCGCCGACCCGTTGACCACCGGCATGATGTACTGCGAGATCATCTGCGCCGCGCAGGGTCTGCTGATGCCGGACCTGGCCGCGCAGTGGACCGACGTGATGGAGCACTGGCGGCACGGGGTGGCGTTCGGGGGCATCCACGGCCGTTGCCGAGTCCATCGAGCCGAGCTGTTGAGGATGAGCGGGACCTGCGACGCTGCCGAGGCCGAAGCGCTGGCCGCGTGCGACGAGCTGCGGCCCTGGATGCGCCGCGAGTTCGGTTGGCCGCTCGTCGAACTGGGCAATGTCCGGCTGCGGGCCGGAGATTTCGACGGCGCCGAGGACGCGTACCGGCAGGCGACTGAACACGCCTGGTCAGCGCAGCCAGGACTCGCGCTGCTCCACCTCGCGCGTGGGAACGCGGATCTGGCGGCGACGATGATCGCCGAGGCCATCGAGCACCCCATCGACATCCCGTCGAAGGAGCGTCCGCCCTTCGGCCCCCTGCGACTCGCGCCGTTGTTCGACGCTCAGGCCCAGATCGCCGCCGCCCGTGGCGACCGCGCGACGCTCGAGCGAGCGGCTGGCGAACTGCGGGCGATCGCTGCGCAGTATCCATCGAGCGTGCTCAGGGCGAACGCGATGCTCGCAGACGGTCGCCTGTGCATCATCGACGGCGAGCCGGACCGCGCCGTGACGCTGGCGAGCCGCGCCGTGGCCGAGCACACGGCCATCGGCGCACCCTTCGAGGCGGCGATGGCGAGGCTGGTCGTTGCCGAGGGCTACGAGTCGGGTGGTCATCGAGACCAGGCAACGTTCGAGCGGCGGCTCGCGCGTGATGCGCTGGCGTCCTTCGGTGCCGAGGTGTGGGCCGAGCGCTGCGATGTGGGGGCGAACCAGCCCGATCACAGCTCACTGGAGCCCTCGGTGACGACGGCGGAGCCGCAGGCGGTGTTCCGGTCCGACGGCGACACGCGGACCGTGGGATGGGGTGACAGCTCGGTGGTGGTGCGCGACCTCAAGGGCTTCCGGTACATCGCCCGCCTGATCGCCGAACCCGGTCGCGAGTTCCATGCCGGCGATCTCGTGCGCCTCGAAACGGGCGCAGCGGCGATCCACAGCGCCGATGTCGGCCTCCCGGTGCTCGACGAGTCGGCCAAGGCCGCCTATCGGCGCCGCCTGGCCGACATCGACGAGGACATCGAGGATGCACGGGCCGCCAACGATCTCGGCCGTGTCGAACTCGCCGAGCGAGATCGGGAGTACCTCGTCGCGGAGCTGCAGCGGGCGGTAGGCCTCGGTGGCCGGGATCGCAAGGTCCTCGACGATGCCGAACGTGCTCGCGTCAGCGTGACGCGTTCGATCAGGTACTCCCTCGACCGCCTCGCCGAATTCGCGCCGGTCGTCGCCGCCCACCTGCACCAGCACGTGCACACGGGCACGTTCTGTTCCTACGAGCCCGACTCGCTGCACCCGGTCCGCTGGCTGCTCTGATCGCCGTCGTCCGGCGGTTCAGGTCGTCGACGTCAGACTGGCGAACCGGGTGGCGTCGATGTTGCCCCCGGTGAGGATCACGCCGACGCGACGCCCGCGCCACCTGGCGGGGTCGTCGAGGACGGCAGCGAGTCCGGCGACTCCGCTCGGTTCGAAGCGGCGATCGAGCAGGCCGGCGCCGACGCGCATCGCCTCGACGAGCTGCTCGTCGGTGACGGTGACCACGTCGGCGACGAGTCGGTAGTTGATCTCGAATGTGCGCTCGCCGGGCGCGGTGATCGCCAGGCCGTCGGCGATCGTGTCGGGTTGGGCGATCTTGACCGGGTGGCCGGCGGCGAAGGAGCGGCGGGTGTCGTCAGCGGCAGCTGGTTCGACACCGATCAGCTCGCATTCGGGGCTCAACTGGTGCATCGCTGACCCACAGCCAGCCATCAGCCCGCCACCGGACATCGGCACCAGGAGGACGTCGAGCGGACCGACCTGCTCGTGGAACTCGAGCGCCGTCGTTCCCTGACCGGCCATCACCAGACGGTCCTCGAACGGGTGCACGAAGGTCGCACCTGTCGTCTCCACTTGGCGCCGCGCCGCTGCCTCCCGGTCGGGGGTTGCCCGGTCGAAGGTGACGATCCGGGCACCGAATCCCTCGATCAACGCGCGCTTCGCCGACGCCACGTCGGCGGGTACGTGCACGGTCGCCTCGATACCGAGGATCTCGGCGGCGCATGCGACGGCCGCGCCGTGGTTTCCGGACGACACGGCCACGACACCGAGATGACGTTCGTCGAGCGGGATCGCCGACACCCGGTTGAACGCACCGCGGAACTTGAACGATCCGGTCCGTTGGCGCGATTCGTCCTTGGCGAACACCGTGGCACCGGCCAACGCGTCCAGCTCGTCCGAGCGCAGCACAGGAGTGGTGACGGCTTCGCCGGCGATCGCCGTGGCCGCTGCCCGGATCTCGTCGAGCGGGATCATCTCGGCTCGCCGTGGCGCACGGTCAGCAGGCGGAATCCGGCCTTCGATCCCACTCGGTCGCAGCGGTAGCCGAGTTCGATCAGCCACCGTTGCAGCGAGTCCGCGCCGAGGTGCTTCTGCACGACCAGCGAGGCGCTCCCGTCGGCATCGAGCCGCGCGAGCCAGCTGTCGAGGAGGTCGTGCAGCGCAGCCTTTCCGATCCGGATCGGGGGATTCGACCAGATCGTGGCGAATCGCACCTCGGCCGGCACATCGTCAGGTGAGACCACGCGGACGTTGGGCAGCGCATTGCGTTCGGCGTTGCGGCGACAGAGGTCCCGGGCGCGAGCGTTCACATCGACGGCCCACACGGTGGCATCGGGGGAACGACGCGCCATCGTGAGCGCGATCGGTCCGGCGCCGCAACCGAGGTCGAGCAGGTCGCCCGATGAGGCGATCGACAGCTCGGCGCGCAGCAGCATCGACGTGGCGGTGTCGAGATGGCCCCGCGAGAACACGCCTCGGTCGGTCTCCATCACGAACGCCGTGTCGGGCAGCGTGACGTCGACGAGGACCGGTTCCGATGGCGCGTCGGGATCGTCGTCGAAGTAGTGGCCTGCGGACACGCCCGTAGCCTGGCAGAGATGTCGTACACAATCCGCACCTACGGCGACCCCGTCCTGAAGACCGTTGCGTCCCGGGTCGACGACGTCGACGGCAAGATCATCCGCCTCGTCGACGACATGTTCGACACCCTCGTCGACTCCGGCAACGGCATCGCTCTGGCCGCACCGCAGATCGGGGTGCAGAAGCAGGTCGTCGTCTGGGACATCGACGAAGCTCCGCTCGCGATCATCAATCCGGAGATCGTCGAGTCCGACGGTGAGTGGGTCTACGACGAGGGGTGTCTGTCGATTCCCGGCCTGTACGTCGAGATGCTCCGGCCGAAGATGGTTCTGGTCCGTGGCGTCGACCTCAACGGCGAGATCATCGAGATCGAGGCCGACGAACTCGAGGCGCGGATGTTCCAGCACGAGATCGACCACCTCAACGGGGTGCTGATGTTCGACCGGCTCGAGGGCGACCAGCGCAAGGAAGCGATGAAGGAGTACCGCCGGATCGAGGAGGAGGCCAGCCGTCAGGCTGCACGGAACCCGATCAAGCGGCGCCTCGGTCTCGGATGACCGTCCGTCAACGGTGGCGCGCGTGAAGCTGGTCTACCTCGGCACGCCCGAGATGGCGGTGCCCCCCTTGCGGGCGCTCGTGGCCGCCGGCCACGAGGTCGTCCTCGTGGTCACCCGGATCGACAAGCGGCGCGGTCGGGGGAGTGCCGTGTCGCCGAGCCCGGTGAAGGCCGCAGCGCTCGAGCTGGGCCTTGCGGTGTCGCACGACGTCGATGACGCAGTCGCAGCCGTACAGGAGCACGGCGCCGAACTCGGCGTGGTCGTGGCGTTCGGGCAGATCATCAAGCCTCACGTGCTCGACGTGTTGCCGATGGTCAACCTGCACTTCTCGCTGCTGCCGCGCTGGCGCGGTGCCGCTCCGGTCGAGCGTGCGCTCCTGGCCGGCGACGAGGTGACCGGCGTGTGCGTGATGGCGCTGGAGGAGGGTCTCGACACCGGTGGCGTCTACGCGCGCCGCGAGGTCCCGATCGGTCCGGAAACGACAGCCGCCGAGCTACGCCAGCAGCTCGTCGACGTCGGGACGCAACTGCTCGTCGACACCCTCGCCGAGCGGCTCGGAGAGCCCGAGCCGCAGGCGGGCGAGGTCACCCATGCCGCGAAGTTCGCGCCCGGGGACTTCGAGATCGACTGGACCCGCTCACCGCAGGACATCCACCGGCTGATCCGCGTGGGCGGAGCCTGGACGACGTTTCGTGACAAGCGGCTCAAGATCACTGCCGCCCGGCTCGTCGACGGTGTGGTCCGCCCCGAGACGGTGCAACCCGAAGGGAAGGCTCCGATGAGCTTCGATGCCTGGCGCAACGGCGCCCGCCCCGCTGCCGACGAACTGTTCGGCGCACTGTGAGCCGGCAGTCGCGGACGTCGCCGAACTTGCACACCGATCGTTCCGGTCCCGGTGGCGAGCGTACGGCGCGCCGCGTCGCGCTCGACGCGCTCCGGCGGATCGAGTCCGACGGCGCCTACGCCAACCTGGTGCTCGGCCCCATGCTCGCCACGTCGGGTCTCACCGACATGGACCGCCGTTTCGTCACCGAGCTCGTCTACGGCACCACCCGGATGCGTCGAGCCTGCGACTCGATCGTCGACCGGTTCGTGACCTCGCCACCCGACGACGCCACCCGCTCCGTGCTTCGCCTCGGCGCCTACCAGCTCGTGTTCGCCGGAGTACCACCGCATGCGGCCGTCGGGGAGACCGTTGGGCTCGCGCCGAAGCGAACTCGCGGCTTCGTCAACGCCGTCCTCCGAAAGGTGTCGCGACTGTCGGTCGCCGAGATGTCATGGCCGTCCGACGGCGCACGACTGAGCTATCCGGACTGGATCGTCGATCGGTTCCGCAGCGAGCTCGGCGACGATGCCGTTCCCGCGCTCGAGCGCATGAACGAGGCGCCCTCGGTGACGACGCGTGCCGATGGCTACGTGCAGGACGAGTCCTCGCAGTGGGTGGCCGCCGCCGTCGGGGCAGGCGTCGGAGAGCGCGTGCTCGACGTGTGTGCGGCGCCGGGTGGGAAGGCGACGGCGATGGCGGGCACTGGTGCGCAGGTCGTCGCGGCCGACCAGCGGCTGGGCCGGGCACGGCTCGTCCAGGACAACGCCACCACGCTCGACCTCGCACTTCCCGTGGTGGCCGCCGATGGTCTGGCGGCGCCATTCCGCGCCGGCTCGTTCGATGCCGTGCTGCTCGACGCCCCGTGCTCAGGGTTGGGCGCGTTGCGCCGCCGCGCCGACGCCCGTTGGCGGATCGAGGCCAACGACGTCGTCGAGCTGGCAGCGTTGCAGGCGCACCTGCTCGCGTCGGCTGCGGAGTTGGTCGCGCCGGGGGGACGACTCGTGTACAGCGTGTGCACGATCACGGCGGCGGAATCCGTCGATCATCTGACCCCGGACGGCTTCGAAGTCGACCCGACCGAACCGCCGGTCGGAACCTGGCGTCCGTTCGAGCAGGGCTGGCGGGTGCTCCCGCAGGATGCCGACACCGATGGCATGGTGCTGATTCGGTACCGTCGGATGCCGTGACCGACGCCGTCCGCCCGCTCGCCAAGGTGCTCACCGTCAGCGACGGTGTCGTGCACGGAACCCGCGACGACGTGAGCGGTCGGGCGCTGGTCGACCACCTGACGTCCAACGGGTTCGAGGTCGTCGACCACCGAGTGACCGCCGACGGCGCAGATCTCGTCGCTGCGGCGCTCGTCGAGCTGTGCGAGGGGTTCGCCGGCCTCGTCGTGTCGACGGGTGGGACCGGATTCGCGCCACGAGACCAGACACCGGAAGGCACGCGTGCGGTTGTCGAGCGCGAGGCACCCGGCCTGGCCGAGGCGATGCGGCTGTGCAACCCGCTCGGCCGGCTCTCCCGCGGCACCGCCGGCATACGCGGCGATGCGATCATCCTCAACACGCCGGGGAGCACCAAGGGGTGCGTCGAGCAGCTCGACGCCGTCATCGACGTGCTCCCGCACGCCCTCCGCCTCCTCCACGACACCGAGACCGGCCACTGACCCGAGCGCGCCACCACACGTTCGTGTGGCGTTTCTGGTGGGGCGGGTCACCAATTCTGCATCACAAACGTGGAGGCTGGTCGTTAGCCTCGGCGGACATGCTGCGACTGGTTCTTCCGAAAGGGTCCCTGGAGAAGGCGACGCTCGAACTCTTCGCGGCTGCCGATCTCCCGGTGATCCGTTCCTCGACCGTCGACTACCAGGCGTCCATCGACGACCCACGGATCGACTCGGTCAGGATCCTGCGTCCGCAGGAGATCCCGATGTACGTCGCCGAGGGTCTCTTCGACATCGGCATCACCGGTCGCGATTGGGTGGAGGAGACCCGCAGCGTCGTCGAGAGCCTCGGCGAACTCAAGTACTCCAAGGCCACCAACAACCCGATCAAACTCGTCGTCGCCGTCGCCGGTGACAACCCGGCGATGTCGGCGGCCGACCTGCCGAGCGGTGTCCGGGTCCAGTCGGAATACCCGGAGCTGACCAGGCGCTTCTTCGCGGATCACGGTGTCGACGCCGAGGTCCGGTTGTCCCACGGTGCCACCGAGGCGAAGATTCCCGACATCGCGGACTGCGTGGTCGAGATCACCGAAACCGGCCGAGCCCTGCGCGCCGCTGGGCTCAAGGTGATCGACACGATCCTGCTCAGCTACACCGAGGTGGTCGCCAACCCGGCAGCAGCGAAGGACCCCGAGAAGCGCCGGGCGATGGAGCAGATCATGACGCTCCTCAACGGCGTGCTCGACGCTCGCGGCAAGGTGTTGCTCAAACTCAACGTCACCGAAGAGCGCAAGGATGCCGTCCTCGCCGTGCTGCCCTCGATGAAGTCGCCGACGATGTCGCCGCTGGCCGGTGGCGGATATGCCGTGGAATCGGTCGTCGAGAAACAGAAGATCAACCTGGTGATCCCGGCGCTGATCGACGCGGGCGCCACCGACCTCGTCGAGATGGCCATCGCCAAGATCGTGCCGTGACCGAACTCGAACGGGGCTCCGTCCGCCGCGGTGTCGTGGCAGCGTTCGACGAGCAGTCGGGCCTCGGTGTCGTCGCCACCGACGATGGGGTCGAGCACCCGTTCCACTGCATCGAGATCGCCGACGGGACGCGCTCCATCGACGTCGGCGCCGAGGTGAGCTTCGACATCCTCGTGAAGTTCGGCCGGTGGGAAGCTGCCAACATCCGTCCGTGAGCGAGCTGTGAGCGACGAGGCCGGCCGCGAGCGCGAGCGCCGGATGCTCGACGTGCTGATGGCGCTCCGCAACGGAGAGGTGACGACCTACGGCGACGTTGCCGACGTCGCCGGCTACCCGAGGCAATCCCGACTGGTCGGCCGGATCCTCGCCACGACCGATGTCGAGGTCCCGTGGTGGCGGGTCGTCAACGCCAGCGGTCGCCTCGTCAGCGGACACCCCGACGAGCAGCGAGCGCTCTTGCGCGCCGAAGGCGTCACCGTGGTCGACGACCGGGTGCGCGACGCGCCGACCGGTCGTTTCAGTCGAGCGTCGGCTCGCTCGACTCCACCGTCGCGGCGACCTGGCCCTTGATCTGGACGAACGCGAGCCGGATGTTGTTCAGCGCGTCACGCATCGTGGAGTAGTCGTCGCCGAGCCGCTCGCCGAGACCGTCGACCAGACAGGCGACGGCGTCGATGGCCAGCACCGACTGGTGCAGGTCGGGCGGTGACGCCGACAGGTGGATCGCCGCGAGCTCGTACAGACCCATCACGTGGTTGGTGACGACCACCTCGGCGGGAACCTGGGCAAGCCGCTCACGAGCCTCCTGCATCGCCCGCTCGGCGTCGGCCAGCGCGTCAGCGGTCTGCGGATCGAGGTCGTCGAATTCGGCGTCAGAGGTTTCGTCACTCACGTGCGCTACCCTACCGAGCACAATTGAGGCGAAGTGGGGGAGACCCCCACCCGGCCAGTTCTACTGCGCCCGGGTCACAAGGCTGAGACCAGCCCCCGGTCGACGGGTCCCATCGGGGCCGTGTGGATCAGTGTCGGGTCGCTCCGCGTGCGGTTCGCGTCGAGCGCCAACATATTCAGACACTGGGGAGGCCCATTGCACAGGAGTGATCAGCCATAGCACCGCGACCAGAACAACGGGGCGACCAGCACCGCGTGAACGACCGCATCCGATCTCGTGAAGTCCGACTCATCGGGCCGACCGGGGATCAACTCGGAATCAAGGCCGTTCCCGATGCGCTGAGAATGGCCCGAGGTCTCGAACTCGACTTGGTCGAGGTGGCCCCGAACGCCAACCCTCCCGTCTGCCGGATCATGGATTACGGCAAGTTCAAGTACGAAGAGGGTCAAAAGGCAAAGGAAGCACGCAAGAAGTCGACCAACGTGTCGGTGAAGGAAGTGAAGTACCGGCCGAAGATCGGCAAGGGCGACTTCGACACCAAGACACGCAACGTGATCCGCTTCATCGAAGAGGGCCACAAGGTCAAGATCACCTTGCAGTTCCGTGGTCGTGAGATGGCACACCCCGAGCTCGGGTCGAAGATTCTCGACGACGTGCTCGAAGCGGTGGGTCCGGCAGCGAAGGTCGACACGCAAGCGCGGCTCGAGGGTCGCAGCATGTCGATGACGTTGTCGCCGGACAAACAGGCCCAAGAGGCGATGAAGAAGGCGGCCATCGAGGCCGAGCGCAAGGCGCAGGCCGAAGAGGCTGCTGCCGAAACGCCGGAACCGATCGTTGCCAGCGAACCAGAACAAGGAGCATCCGATGCCGAAGATGAAAACGTCGAAGACGGCAGCTAAGCGATTCAAGAAGACCGGCACCGGTCGTCTGCGTCACGAGCAGCAGAACAACCAGCACAAGTTCGAATACAAGACGTCGTCGCGCAAGCACCGTCTCGACC
>DATKXG010000012.1:0-36817 GCA_035529175.1 Ilumatobacteraceae bacterium
TCGCGTCGGCCCACATCGACCCGGACCCGGTCGAGGCCCAGGCGGGATCGCGGCTCACCGTCGGTTTCACCGTCGAACACGGCTGCGAGGGCTCGCCGACCGTGCAGCTCGACATGCGCTTGCCCGAGGGCGTCGCCGACCCGGTGACCGAGCCCGCCGACGGCTGGGACGGTTCGGTCGAGATCGTCGACGGCGAGACGATCGTGACCTTCGCCGGAGGTCCGCTGGCCGACGACGTCGAGGGCACCTTCTCGGTGACGATGACGCTGCCGCCGACGCCGGACGCGACCATCCATTTCCCGTTCGTACAGCGATGCGAGGTCGGCGAGATCCGCTGGATCCAGATCCCGAGCGAGCCAGGCGACGAACTCGACGAGCCCGCACCTGCGATGACCCTGACCGGCCCGGTCGCCAGCGTGCCGCCAACCGCTCCGCCGACCACCCCGGTCACCGAACCGGCAACGACCGAACCGGCAACGACCGAACCGGCGACGACCGAACCGGCGACGACCGACACCGCTGTGGCGCCGTCGACCAGCGAGCCCGTGCCGGTCTCGGCCGGCGTGGACGACGGGGCCGACTCCCGGACGGGCACGATCATGTTCATCGCGTCGGTCACCGTCATCCTCGGCATCGGGGCCTTCGTCGTGTTCCGATCCCGCCAGGCCAGGGGCCGCGTCTCGAACGACGACTGAACGAAGCCACCGATGCTGCCCTCCGTCGTCACGTCACCGGCCCGCACACGCGTTGCGGCGCTCGTGGGCGTCATCATGGTGCTGTTCGGCGTCGTGCTCGGGGCGTCCACGGCCTCGGCCCACGCCGAACTGCTGTCATCCTCTCCCGCCAACCAGGAACTCCTCCGAGAGTCGCCCAGCGAGATCGCACTCCAGTTCACCGAGGGCGTCGACCCGATCGAGCCGGGCATCAGGCTGCTCGACTCCGACGGTGACGAGGTTGCGATCAGCGCGGTCGACCAGTCGGCGGGCTCCGACCGGATGCGGGCACCGATTCGGGACACGCTCGCCGATGGCACCTACGTCGTGGCCTGGCAGGCCGTGTCGGCAGACTCGCACCGGATACGCGGCTCGTTCACGTTCTCCGTCGGCGTGCCGTCGGCGGTGACGCCTGGCGTGGTCGACGGGCTCTTCGACGGCGGCTCGGACAGCAGCACCGATGACCTGCTGCTCGGGATCGGCCGGTTCGTCAGCTACGCAGGCGTGGGGCTGCTCGTGGGCGGCCTCGTGCTCGCCGTCGCCATGACACCATCGTTGATCGCCTCTCGGCGCGTCGGTGTGCTGCTCGTGGTCGCCGCGGAGCTGGCCATCGTCGGAACGCTGTGGATGATCGCCTCCCAGGCCAACCTGATCGGCGGCTCGTTCCTGTCGTGGGGGGCCGTCGCCGACACGCAGTCGGGCCAGTGGTGGATCGCTCGCCTCGTGGCGATCGTGTTGTTCTGCGTGCTCATCCCGCTGCGGTCGCGCCTCGCGGTCCGCGGAGGGGTCGTGGTGGTGGGTGCCCTCGGGCTCGGTGTGCTCGGGGTCGTTGCTGCCGGTGGCCACGGCATCTCCGGTGACGCGATCGTGCTCGGGTTCGTCTCGACGCTCGTGCATCTCGCCGCGATGGCGATCTGGTTCGGCGGTCTCGCAGTCGTACTGTTCGTGCCCCCACGTGGTGAGTTCTGGGCCACCGTCACCCGCTTCTCGCCGTGGGCGCTCGGATCGGTCGTCGCATTGGCGGCCACCGGCGCGGCCAATGCATGGCGTCAACTCGGTTCTCTCGACGGCCTGACCGACTCGAGCTATGGCCGTTGGCTCGTGATCAAGCTTGTGCTGGTGGCGATCGTGGTCGGGGTGGCTGCGTTCAGCCGCCGCACCGTCCACACCCGCGGTGACGACGCGAGTGGGCTCGTGCGGCGCTCGGTTGGTTTCGAGATCGCCGGCATCGTGCTGATCTTGGGAGCGACCGCCGGTCTCGTGAACTCGCCGCCGCCGGTGGACGTGCCCGAAATCGTGTCGGTGTCGGCCGTGGTCGGCGAGCGTGTCGCCCAGGTCGAACTCGAACCGGCGGTCACCGGCGGCACCGAGATGCACGTCTACATCACCTCGCCGTCCGGTGCGCTCGACCGCGCCGACGAGATCACGGTGGAAGCGGCACTTCCCGAGGCCGACATCCCGGCGTTCGGCGTCGAGACGTTCCCGGCGGGTGTCAACCACGTGGTCGGCAGCAACGTCAACCTGCCGGTTGCCGGTGTATGGACCTTCGAGGTCACCGCTCGCTACGGCGAGTTCGACGAGGTCCTGTTCACGGTCCAGATCCCCGTGTCCGACTGAGCAGGGTTGCACATTCGTTCTCATTCGGTGAGAATGAGGTCATGTCCTCATCGGACGACCATGCAGAGCACCATCAGGACAGCCACAGCGACCATCACCGGGAGCACGATCACGGCCTCGGGCTCGCGCGGGCGGGGGAGCGCCATCGAGGCCGCCTGATCGCCGCGTTCGCGATCATCGCCGTGTTCTTCGTTGTCCAGTTGGTCGCAGCGTTCGCGACGAACTCGCTGGCGTTGCTCTCCGACGCCGGCCACATGCTCACCGACGTGATCGGCATCGGGATGGCGCTGGCGGCGATCGGTCTGGCGACCCGGTTCGAGCAACGCCGCTCGACGGTGACGTCGCCGCACACGTTCGGTCTGTATCGACTGGAGATCCTCGCTGCGTTCCTCAACTCGCTCCTGCTGTTCGCGGTGGCGGTGTGGGTCATCGTCGAGGCGGTCCGTCGGCTCGGCAGCGAGCCCGACGTGCTCGGCGCGCCGATGCTCGTCGTCGCCGTGCTCGGGCTGCTCGCGAATCTGGTGGCGTTCGCGCTGCTGCGCCCGGGCGCCAAGGAGTCGGTGAACGTCGAAGGTGCCTACCTCGAGGTGCTCGCCGACACCATCGGCTCCGTGGGGGTAATCGTTGCGGCGTTGTTGTTGCAGGTGTTCGGCTGGACCTGGGTCGATTCGGTGGCCGGTGTCGTCATCGGGATCTGGATCCTGCCGCGCACCTGGCGGCTCGGGCGGCGTGCGGTTCGGATCCTCTTGCAGTCCGCCCCCGAGCACATCGATCTCGACCGGCTCGCCGACGAACTCTCGTCGCTCGAGGGCGTGGTCGGCGTCCACGACCTCCACGTGTGGACGCTGACCTCGGAGATGGACGCCGCATCGGTGCACCTCGTGACATCGACGACCGCAGATTCGCATGCCGTGCTCGACCGGGCGCGCAGCTGTCTCGCTGACGGCCATGGCATCGCCCACGGCACATTCCAGGTCGAGCCCGACGATCACGAGGGCTGCGACGACGTCAGCTGGTGACGAGATCTGCTGCGCAGGCCCGCGACCTGCAAGAATCGTGGGCGTGAAGGCAGCAATCTTGGTCGAGAGCTTGACGGGCAACACGTGGACGGCAGCCGAGAAGGTCGCTGACCTCCTGGCGCAGGAGCGCTGGACGATCACCGGGCTGTCGAAGGTGAAGCAGCCGGACTACGCGTCGATTCAGCAGGCGGACCTGATCCTGGTCGGCACCTGGGTGCACGGCGCGTTCCTGTTCGGCCAGGCGCCATGGGCCGTCTCGAATATCGCCAACCTGCCCACCATGCGCGGCAAGCGCGCAGCGGGCTTCCTCACGTTCGCCCTCGACCCGGGCAAGTCGCTCGACAAGCTCGATCGGGCGCTCGGCGACACCGGCGCCTACGTGATCGGCGGGCTCGCCATGAGCCGCAGCAAGCTCGGCCAGCACACCGAGATCTTCGCCGAGCGTCTCGTCGACGCCATGGCCGTCGGCTGAACTGCACACTCGCCAGGCCGCCACCTTTGCGCGCAGATTCGGGTGACCCGCTCCACACAGACTGCAACGCAAACATTCTGGGGTCAGCCAGGGGTGGTGGGTGTCGTGACGCCCGCGAGGTCGATGTAGAGCACCCGCTGGTTCTCGACCACGGGAAACACGCCGGAATCCGGCGGTGACAGGTCCTCGACGCCGATCGTGGTGCCGTCGCAGTCGATGAAGTCGCGAGTGCCGATCACCTGCTCGACCGGACAATCGGGCCGGTCGATCGGATGCGCGTAGTAGATCCGCCAGCCTCGCGTCGGGTCGTCGCCCTGGTGATCGAGCACCAGGGTTCGCTCACCGGTGGTGGTGTTCAGACCGGGAAAGATGATCGGCCCGTCCTCCTCGACGAGGCGTGCCGCGCTCTGTGCGCCGGCAACCTCGAAGCGGGTCGGTGCCAGGCGCTCGGTGACGTCGGCACCGCCACCGGAGATGTACGCGGCGATGCCCCAGGTGACCAGGCCGAGCACCACGAAGAATGCGATGCCTCCGAGCACCGGGACGACCGCCCGCGCGAACGGCGATTTCAATCTGACCGGCCGTCGCGCGGCTGCATTCGACATCGGCCACAGTCTGCCGGGGATCGGCCCGTTCGATGGGTCGTGCGCCGTTTCGGCGATCCGCCCTGACGTGCCCTATGGTTCATGCTTCGTGAAGCGCACGTATCGCATCGTCGTGGCGAAACCCGGTCTCGATGGCCACGATCGTGGCGCGAAGACCATCACCCGGGCGCTGCGCGACCACGGCTTCGAGGTCATCTACACCGGCCTGCACCAGACGCCCGAGCAGATCGCCGAGACCGTGCTGCAAGAGGATGCCGACGGCGTTGGCCTCTCGCTGCTGTCCGGGGCGCACCTGACCCTGTTCCCGCGGGTGATGGAGGAGCTGCGCAGCCGTGATCTCGGCGACGTGCTCGTGTTCGGCGGTGGCGTCATCCCCGATGCCGACGCCCGCGCGCTCCGTGAACAGGGTGTCGCCGAGATCTTCGGTCCGGGCTCGTCGCTGAAGGCGATCGGCCAGTGGCTGGAGACGACGCTCGACGAATCCGAACCCGACTGACCGCCCCGCCGGTCGACCACCAGTACGCAACCAGAAAGCGAGTGACCCCGACGTGGACCTCTTCGAGTACCAGGGCAAGCAGTACTTCGCCCGCTACGACATCCCGGTGAGCCCCGGCGGCCCCGCCGACACCGTCGACGAGGCGGTGAAGGAGGCCAACCAGGCGGGCTACCCCGTCGTCGTCAAGGCGCAGGTGCAGGTCGGCGGTCGCGGCAAGGCGGGCGGCATCAAGCTCGCCGACAACGAGGCCGAGGTCCGCGAGCACGCCGGCAACATCCTCGGGATGGACATCAAGGGCCACGTGGTCAAGCGACTGTGGATCGAGCAGGCCTCCGACATCGACGAGGAGTACTACGCCTCGTTCACGCTGGATCGTGCCGAGAAGAAGCACCTGCTGATGCTGTCGGCCGAGGGCGGCGTCGAGATCGAGGCGGTCGCCGAGTCGAACCCGGACGCGATCGTCAAGCTGCACATCGACCCGGTCGACGGCCTCGACATCGCGACGGCGCGCCAGGCATGTGTCGATGCGAAGCTGCCCGAGCGGGCGCTCGACGGCGCCGCCGACATCCTCGTGAAGCTGTACCGCTGCTTCACGGAGGGCGACTGCGACCTCGCCGAGATCAACCCGCTGATCCTCAAGCCGACCGGCGAGGTGCACGCACTCGACGCCAAGGTCACCCTCGACGAGAACGCCGAGTTCCGTCATCCCGAGTGGGACGCCTTCCGCGGCCTCACCGAGATGGACGAGCGCGAGAAGATGGCCGCCGAGAAGGGCCTGCAGTACATCGGCCTCGACGGCAGCGTCGGCATCATCGCCAACGGCGCCGGGCTCGCCATGTCAACCCTCGACGTCGTCAACCAGGTCGGTGGATCCGCAGCGAACTTCCTCGACATCGGCGGCGGCGCCAACGCCGACGTGATGGCCGGAGCGCTCGAGGTGATCAACTTCGACGACAAGGTCCAGTCGATCCTGATCAACATCTTCGGCGGCATCACCCGCGGCGAGGAGGTCGCGAAGGGCATCGTCGAGGCGATGGGTCGTGTCGACCTGCGTGCGCCGATCGTGATCCGTCTCGACGGCACCAACGCCGAGGAGGGTCGTCAGATCCTGCTCGACGCCGGCATCCCCGCCGACAAGCTCCAGTCCGAACCCACCATGCTCGACGCTGCCCGCGCGGCCGTCGCGAAAGCGAAGTGAGATAGTCATGGCCATCTTCGTCAACGAGAACACCAAGGTCATCGTCCAGGGACTCACCGGTGGGCAGGGCAAGTACCACGGCCTGCGCAACCGCGACTACGGCACCCAGATCGTCGCCGGCGTCACGCCGGGCAAGGCGGGCCAGGACGTCGACGGCATCCCGATCTACGACACGGTCGCCGATGCGGTCGCCGCGACCGGGGCGAACGCCTCGTTCGTCGCCGTGCCCCCGAAGTTCGCGTCCGATGCGATCCTCGAGGCTGCCGCGGCAGGGATCGGCTTCGTCGTGTGCATCACCGAGGGCATCCCCGCCCAGGACGAGGCGAAGACGTACAACCTCCTGATCCGCAACCACCCGAACACCCGCCTACTCGGTCCGAACTGCCCGGGCATCATCAGCCCCGGGAAGTGCAACATCGGTATCACCGCCGGCGAGATCGCCCAGGCACCGTCGGCCGACGGACCGAACGTCGGCATCGTGAGTCGCTCGGGCACGCTCACCTACCAGGCGCTGTACGAGCTCAAGCAGAAGGGCATCGGCGTGTCGACATGTGTCGGCATCGGCGGCGACCCCGTGCCGGGCACGAACTTCATCGACTGCCTCGCCGAGTTCCAGGCCGATCCCGAAACCCACGCGATCATGATGATCGGCGAGATCGGCGGCTCGGCCGAGGAAGAGGCCGCGGAGTACATCCGGGCCAACGTCACCAAGCCGATGAGCGCCTACATCGCCGGCGTCACGGCGCCACCCGGCAAGAAGATGGGCCATGCCGGCGCCATCGTCTCGGGCGGCAAGGGCACGGCGCAGGGCAAGATGGATGCGCTCGCTGCCGCCGGCGTGAAGGTCGGTCTCAACCCGACCGAGGCCGGCGAGTTGATGGCGGAGATCGTCGCCTCGCTCTGACCCGTCTCGTACACCGAAATTCGGAGCCATCATTGCGCCATGCGCAACGTCGGCTCCGAATTTTCGAGTCTGGGCGAGATCAGTCCGCTGGCGGTGCCGGCGGTGCCGGTGGTGCGGGCGGCGGCGGGGGAGGCATCTCGTCGTCGTTGCCGTCATCCTTCGAGAAGCTCGACTTGAGCTTGTCGACGTCGGTGAGGTCCTTGAGGTTGCCGCCCGATGCTTGGAAGTTCAAGTAGGCGCCGGCGGTGGCAACGAGCCCGGAGATCACCGACAGGATCATGCCGATGCCGCGGCCGACGTCGCCGCCGGCCGCCTCGATCGCGTCCTTGCCGTCGATCGGGTTGAAGATGATCCGCAGCAGCAGCAACAGCGAGGCGAGCGCAGTGGCGGCCAAGAGCACCAGCGGCCACGGCAGTTGATCCTCCTTGAGCGTTCCTTGCACCAGGAGGAACGTGACCACGGCGCTCGCGATCACCAGGATCCACGGGATCGTTCCGGTCCAGAAGAAGTCGAAGACGTTGCCGCCAGAGCTGGAGAAACCGAACCCGGACACGGTGACCCACTCCAGGAAACCGAACACGAAGATGCCGATGCCACCTCCGATCATGAGCCAGTCGGGTGTCTTGAATTTGCTGAAGTCCATGTGAATCCCCTCCGGAATCTCGGTCTGAGGTTCTCCCCCGAGTCGCACCGTAGTGCCAGGCGCGAGCCCGGCCGCGCACTCCGGTGGTAGTGGCGTCCGCGCTGTCATGTCTCGTCGCGCGGGCGCGTTCGCTACGGTCTCCTGCGTGCCCACTGCGCTGCTCTCCGTCTACGACAAGTCCGGAATCGTCGAGTTCGCCGAATCACTCCACCAGCTGGGGTGGTCGCTGGTGTCGAGCGGCGGGACCGCACGAGCGATCGCCGACGCCGGCGTCCCCGTGACCGACGTCGCCGAGCTCACGGGACTCCCGGCGATCCTCGGCCACCGGGTCGTCACGCTGCATCCGAAGATCCACGGTGGCATCCTCGCCGACCCGACCGACGCCGAACACGTCGCCGACATGGAGCACCATGGGATCGAGCCGATCGATCTCGTCGTCGTCAACCTGTATCCGTTCTCGTCCGATCCGAGCATCCAGCTGATCGACATCGGTGGCCCCGCGATGGTCCGCGCCGCCGCCAAGAACCACGCCCACGTCGGTGTGCTCGTCGACCCCTCCGACTACCAATCGGTGCTCGACGAGCTCCGTAGCGGCGGCGCGCTGACCGCCCCGACGCGGCGTCGACTCGCACGGACCGCGTTCGCGCACACCGCCGCCTACGACGCCGCCATCGTCACCTGGTTCGACGAGTCCGGCGACGGAAACGGCGACGAGGTGGCGCTTCCGACGTCGATCCACCTCGCGCTCGAGCTTGCCCAACCGTTGCGCTACGGCGAGAACCCGCACCAGCAGGGCGCCCGCTACCGCCAGGCGGGTGCGACGAGCTGGTGGGACTCGATGACCCAGCACGGTGGCAAGGAACTCAGCTATCTGAACGTGTTCGACACCGAGGCGGCTTGGCGTCTGGTGCACCGCTTCGACGAGCCCGCAGTAGTGGTCGTCAAGCACGCCAATCCTTGCGGTGTGGCGGTCGCCGACGACATCACCGAGGCGTACATTCGCGCCAACGCCTGTGATCCGGTGAGCGCCTTCGGCGGGATCATCGCCGCGAACCGCACGGTCACCGCGGAGATGGCCACGGCGATCGGTGATGTCTTCACCGAAGTGGTGGTGGCTCCGGACTTCGAGCCCGAAGCGCTCGAGATCCTCGCGGTGAAGAAGAACTTGCGCGTGATGTCGGCGAACGCCGCCTCGCCGTTGCCCTTCGACGTCCGCCCCGTCGACGGTGGTCTGCTCGTCCAGCAGCCCGATCCGGTGGCGGGACGCAGCGACGCATGGCGGGTGGTCACCGCGACGCAACCGAGCGACGCACAGTGGGCCGATCTCGAGTTCGCCTGGCAGGTCTGCGCCGCCGTCAGCAGCAATGCGATCGTCTACGCCAAGGATCTCCAGGCGTTCGGCATCGGAGCCGGCCAGCAGAACCGTCTCGACTCGGCGCGGATCGCTGCGGATCGCTCAGCCGGCCGCGCTGCCGGTGGTGCTTGCGCCAGTGACGCGTTCTTCCCGTTCCGTGACGGTCTCGATGCCGCCGCATCGGCCGGGATCACGGCGGTGATTCAGCCAGGTGGCTCGGTCCGCGACGACGAGGTCATCGCCGCCGCCGACGAGCACGGCATCGCGATGGTGTTCACCGGCGAACGGCACTTCCGCCACTGAATCGATTGGCCCGGCTTCACGGCTCGCTGGAGCGTGGCGCTCCCGAGGGCGGCCGTGCCCGACCGGACGCTGGAATGCCTGGCGTCAGGCGGCGGCGGGCTCGGCGGCGGCGCCGAAGTTGTTGGGGCCGCTCGTGCCCTCCATGATGTAGAAGACGAGCAGGATGATCCACCCGACGAACGGAATGAGACCGATCAGGAGGAACCAGCCGGACTTGTCGGTGTCGTGCAACCGACGGATGGCCACGGCGATGCTCGGGACGATCACGGCGATCGCGTAGCCGATGTACAGAATGATGAAGATCGACGAGATCGCCACCAAGACCGCGAGCACGATGTACACGATGATGTTGGCGAGCGCGAACCACCAGAACTCGGCGCGGCTTGCCCGACCGTCGAACTTCGCGTAGCGCTGAAGCACCACTGTCTTCCAGATGTTGATCATGTCCATGTGAATGTGTCCCCTCATTCGGTGACCCGGCCGGGTCTCGGCGCAAGGTATCACCCGGGTCCGGTTGGTTTGGGTGACGCTCGCGTTCGGCCAGCCCGACGGCGTTGCGCTCGGTAGCCTCGTGGGAATGGCCCGGATCCCGGATCTCCTCGCGAGCAAGCGGACGCTGTCGTTCGAGTTCTTCCCGCCGAAGACTCCCGCCGCGAACATGACACTCGGCCGCACCGTGGCGGCGATCGAGTCGCTGCATCCCGACTTCGTGTCGATCACCTACGGGGCCGGCGGCTCCGATCGTCACCGCACCGGCGACGTCGTCGAGTGGATGATCGGTGAGACCTCGTGGACGCCGATGCCGCACCTGACGTGTCGTGGCCATCGACGTGACGACGTCGGTTCGTTGCTCGAGCACTACGCCGAACTCGGCATCGAGAACATCCTGGCGCTCGGCGGCGACCCGCCGGCCGGCGGGGTCGAGGAGCCAGGCGACTATCAGTACGCGATGGATCTCCTGGAGGACGTGGTTTCCACGGGTCGGTTCGCGACAGCGGTCGCCGCTCACCCCGAGATCCACCCGCGGTCGCCGGACCGGGCCACCGATCGTCGTCACCTCGCGGACAAGCTCGCCGTCGCGGACTTTGCGCTCACCCAGTTCTTCTTCGAGGTCGAGCACTGGGTGCGCCTGGTCGAGGAGTTGTCCGCACTCGGCGTCGACAAGCCGGTGCTCCCCGGCATCATGCCGATCAACAACAAGGCGATGGTCAAGCGCATGGCCGAGATGAGCGGCGCGGCGCTGCCCGGATGGCTCGCCGATCGCCTCGATGCCACCGACGACCCCGCGGACGTGCGACGCATCGGGATCGATGTCGCCACGCAGCTGTGTCTCGACCTGATCGACGCCGGGACGCCCGGCCTGCACCTGTACGCCCTCAACCGTCCCGAGTCCGTCGTCGAGATCTGCCTGAACCTCGGGCTGACCACCGCTTGAGCGATACTGGTCCGGAATGACTGCGACCGCTGACGCATCGGGAACCCCGACGCGAGCTTCGACGCGGCCGACGGCACACGTGCGACGTCGTCCGGCGCGCAACGACATCAGCCGGGTGCCGTATCTACCGGGCCTCGACGGCATGCGGGCGATCGCCGTCGTCGCGGTGATGGTGTACCACGCCAACCCCGACTGGTTGCCCGGCGGCTACCTCGGTGTCGAGGTCTTCTTCGTCATCTCCGGCTACCTGATCACGCTGCTGCTGATCTCGGAGAAGGAACGCACCTCGACCGTCGACATGAAGCAGTTCTGGATCCGGCGGGCTCGGCGACTCCTCCCGGCACTGTTCACGATGATGATTGCACTCACGATCTGGACATCGCTGTTCGAACGCGACGCCCTCGGCAAACTGCGAGGCGACGTGATCGCCGCGTTCTTCTACGTGTCGAACTGGTACCAGATCTGGACCGGCGCCGGCTACACCGCGGCGAACGAGTTCGCCCCGCTGCGGCACCTGTGGAGTCTCGCCGTCGAGGAACAGTTCTACGTCGTGTGGCCGCTCGTGATGTTCGCCCTGCTCCGCGGCGGTTCGAGGCGGATCGCCGACATCAGTCGCTGGCTGGTGCTGGCCGCGCTCGGCATCACCATCGTCACGGCGCTGGTGTACACCTCGGGTCCGATCGGAACGCCGGAGGTGACCCCGGATGCCTACTGGTCGGTGTTCGGACGTGACATCTCGAAGTTCGACTGGTCCTACCTCGGCACGTTCAGCCGCGCCGGCGGACTGTTGCTCGGCGCCGCGTTCGCGATGGTGTGGCGTCCCGTCGCCGTGATGCGCGGGCCGTTGCGTACCAAGGGGCGCCTGCTCGATCTCGTTGCGCTCGTCGGCTTCGTGGCGCTCCTGGCGATGTTCTGGTGGATGTGGCTGATCGGCCCCGACGGCGGCAATCCGTTCCTCTTCCGTGGCGGATTCCTGCTCTGCGCGGTCGCCACGCTGATGATGGTCTCTGCGGTCACCCACGAGCGTGCTGCTACCTCGAAGGCGCTGAGCATCCCGGTGCTGCTGTGGATCGGTACCCGCTCGTACGGGCTGTACCTGTACCACTGGCCGATCTACCAGGTCATACGCGATATCGCCGGCAACCACCTGAAGTTCTACGAGTTCGTGTTCGCCATGATCCTCACCGGGATCGTCACCGAACTCTCGTACCGCTTCATCGAGACCCCCATCCGAAAGGGCACGCTCGGTGCGTCGATCGCACGCATCTGGCGGTCGCCGGTCCCCGGGCCGCGCAACGCCATGATCGGCGTCGGTGCCGTCGTCGGCGCCCTGACGTTGTTCGCCGGGGTCAGCCTGGCAAACGCGGCCGTCGTGGAGAACGACGTGCGCCAGACTCTGGACGAGGGTGCCGAGTTCACCTGCGACGTCGTCAACAATCCGACCTGCTCGGATGTCGATCCGACCGGATCGACCGATTCCGCGGTGGCCACGGGCGATTCGACCGCACCGGCGGACTCCACCGACGCATCGGGTTCAGCGGTTCCGCCGGCCGTGGTGGAGACCACGACGACCACGACGGCTCCTTCGCTCCCGATCGCTCAGTTGGCGCTCGGCGACTCGGTGATGCTCGGCGCCGCCGGCGAACTCACCACCCGTGGCTACACCGTCGACGCCCAGGAGAGCCGCCAGTTCTCCGACGGGCGTGACGTCGTCGAGCAGTTGCGCGCCGACGAGCGGCTGGGCGACGTCGTGGTCGCGCACCTCGGCACGAACGGCGACATCAATCCTGGCGATCTCACCGCGATGATGGACGCGCTGGCGGAGGTGCCGCAGGTGCTGTTGTTGACGATCGACGTCGATCGTTCCTGGACCGCGGGGAACAACGCCCTGCTCCTCGATGCGGCGAACACGTATTCGAACGCATCGGTGCTCTACTGGGCCGACCTCACCGACTCCTGCCCGGGCGACTGCTTCCAGAGCGATGGCTATCACCTGCGCCCCGACGGTCAGAAGTACTACGCCGCGCTGATCGACGGGGCCCTCGAAGCTCCTGGCTGATCGGCTCGCAACCACGTTTGCGTGCAGATTCGGGTGACCCGGTCCACCGGGAATGCAACGCAATCGTGGTGGTGGCAGGGGCATGACGCCGGTGGCGCGACGTGCTCGGCGATACTGGATGACCCATGTCCACGCTCGCCCCGCCCCGGGTGGAACCGGTTCCCGACGACCGCGCCCACATCAGCCGGGTCCCGTATCTTCCGGGGCTCGACGGGATGCGTGCGCTCGCCGTCGTGGCGGTGATGGTGTACCACGCCAACAGCGACTGGCTGCCCGGCGGCTTCTTCGGCGTGGAGATGTTCTTCGTGATCTCGGGGTACCTGATCACGCTGCTGCTGATCTCCGAACGGGAGCGCACCTACCGGATCTCGCTGCGCCACTTCTGGCTTCGTCGAGCGCGGCGCCTCCTCCCTGCGTTGTTCACGATGATGTTCCTCGTCACTGCCTGGACCGCCATCTTCAAGACCGAGGCGCTGGGCGCGTTGCGCGGCGACGTGATCGCGGGCTTTTTCTACGTGTCCAACTGGTACCAGATCTGGGAGGGCCTCGGCTACACCGCCGCTGGTGACTTCGCGCCGCTACGGCACCTGTGGAGCCTCGCCGTCGAGGAGCAGTTCTATCTGTTGTGGCCGGTCGTGATGATCTTCCTGCTGGGCCGCAACGGCACGCGCCAGGTCGCAGCAGTCAGCCGGTGGCTCTTCGTGTGCGCCGTGCTGATCACCGTCGCAGTGGCGCTGCTCTTCTACCCGGGCCCGATCGCCGAACCGAACGTGACCCCCGAGGCCTACTGGTGGTTCGGCGATCGACCGATCAACAAGATCGACACCTTGTACCTCGGCACGATCAGCCGTCTGAGCGGCATTCTCCTCGGCGCAGCGTTTGCGATGGTCTGGCGTCCGCTGGCGATCGTTCGAGGCCCACTCCGTTCCAAGGGCCGGCTCTTCGACGCGGTCGCGTTGGCCGGCATCATCGGCTTCGCCTGGCTCTGTTGGAACACCTATCTGGCCACTCCGAGCGGTGCCGATCCGTTCGTGTTCCGCGGCGGGATCTTCCTCGCCGGCTTGGCGACGCTGTCGATCATCGCCGCGGTCACCCATCGCGGAGCGTACGCGAACCGGCTCCTCGGGAACCGAGTGTTCAGGTGGATCGGCACGCGCTCGTACGGGCTCTACCTCTATCACTGGCCGATCTACCAGATGATCCGCGGCGTGGCCGGCAACAAGCTGACCTTCGGGGAGTTCGTGTACGCGCTCGTGCTGACCGTCATCGTCACCGAGTTGTCCTACCGCTTCGTCGAGACCCCGATCCGCCAGGGCCGATTCTCGGCCCGATGGAGGCAGATCTTCGGCGGTACTCGGCGTGGTCCCAAGGTCGTTGCCTCGGCTGCGGTGGCCATGGCGGTGGTCGTCGGTCTCGCGGTCGGCTCGGTGCTGATGACCGCACCGCTCGAGAAGAACGAGATCGCGCAGGCGCTCGACGCCGGCGAGGAGTTCACGACCGACCTCCTGGCCGTCGACGACATCCCGGTGGCATCGACCACCACGACCAGCACCACGCCGACGACGACGACCGAGGCGCCGCCCGCCACGACGGCTCCGGCGGTCCTCGACCCGACGCTCGACTCGGCTCCGCCGACCACCGTGCCACCCACCACCGTGCCACCCACGACGGTGCCGCCGACCACGGCGCCACCGGCCCCCGTCGGTCAGCTCGGGGTCGTGACCAGCCTCGAGGGACTCGCTCCGCTCGCGATCCCGCCGACCGTGTCGGGCTTCCCGCTCGTTGCGCTCGGCGACTCGGTGATGCTCGGCGCGGCCGAGGAGCTCCAGGCCCGGGGCTTCCAGGTCGACGCGCTCCAGAGCCGGCAGATGAACACCTTCGTCCCGACGATGCAGGCGCTGCGGGACAACGGCACGTTCGGATCGGTGGTGGTGGTCCACCTCGGCACGAACGGGAGCTTCAGCCAGGAGACGCTCGACGCGATGTTGGCCACGGTGGCCGACGTCCCGGTCGTGCTGTTGCTGACCGGCAAGGCCGACCGGGGATGGATCGCCGGCAACAACGACAAACTCCGCGCCGTGCCGTCGACGCATCCCAACGTAACCGTCGTCGACTGGGAGGTCCTGTCATCGAGTTGTGAGGGCCGCTGCTTCTACGACGACGGCATCCACCTCACCCAGTCCGGCCAGAACTTCTACGCCGACATCATCGGTCGGGTGCTCGCCCAGCCCTGAGCCCGAATTTCGGTGGTTGGTGCGCTTGGGCGGCGGTCGGTGGCGGACGTACGCTCGAACCATGACCACTCCTGTTCGTGTTGCCGTCACCGGTGCTGCTGGCCAGATCGGCTACAGCATCCTCTTCCGTATCGCGTCGGGCTCGATGCTCGGCCCCGACACCCCGCTCTCGCTCCAACTGCTCGAGATCACTCCCGCACTCGGAGCGCTCGAAGGTGTGCGGATGGAGCTCGACGACTGCGCCTTCCCGCTGCTCACCGAGGTCGTGTGCACCGACGACGCCGACACGGCGTTCGGCGATGCCGACGTGGCGATCCTCGTCGGGTCGATGCCGCGCAAGGCGGGCATGGAGCGCGCCGATCTGCTCTCGGCCAACGGGGGCATCTTCAAGCCGCAGGGCGAAGCGCTCTCTCGCTCGGCGACGCCGGACGTCAGGATTCTCGTCGTCGGCAACCCGGCGAACACCAATGCGCTCATCGCTCAGCGCAACGCTGCCGACCTCGACCCTCGACGCTTCACGGCGATGACGCGGCTCGACCACAACCGAGCGAAGGCGCAGCTCGCGCAGCGCCTGGGTGGGTCCGTGAACGACATCACCAAGATGACGATCTGGGGCAACCACTCGACCACGCAGTACCCGGACCTCTTCCACTGCGAGGTCAACGGCCAGCGCGCGTACGACGCCGTCGGTGACCACGAGTGGTACGAGAACACCTACATCCCGACCGTGGCCAAGCGCGGTGCTGCGATCATCGATGCTCGCGGATCGTCGTCGGCCGCCTCGGCAGCGTCGGCAGCGGTCGATCACATCCGCGACTGGACACTCGGCACTCCCGAGGGCGACTGGGTCTCGATGTCGGTCGTCTCCGACGGCAGCTACGGCGTGCCCGAGGGCATCATCTCGTCGTTCCCGTGCGTGTGCAAGGACGGCGACTACGAGATCGTCCAGGGTCTCGACATCGACGACTTCAGCCGCGCCAAGATCGATGCCAGCGCCGACGAACTCGTCAGCGAACGTGACGCTGTCGCCGAACTCGGCCTCATCTGACCACCGAGAGCGATGAGTCTTCGCGCGGACAGGTCGCGCGGAAACTCATCGCTCGCCGTCTGCCATCCCGAGCGATGAGCCTTCGCGCGGACAGGTCGCGCGGAAACTCATCGCTCTCGGAGGTTGACGTCGACTTCGGTAGCGTGTGGTCACCGACTCCCTCCTCGAACACGTCGTTCAACAGGAGGTCACGTGGCCCACTTCACCACCGAGGCGCTCGAGTTCCTTCGTACACACCATGGCATTGCGTCCGCTGTCGACCTGCGGCGATGCGGGCTGTCGAGTCCGGCTGTCCGCACCCTCGTCGAGGCCGGCAATCTCACCACCGTCCTCAAGGGGGTGTATCGCCTTCCTGCCGTCACACTCGACGAGATGGCGCGGTGCGCCGCGGTGTGTGCCGCTCATCCGGAGCTAGCGATCAGCGGTCCCACGGCGGGTCGTCTGTGGGGTCTGCGCCGCCTGCCCCGTGACCATCGCATCTACGTTCTCGCGCCGCCGGTGAGCCACCCGACGAACGCTCGCTGGGTGGTGCCCTACCGGACCTCGGCAGTACATCCGTGCGATCTCGTACGACGCGCTGATGGCATCACCGTCACCAGCCGCGCCCGAACGGCTCTCGACCTCGCACGTTTCGTGCCCCCGACGGACCTGCTGTCGATCATCGAGCAGGTGATCCGGGACGGAGATCTCGATGACGACGAGCTGCGTGCCGTCGCCGTCGATTGGATGTCGACACAGCGACCCTGGATCCGTCGGTTCCTCGAGCTGCTCGACGGTCGACTGCACGGAGGCCCGGCCGAGTCGCACGGAGAGACGGTGCTCGGCGATGCGCTCGCCGCTGCCGGCCTGGTGGGACTCGTTCGGCAGTATCGAATCGACCTGCCCGGCTATGGACCGGCGCGATTCGACCTGGCCGTCCCGTCCGTGCGCCTGGCAATCGAGGTGGATCTGCACCCGACGCACAGCGAAACCGCCGGGCGCCGGCGTGATGCCGCACGCGACGTCGCCGCCACACAGATCGGCTGGGCAGTTGAGCGCGCCGTCGAGGCCGACTTCGGCAACGCTCTTCCGGTGACCACGCGCCGCATCCTCGCACTCGTCGCCGCGCTCCGCTCCGAGCGATGAGTCTTCGCGCGGACGGTTCGCAAGGAAACTCATCGCTTGCGCCGCGCTCTCCCGAGCGATGAGTCTTCGCGCGGACAGGTCGCGCGGAAACTCATCGCTTGCGCTGGGGTGCGCGGGTGTCAGCCGGCGGTGAGTTCGAGGCCGACCTCGTCGGCGCCCTCGCCGGATCGCAGCGACAGGCTGTCGCCGTCGATCGTGTAGGTCACCTCGCCCTGGAGGACGGACAGCACGCTGGTCTCGAGCTCGGTCTGCTCGGGCGGGCACGCCATCTTCGTGGTGGCGATCGGCCCGAACGTCAAGGTGTCGTCGCCGACCTCGACGCTGCCGGATCCGGTGTTGCACCCGGTGTCGACGGCGACGGTGCCATCGTCGGCGATCGTGATCGAGGCGGTCGCATCCATCGGCACGCTGCTGACGGCTTCGTTGGCGACCGTCCCGGTCACCGTCCATGTCGTGTCGACGAGCGTGCTGGGCTGGAGTTCGTCGAGCGTCATCGTCGTGTCGCCACTCGCGAGCGTGAGGGTCTCGCCGTCGAGCTCGATCGTGGGCAACGACGAGAGGAACTCGTTCAGCCAGGTGTCCTGGTCCATCAACGGCAGATCACACGCCATCATCGTCGCTGCGAATGGCCCGGCGGTCAGTACGCCCTCGTCGATCTCGAAGCCACCGTTCATGGAGTTGCAGCCGCCGCTGACGCTCATCGAATCGGCGAGGAAGGTCATGTTGATCTCGGTTCCCTCGACCAGGTCGTACCCCGTCACCTCGGTCGACACGAAGGTTCGCCCGTCGAGATCCGCTGCGGTCACACTGCCGCCGGAAGATCCGTCGTCGTCGCTGCCGCAGGCGGCAACGGTGAGGCCGGCGAGCGCCAGCAGGGCAATGGCTGTACGGGGGGTCATGTTCGTTCGACGCTCCTGAAGCGAAGTCGGTTCCCTCGGCGGCCGCCGAGTCACCGAATCATGACACGGCGACGGCGCAGGAAATGCGCATCATCTGATCGACGCCGGCCTTGAGTTCCTCGTCGCTGATGCGGACCGTGTCGCCGCTCTCGCCGAGCAGGTCGCTGACGGTCATGATCGCCAACGACTCGATGCCCTTGACGGCTGCGATCGTGTACATCATCGCCGCTTCCATCTCGACACCGATGTGGCCGAGTCGCTTCCAGCGGGCGAAGGTGGTGGGGTCGGGATCGTAGAACAGCCCGGACGTGACGATCGGTCCGACATGTACGGCTCCCGCCGAACCTTCCCGGCTCAGTCGAGCCGCGGTCTCGACGAGCGCGAACGTCGCGCTCGGCGCGTAACCGTCCATCGCGGCGTAGCGCAGCGGGGTCTGGTCGTCGCTCGACGCGGCCAGCCCGACGACCGTGTCGCCCATCGCCATGCCGTCGCCGAGTCCGCCGCAGGTGCCGACACGCACCAGCCGAGTGGCGCCGAGCATGATCAACTCCTCGAACACGATGCCGGCGCTGGGACAGCCCATGCCCGTCGACTGCACGCTGATCGGCTTGCCGTCGAACGTACCGGTGAAGCCGAGCATGCCGCGCTCGGCGTTGACCTGGCGGAAGCCATCGTCGAAGAACGTCTCTGCGATGTACTTCGCGCGGAGGGGGTCGCCTGGGCACAGCACGTTGGGGGCATAGTCGCCGGGCTCGGCGCGGAGATGGATCGGCATACAGCCGAGCGTATTCGACGGGCGCTACTTGAGGAATTTGCTGGTGGTGTTGTCGGCGAGCACCTTGCCACCGGTCTGACAGGTCGGGCAGTAGTTGACGGTGTAGCCCGAGTACTCGACCGCACGGACGGTGTCGCCGCAGTTTGGGCAGGGACCCCCCGTACGGCTGTGCATTGCGCTCGGCCGGTCCTTCGACGAGCTCATGTCGCCGCGGGTGCGTTCGAAGTCGAGGCTCTCGGCGACACAGGAACTGATGGCGTCGGCCACCTTCGCTGCGCCATCGGCACCGAGCTTGCGGGTGTTCGCGAACGGCGACACTCGGGCGCGGTGGCAGACCTCGTTCGCCAGGCGCCGCCCGATGCCGGCGACCATGCGCTGGTCGCGCAGGAATCCGTGGACGCGCATCGAGTTGGCCGCGAAGAGTTCTGCGAGTTCGCCCTCGCCGATGCCGGCGGCCTCCGGTCCGAGCTTGTCGAGCGGTGGCGACGTCAGCGCAGTGCTGGTCGGCACACACCACACCCCAGCTCGGCGCTCCTTGCCCTGTTCGGTGAGCAGCAGGGCGGTCTCGTCGATCGCTCCGTCGGTCAGTTCGATCGGCTCGAACGTGAAGCGCGCCTGACCACCTCGCGGCTTCGGAGACCGCTTCGAGTCCGCGACGAGACGGCCACCCTGCATCAGATGCACCACGAACGTCACCGGCTCGAACCGCAACAGCAGGTACTTGCCCCGCCGGTCGACCTCGAGCAGCGGCTCACCGAACGCTTCCGATGGGGCTGGAACCGCCGTCTTCAGGGCCGTGAAGTTCAACGGTGTGAAGCCGGCGAGGACGTGTCCCGCGAACTGGGTGGTCAGGCGTTCGGCGTGCGCCTGGATCTCGGGCATCTCCGGCATGACGAGGCGGTCACTCGTATGTGGTGCGGTCGCGCACGGTGGCGAAGACGGCGTCGAGCGCGCCGAACACGGGCTGTGACTCGAGCAGTTTCTGCTGGTCGCCGAACAGCCGGATGCGGCCGCCGATGAACGCTTCCTGCGCGTTGAGTTCGCCGGTGGCGACCGCGACCGCGGTCTCCCAGTCCTGCTCCATCTTGACGTCCTCGGGCTCGGCCGGGCCGGCGCCGAACGACGCACCGCCGTCGCCGACCGACAGGTGGTACGTGACGTCACCCTCTGGCCCGTTGCTGACCACCTGGGTGACGCCGATGCGGTGGGATTCGGCCACGGTGCGCATCTGGTCGCTGGCGGCGACCTCGTCGGAGAGTGCGTTGATCCAGTCGAGACTGAGGTATCGGATCATGGTCCGTAGTCTGCCTGATCGTGGAGCCCATCGCCGATGCCCGTGCCGCCGAGGGGCGCCATGTCGACGCCATGGTCGAGGAATGGGTGTTCGCGGCCTGGACCGCAGACGCCGAACTCGGCGTGATCTCGGGACATCGGGTCGTCGGCCGGACTGCGTGGTACTGGGCGGCGCTCGCTCGGTCGGGCCGACCGCTGTTGCACATCGTCGACTTCGACGTGCCGGTGCGGGCCGACCCGTTCATCGTGAAGGGCGAGGCGCTGTGGGCCGAGCACACCTGCGACGACCCGATGCGGCAGTGGTCGATCGGCAACGAGACCTACGCGTCCGCGATCGACGACCCTGACGAGGCGCTCGGACGTGCCTACGGCGATCCCACGCCGATCGCCTTCGATCTCGAGTGGTATGCGACCGGTCCGCCCTCGCCGCTCGAGCCTGCCGGCGAGCGGGCGTCGATCGACTCCGGGTACGAACAGGTCGGCGTCGTGCACGGTTCGATCGAGATCCTGGGCGAACTCCGGCTCGAGCTGGTCGAGGTGCCCGCCCATCGATGGCATCGCTGGACCATCGGCGCGACCGGTTTCGCGCCGCTGACGCTGCCCGAGGTCCGAGCGCACGGTGGCGTCCGCGCGCCTTTCGCATTCCCCGACGGCAACGTCAGCGACCTCGTGCTCACCCCCGAGGGGTGGGCCCGCCGAGCTGTCCGTCGTCCGTGATCACGCGTCGGGGGAGAAGGGGGTGCCGGCCCGGCCGGAGGTGAGGTCGCCGAGCGTGAGCGATTCGTAGGCGATCTCGGGATGGGCGCGAACGGCCTCGTCGAGCTTGCGGGCGTCGTCTCCCACCAGGATCCGCCAGCGGCCGTTGCGGACACCGTCGAGGATCTCGCCGGCAGCCTCGGCGGCCGTCATCGGAGCCTGATCGCGGAACATGTCCGACATCAGCTTCACCATCTCGGCGGCCTCCATGTCGAGCTCGTGGCCACGGTGGCGCATCGAGTTCTCGACGATCGACGTGCCGATGTGACCGGGCATCACCACCGACACCTTCACGTGGGGAGCGTTCACGCGCAGATCGGTGATCAACGCCTCGCTGAACCCCTTCACCGCGAACTTCGCGGCCGAATACGCGGTGTGAGGCCGGTCCGGGCCCATGCTCGCCCAGAACCCGTTGACGCTGGAGGTGTTGACGATGTGTCCCTCGTCGGAGGCGATCAGGAGCGGCATGAAGGCGCGCACGCCGTAGTACACGCCGCCCCAGCAGACGTTGAACGTGCGGTCCCACACGGCGCGGTCGTCGGTGATGACGGAGCCGCCACCGCCGATGCCGGCATTGTTGAACAGCAGGTTGACGTGATCGGTTTGGTGCTGGGTGACCACGGCATCTCGGAACGCGAGCATCGACTCCTCGTCGGACACGTCACAGATGTGCGTCGTCACGACGGTGCCGGCCTGGGCGACGTCGAGCGCGAGGCGCTTGGATTCCTCCATCTCCTCGACCGAGAGGTCGCACATCGCGACGTGACACCCCTCCGTGGCGAGCTGGACGACGAGCTCGCGGCCCATCCCGCTCGCTCCGCCCGTGACGACCGCGATCCTGCTCTCGAAGCGCTCCATCGCAGCATGCTGGCACAGCGACCTCGTCGACTGCTTCACTGGGATGGTGGCCTACACCGGTGACATCCTCGACGACTTCGCAGCGTCCAAGCGAGGTCCGACCTACCCCGACGTCATCGTCGAGATGGGCATGCTCGTCGAGGACCGGGCCAGCCACTTCTGCGGCGACGTCGTGCGCTGGAGCGCCGAGGGTGTCACGCTGCAGGACCGCAATGACTACGTCCGTCACTTCACGTGGAAGCCCGGCGGCTTCCTGATCGAGGGCAAACCGGTCACGCTCGTACGACCCGCGATGGCGAGGGCAGCGACCCAGCGGATCACCGCGTCGGGTTCTGTCGCGGGCGACGGGCGCGCTCGCGTGGCGGCGGCGAGTCGGATCTGGGTCGAGGGCAAGCACGATGCCGAGTTGCTCGAACACGTGTGGGGCGACGACCTGCGCGAGCTCGGCATCGTGGTCGAGCCGTTGCACGGTGCCGACGACCTTGCGGCCGCCGTCGCCGACTTCGGCCCGTCGGCGGACCGCCGGCTCGGGGTCCTGCTCGATCACCTGGTCCCCGGCTCGAAGGAGACCCGGATCGCGCAGATGGTTCGAGATCCGAACGTGTTGATCACCGGTCACCCGTTCGTCGACGTCTGGGCGGGCATCCGCCCGAAGGTGCTCGGCCTCGACGAGTGGCCGGACATCCCGAAGGGCGACGCTCCCTGGAAGGAAGCGATGTGCGCCTCGCTCGGCGTGCCGTTCGACGGCTTCTGGCCCAAGCTACGCAATCGGGTGAACACCTTCGCCGACCTCCGCCCCGAACTGGTCGGCGCGGTCGAGCAACTGATCGACTTCGTCAGCGAATAGCCCCCAGTGAGGAAGCCTGGAGTTGGTGGGCGCGTGGAGAAGAACAGCGAACGGGTGGCACGGGTGGCGGTGGGGACCGGCCGAAGGCCGCACGCCCCACCGCCACCGGTGACAGGACCCGTGAGCGGTACCGAACTCAGACGAAGGCGCTGGCGAACACCAGGCTGACGATCGTCCTCACCTTGAAGAGGATGTTCATCGAGGGCCCCGAGGTGTCCTTGAAGGGGTCGCCCACGGTGTCGCCGACCACCGCCGCCTTGTGCGGGTCGCTGCCCTTGCCGCCGTGATGGCCGGCCTCGATGTACTTCTTGGCGTTGTCCCACGCGCCACCCGAGTTCGCCATGAAGATGGCGAGGGCGAAGCCGGTGACGAGCGCACCGGCGAGCAGGCCGCCGAGGGCGTCGACGCTGACGAAGCCGACCACGAGCGGCACGACGACGGCGAGCGAGCCGGGGATGATCATCTCGCGCAGCGACGCCTCGGTGGAGATGGCGACACAGCGCGCCGAGTCGGGAACCACCCCGGGGGCGCCTTCGCGCAGGCCGGGGATCTCGCGGAACTGACGGCGGACCTCTTCGATCATCTTCTGGGCGGCCCGACCGACGGCGTCGATCGTCAGCGCTGCGAAGAGGAACGGCAGCGCGGCTCCGATGAACAGTCCGATGAACACCTCGACCTCACCGATGTTGAGGTTCAGTGCAGCGGTGGGATCGGCGTCGAACACGGCGAACTCGAAGCTCTTGAACAGTGCGAGCGCGGTGAGCGCAGCGGAGCCGACGGCGAAGCCCTTGGCGATGGCGGCGGTCGTGTTGCCGAGCGAATCGAGTGCGTCGGTCACCTCTCGGACGGAGGGATCCAACTCGGCCATCTCAGCGATGCCACCGGCGTTGTCGGCGATCGGGCCGTAGGCGTCGACGGAGACGACGATGCCGGTGGTGGCGAGCATGCCGATGGCGGCGACGGCGATGCCGTAGATGCCGCCGAAGTCCTCGCCGAGTCCCCCGAAGGCGTCTTCGGCGAAGGCGAGCGTGCCGCCCCAGTAGGCGATCCCGACGCCGAGGAGGATGAGTGCGACCGAGGCAGCCACCGAGACCATGCCGGTGCTGATGCCGCCGAGGATGGTCGTGGCCGGTCCGGTCTCGGACTGCTGGGCGATCTTCTTCACCGGGCCGTAGCCGTCGGACGTGTAGTACTCGGCGGTCTTGCCGAGCGCCCAGCCGACGAACAGGCCGCCGATCACGGAGATGGCGAGACCGATCGGGTTCTCGAAGTCGTCACCGGAGAAGAGCCAGTAGGCAATGGCGATCGTGCCGACGGCGGTGAGCGCCATCGCGACGTTGGTGCCCATGTGGAGCGCGCGCGAGAGTGCGTGGCTGTCGGTCGAGTCGCCGCCCTTGACGAAGAACGACCCGATGATCGAGGCGATCATGCCGATGAACGCGATCGCCATCGGGAACACCAACAGGCTGATGTTGCCGTCGAGGCCCGCCTGATCGGCGGTGAGTGCGAGCGCGAAGGCGGTCAACGAGATCGGGGCGATGATCGAGCCGGCGTACGACTCGAAGAGGTCGGCGCCCATGCCGGCGACGTCGCCGACGTTGTCGCCGACGTTGTCGGCGATTGTGGCCGGGTTGCGGGGGTCGTCCTCGGGGATGCCGGCTTCGACCTTGCCGACGAGGTCGGCGCCGACGTCAGCGGCCTTGGTATAGATGCCGCCACCGACACGTGAGAACAGAGCGATCGTCGAGGCACCGAGGCCGTAGGCGGTCACGATCTCGAACGCTTCGTCGACCTCCATCCAGACCACGAACACGAGGTAGGTCAGCATCAGCCCGAAGAGCGCCAGGCCGGCAACGGAGAAGCCCATCACGGCGCCGCCGCGGAAGGCGACAGGAAGTGCAGCCGCAGGGCCCGACTTCGCGGCTTCGGTCGTGCGGGCATTGGCCATCGTCGCGACGGTCATCCCCGCGTAGCCGGCGGTCGCCGACAGGACGGCGCCGAGCAGGTATGTCACCGACGCGAGTGGGTTGATGACCACTGCGAGGAGGATGATCATCGCAACAACGAAGACGCTGACCCACTGGTACTCCTTCTTGAGGAATGCCTTCGCCCCCTTCTGGATCTCCGTCATGAGGAAGACCATGCGCTCGTTGCCGGGGGACGCCTTCTCGACGTCCTTGTAGTAGTAGAACGCGAGGGCCAGTGCGGCGAGGGCCGACACTGCTGCGAGATAGGGAACGACGTCCACGGGCTTCTTGCCTCCTGAGGGCGGTACGAGAGTGATCCTGCTCGGAACGATCCCGAAGGACCGCATGAAGCAGGACCGGACCATGATGGTCGGCGGGGCAGGCTAGATCCCAACCGGGCCATTTCCAAGCGCCGGTGTGTCACCCGTGACATGGACGAAGTGCCCGATCGATTGGGCTCGCTCCGTGGACCGCCGAGTAGCGTCACCGCAATGGCACAGACGTTGAACCGCGGGCCCGTGTCGGGAACCGCCGTCAAACCGCCGTCGAAGAAGAAGCCCTTCGTGGTCGACTTCTACTCGACGGCGGTCGGCAAGAAGTACGTGATGGCGATCACCGGGATCATCGGGATCGGCTTCGTTGTCGTCCACATGATCGGCAACCTCAAGGCCTACCTCGGTGTCATCACCGAAGGGGACGAGCGCGTGTACGACATCGACGTCTACGGCGAGTTCCTCCGCGAGCTGCTCGTGCCGATCATGCCGCGCACGTACGTGCTGTGGGGTCTCCGACTCGTACTGATCGCCGCTGTCCTCCTGCACATCCACGCTGCGTACTCGCTGACCGTGCTCAACCGCAAGGCGCGTCCGGTCAAGTACCAGAGCGCCCGCGACTACCAGGTCGCCAACTTCGCCAGCCGCACGATGCGCTGGACCGGGATCATCGTCGCGCTGTTCATCGTGTGGCACCTCGCCGACCTCACGTGGGGTTGGGCCAACCCCGACTTCGTCCGCGGCGCCGCCTATCGGAACCTGGACGCATCGTTGTCTCGGGTCCCGGTGGCGATCCTGTACATCGTCGCCAACATCGCGCTCGGCATCCACCTGTTCCACGGCACGTGGTCGCTGTTCCAGTCGATGGGGTGGAGCAGCCCCCGCTTCAACAAGTGGCGCCGCTACCTCGCGACGGGGATTGCCACGATCGTCGTCGTCGGCAACGTCTCCATCCCGGTGGCCGTGCTCGCCGGCGTGATCGAATTCGACCCCGACGCCGTCACTCACGAGGAGGCAGCCGAATGAGCATCACACTCGACTCCAAGGTCCCCGAGGGTCCGCTCGCCGACAAGTGGCAGAGCTACATCGCCGACCAGAAGTTGGTCAACCCGGCCAACAAGCGCAAGTTCAAGATCATCGTCGTCGGCACCGGCCTCGCCGGAGCGTCTGCCGCAGCGACGTTCGGTGAGCTCGGCTACCAGGTCGAGGCATTCACGTTCCACGACTCGCCACGTCGTGCCCACTCGATCGCCGCGCAGGGCGGCATCAACGCGGCGAAGAACTATCAGGGTGATGGCGACAGCGTTCATCGCCTGTTCTACGACACGGTCAAGGGCGGCGACTTCCGCGCTCGGGAGGCCAACGTCCATCGCCTCGCCGAGGTGTCGGTCGACATCATCGACCAGATGGTCGCCCAGGGGGTGCCGTTCGCACGCGAGTACGGCGGCCTGCTCGACAACCGCAGCTTCGGTGGTGCCCAGGTCAGCCGGACGTTCTATGCCCGTGGCCAGACCGGCCAGCAGCTGCTGATCGGCGCGTACCAACAGCTCGCCCGCCAGATCGGCCTCGGCAACGTGAAGCTCTGGAACCGCATGGAGATGGTCGACGTCGTCAACATCGACGGCCGCTGCGCCGGCATCGTCACGCGTGACCTGATGACTGGCGAGTTCTCCTCCCACTCCGCACACGCCGTCGTGCTCGCCACAGGCGGCTACGGCAACGTGTTCTACCTGTCGACCAACGCGATGGCCTGCAACGTCACCGGCGCATGGCGGGCACACCGCCGGGGCGCAGCGTTCGCCAACCCGTGCTACACCCAGATCCACCCGACGTGCATCCCCCAGGCCGACGACTTCCAGTCGAAGCTGACGCTGATGTCGGAGTCGCTGCGCAACGACGGACGCATCTGGGTGCCGAAGAACGCCGACGAGACCCGTTCAGCCGACCAGATCCCCGAGGAAGACCGCGACTACTACCTCGAGCGGATCTACCCGAGCTTCGGCAACCTCGCGCCACGAGACGTGTCGTCGCGAGCCGCCAAGCGCATGGTCGATGCCGGACAGGGTGTCGGCCCGCTGAAGAACGGCGTGTACCTCGACTTCGCCGACGCGATCGACCGACTCGGCAAGAACGTGATCCAGGAGCGCTACGGCAACCTCTTCGAGATGTACGAGCGCATCACGGGCGAGAGCCCCTACGTGGTGCCGATGCGCATCTACCCCGCGAGCCACTACACGATGGGCGGGCTGTGGGTCGACTACGAACTGCAGACCACGATCCCCGGACTGTTCTGCGCCGGTGAGGCCAACTTCTCCGATCACGGCGCGAACCGCCTCGGCGCCTCGGCGCTGATGCAGGGTCTGTCCGACGGGTACTTCGTGCTCCCGTACACGATCGCGCCGTACCTCGCCGACCTGCTCAACAAGCCGGTCCCCGACACGAGCCACCCCGAATTCGCCAAGGTCCAGCAGGAGGCGACCGATCGCTTCAAGCAGTACATGGCGATCAACGGCACCCGGAGTCCGGACTACTTCCACCGCGAGCTCGGCAAGATCATCTGGGACTACTGCGGCATGGATCGCAACGCGAACGGCCTCGAGAAGGCGCTGTCGGAGATCCCCGCCCTCCACGAGGAGTTCAAGAAGGACCTGAAGGTCACCGGCTCCGACACCAGCATCAACCAGACGCTGGAGAAGGCCGGTCGCATCGACGACTTCTTCGAACTCGGCATGCTGATGTGCAAGGACGCGCTCAACCGCGAGGAGAGCTGCGGCGGCCACTTCCGTTCCGAGCACCAGACCGACGAGGGCGAAGCACTCCGCAACGACGACGACTTCGCGTACGTCAGCGCCTGGGAGTGGACCGGTGATCCATCCAACCCGAACGAGCACAAAGAGCCGCTCGAGTACGAAGTCGTGAAGTTCGCAACCCGGAGCTACAAGTGACCACCCTCACCAACCTCACCCTCAAGATCTGGCGCCAGGACGGCCCCGACGCACAGGGACGCTTCGAGACCCATCAGATCCCCGAGATCAGCGACGAGGCGTCGTTCCTCGAACTGCTCGACATCTTGAACGAGCGGCTGATCGAGGAAGGCAAGGAAGCCATCGTCTTCGACCACGACTGTCGCGAGGGCATCTGTGGCACCTGTTCGCTGATGATCGACGGCTGCGCGCACGGCCCGCAGAAGGGCACCGCCACCTGCCAGGTGCACATGCGTGTGTTCGACAGCGGTGACGAGATCGTCATCGAGCCGTGGCGAGCTGCAGCGTTCCCGATCATCAAGGACCTGATGGTCGACCGCTCGGCGTTCGACCGGATCATCGAGGCCGGCGGGTACATCACCGCACCGACGGGTGGCGCCCCCGACGCGAACATCATCCCGATCCCCAAGCCGGTCGCCGACGCGGCGATGGACGCGGCGGAGTGCATCGGTTGCGGCGCCTGCGTGGCGGCGTGCCCCAACGGAGCCGCCAGCCTGTTCACCTCGGCCAAGATCGCCCACCTCAATCTGTTGCCCCAAGGCCAGTCCGAGCGCTACAAGCGTGCCGAGGCGATGGTCGAGAGGATGGACGAGTACTTCGGATCCTGCACCAACCACGGCGAGTGCCAGGCGGCGTGCCCGAAGGAGATCTCGATCGACAACATCGCGACGATGAACGTCGATTACCTCAAGTCGAAGTTCAAGAACCGCAAGGCCCTCGCTCGGTAACGCCGGGTATTCGGCGTTGCGATGAGCGGACCGCCCGAATGGCGGCGTTTGGCTCATCGCAGGTGTGGTATTCGGCGTTGCGATGAGCGAACTGCCCGAATGGCGGCGTTTGGCTCATCGCAGGTGTGGTATTCGGCGTTGCGATGAGCGAACTGCCCGAATAGCGGCCTCTGGCTCATCGCTGGGTGAGGCGGGGTGCTGTGGGCCCTAGCGGTCGGCGATGTTGGTCGCGTAGTGGTTGTGGCTCGTGACGTCACCAGCTGTGAGTTCCAAGCCGAGCGTGAGCGGTCCGTGAGCATTCGGGATCTCGAGGCGGACCCGGCCCACCTTCACGACCTCGTCAGCGGGAACCGGACCGCCGAATCGCCAACGCTGCTGCCCGCCACTCCATGACGCGACGGCGTCGACCACGGCGAAGTCGATCGGATCGCGTCGGTCGCTGATCACGTGGACGTCCAGGTCGAACCGGTCTCCCGGCGTGGCCTCGGCCGGAAGTGGATCGGCGGTCACGAGCACGGTCGCGCATGCGGCGGCGACGGCGGCATGGGCAGCCTTGGGTCGTCGTTCGTGGTCAAGGATGCTGGACGAGATCGTCGCGGCGGAGTCATTGAGCGACGAGAAGCAGAACCCGCCGGTCGGGCGGTACTTGAGTCGGCGCAGCGTCTCGATCTGCACCTTCAGGACGTGCGCCTGGTAGTACTGCAGCGCGTCACGCCACTCCTCGAAACTGTCGAAGTCGGTCGGCGCAAAGCTCTGCTCGGTGACCGCCCGCTGGTAGCCCTTGGTGTTCTCGACGCGGTCCCAGTCGAGGCTCGGCCACTCGTAGGCCGCCAGTTGCTCGTCGATGAACGCAGCGTCGAGGGGCGGCGAATCCGACCCGAACTCGCTGACGAAGCGCACCATGCGTGGCAGACGTTTGGCGAAGGCCGCGAGGTCCTCCGCTTGGCCGTGGCGCCATCCGAACCACAGGTGGCTGTCGGTGCCGTCGAGCTGCGGGAGATGCGGGACGACTCCCGAGTGGGCCACGACCTGCCGACTGGAGTCGGCTCGTTCGAACGCCCGCTTCACCCATCGGTCCAGTACGGACTTGTTCCACGACGGCAGCTGTTTGGCCGCCGTGGTTCGTGCCGCTCCCCGCCACCCCGGCGCGGTGACGCCGCCGTCGGTGGCCGACGGGTCGTCGTGCGCCGTCCACATCGCGATCGACGGATGATGCCCGATCGCGTCGACGGCGGCGCGGGCCTGCTCGACGGCCTGCTGGCGAACGGATCGAGCGTGCCCCCACTGCAGCGGGAAGTCCTGCAGGAGCAGGATCCCCGCTTCGTCGGCCGCGTCGTACAGCGCCCGGCCGGCGATGTGGCCGTGCACGCGCAGTGCGTCGAGGCCGAGGTCGACGGCTGCATGCAGGTCGGAGCGAACCATCTCGTCGGTGGCATTCGCCGGTCCGGCGGTCGTCGGAAGGATGTTCGCGCCCTTCAGGAAGAGGCGTTCGCCGTTCACCGAGCAGATCCAGTCGTCCCACACGACCTGTCGGAGCCCGGTGCGGCGCTGACGGCGATCGCTCACCTCGCCGTCGACGACGACCTCCACGGCGACATCGATCAGCGGTTGGTCACCGAGTGCTCGAGGCCACCACAGTGCTGGGTCGGAGATGTCGATCGTCCACTCGAAGTCGTTCTTGCCGGCGGCGATCGACTGGAGCTGCTCGTCGACCCGGACGCCGTCGACGTACGTGCACATCGTCACGGGGGTGAGCCGGTCGCTGTCGATGCGCGTCGAGATGCGCAGGTGTGCGCGTCGTGCGTCGGCGTCACGGCACAGCACCCGCAGACGATCGATCTGCACCGGGCCGGTGTCGTAGAGGAACACCGGCCGCCACAGCCCTCCGGGGTTGAAGTCCGTGCCGACCCCCGTGGGCGGCTGGAACACGCCGGTGATGTTCCGACGTCCGGAGGTCTCCGATTGCGGCGCGCAGGTGACCTCGACGGCGAGGACATGGTCGTCGCCGAACCGGGACAGCGAGGTGACGTCGAAGCTGTGACTGAAGAAGTAGCCCTCCGGGTCGCCGAGGTAGGCGCCGTCGAGCCAGACGTCGGCCTGGTAGAAGATCCCGTCGAGCGTGACCCATCGGCGTCGTCCCTCGGCGGGCGGCGTCGCCGTGAACGCGTGTCGGTACATCAGCGGGCCGTTGCTGGTCGCGAACTCCGGTTGGTCCTGCCAATGGCCCGGCACCGCGATGTGCGTCCACGCCGAGTCGTCGCTGTCGAGGCCGATGCCGTTGCGTCGAACGTCGTCGTCGGCCTCGGCGGCCAGCCAGACGCCGGACAGGTGCATGACGCCGAGCGTACGCCGAGACGCGAACGCCCACGGTCTCCGAACGACTCGGTCGCTCGCATGCTCACGGTCGCTCCACCCGCGGTAGGTTCGACCCATGGCTGACTTGGATCGACCGCAGGCGACGACGTTGGGGGAGCTTCGGGCTTCCGGGTGGGTGTCGCGGCCCGTCAAGCAGGAGGTACGAGAGCACGCGATCGAGAAGGTCGCCGCCGGCGAACCCCTCTTCGCCGGGGTGTCGGGCTACGAGGACACCGTGATGCCGCAGCTGGAGAATGCCCTGCTGGCCGGTCACGACGTGATCTTCCTCGGCGAGCGTGGCCAGGCCAAGACCCGCATGATCCGCTCGCTCACCGGCCTCCTCGACGAATGGATGCCGATCATCGCGGGCAGCGAGATCAACGACGACCCCTACCAGCCGGTGTCCAAGCACGCTCGCGACCTGGTCGAGGAGCTGGGCGACGACACGCCGATCCACTGGGTGCACCGCAGCGAACGGTTCGGCGAGAAGCTCGCCACCCCCGATACCTCGATCGCCGACCTCATCGGCGAGGTCGACCCGATCAAGGTCGCCGAGGGCCGCTATCTCTCCGACGAACTCACGCTCCACTACGGCCTGGTCCCCAGGACGAACCGTGGGATCTTCGCCATCAACGAGCTGCCCGACCTCGCCGAGCGCATCCAGGTGGGCATGCTCAACGTGCTCGAGGAACGAGACATCCAGATCCGTGGGTACAAGATCCGCCTGCCCCTCGATGTGATGCTGCTGGCGTCGGCGAACCCCGAGGACTACACCAACCGCGGGCGCATCATCACCCCGCTGAAGGACCGCTTCGGCAGCCAGATCCGCACCCATTACCCGCTCGAGGTGCACACCGAAGTGGCGATCATGCGGCAAGAGGCGGTGGCCCTCGACATCACCACCGCACAGGGTCGCGTCACCGTCGACGTGCCCGACTACCTCGCCGACGTCGTCGCGACGTTCAGCCACCTCGCCAGAGCGAGCAACCACGTCAACCAGCGCTCCGGCGTGAGCGTTCGTCTGAGCGTGGCGAACTACGAAGCGCTCGCAGCCAATGCGCTGCGCCGCGGACTTCGAGCGGGCGAACGCCACATCGTCGCTCGCGTCGACGACCTCGACGCCCTCGCCGCGAGCTCGATGGGCAAGATCGAGATCGAGTCGATCGAGGACGGCCGGGAGGGCGCGATCATGGAGAACCTGATAAAGGGCGCCGTGCTCAGCGTGTTCAAGGACGTGGTGCCGCCCGAACAGACTCGTGCGGTCGTCGATGCGTTCGAGGCCGGTGCGGTTGCGCACACTGGCGAAGGCGTCACCAGCGAGGAGCTCGCGCGTCTGGTCGAAGAGGTCGATGCCCTTCGCGAACCGGTGGCCGTGCTCACGAGCGGCGACGAGTCACCCGCCGCAGTGGGCGGCGCCGTCGAGTTCGTCCTCGAGGGCCTGCACCTCAGCAAGCGTCTGAACAAGGACGCCGCTGGACCCAGCGCCACCTACCGCGGCCGCACCTGATCCCCTCGCGTCGGCGATCGATCACGTCCGCCTCATTCGAAAATTCGGAGCGATCGTTGCGCTGAGCGCAACGTCGGCTCTGAATTTCGGGGTCACACGCGCAATTTCGGAGCGATCGTTGCGCTGAGCGCAACGTCGGCTCCGAATTTCGGGGTTGGGGCAGAGCTTCAGTCGAGGAAGGCGCTGCTGGTCGGCGTCGGAGCGCGGTCGGCATCGAGCAGGCCGGCCGGCGAATCGGGGCCGGCGATGCCGGGCTCGACGAACACGACCTCGATGGGCACGCCATCGGCGACTGCCTCGTCGATGATCGAACGGAACGTTGCGACGATCTCGCCGGCGGTGTCGGCGTCGTCGTGGTCGGCGCTGAAGCCGCTGATGATCAACGAGGTGTCGATCGCCTCTGCGGCCTCGCGGATCTCGCCTCCCCATCGGTCGGCCGTGCGTGAGAGCTCGGCCGCGTCGACCCGGTCGTTGCTGTCCCAGTAACCCCTGAGGACGGCGCCGAGCAGGTCCGTCCGGGCGGCGTACGCCCCGACCGTGCCCGCCCGGTCGCGCAGATCGATCGCGGCCACGACGGGTGGCCCGCCTGCGAGGATTCCCCACGTGTCGATCCACGGTTGATCCGGCGCCCCGGCGGGAATGCAGGCGAATGGCACCCACCCTCCGACGAGATCTCCGAAGCGATCTGCCGCCCGCTCGACCCAGCGCGGCCACCACGTCGTGAACGCCTCGTCGTTGCCGAATCCGCCGTCGTTGTCGAACCATCGTGGCACGGCCGCCTCGTGCAGGCACGCCCACGGGCGCACGCCGATCGCGTCGGCGGCCTGCAGGATCTGCTCGAACCGCTCGGCCCAGTCGTCGTCGAGCAGTCCTGGCTTCGGTTGCAGCCGGGCCCAGTCGAGTGCGATCCGCACGTCGGTGATCCCCAGGTCCTGCAACGTGGCCAGGTCGTCGGGCCAGCGCGTGCGAAAGCCGTTGCCCGCGGTCGGTCCGAGGTCGGCGGTGTCGGCATGGCCGAGCGTGGCAGCGGTCGTGAGGGCGGCTCCCCGGCGCAGGGTCATGACGTCGTCTGGTCGAAGGCAGTGGTCAGATGAACGGCGTGCGAGTCCACAGCTCGGATGCATCGAGGCTCGACGACTGCGGGATCCCCGTCAGGCTGACCACGTCGATCGGGCCGGGGAACCCGCGGAGTTCGACCTCGCCGTACGGCTCGGCGGCGACGCCTTCGGGGAGTCGTTCGAGCTGCATCGTCGGCATCAGCACCTGCACGCCTCGGGCGTAGTCGCACAACCGGGCCGCCATGTTGACCGCGGACCCGATGTAGTCGTCGCCTTCGAACAGCAGCGCGTGGCCGGTTGCCAGCCCGGCGCGAATGGTCAACGGCGCACACACGTCGGTTGCTCGTTGTTCGAGGTCGAGGACAAACTCGATGGCATCTCGCTGGTCGACGGCGACCACCATGCAGCCATCGCCGAGCCACTTGGCGATACGCACACCCCGGTCGGATGCGATGGTGCGCACGATGCCGCGAAAGGTGCTGAGGATCCGCCCGGCAGCATCGTCGCCGAAGGCAGCGGTGTAGTTCGTGAAACCGGAGAGGTCGACGAAGACGAACGTGCGGGGGACACGCATGGCGACGATGTTACGGGCTCCGAGCGGCGAACCGGGGGAGGACCCGTTAAGTTCCAGTCATGGCGAAGCGGTTCGAGTACTCCCGCTGGGATGGGACCCAGACCGGCTTCGAGTTCGATGCCGACGCGGCGTTCGACGAACTGACCGACGAGTTGCTCTATCACGGCGATGTCAACGCCGCGCTGCGCCGCATGATGCAGGAGGGGCTGCGAGACCGCAACGGCGAGCAGTTGCAGGGCCTGCGCGAGCTGCTCGAACAACTCCGCGCCGAGCGCCAGAAGCGGCTGGAGAACTCGGACCTCGGCGGCGTGTACGACGAGATCAAGGCGCAGCTCGACGACATCATCGACGAGGAACGTCACGCCATCGACAACGCCCGTCGCGACGCCGAGAACTCCGGTGACGAGCGCCGCGCCGAGAACGCCAGGGCCGCCGCCGAGGAGCGCAACATGCGCCTCGACCTCATGCCCGACGACCTCGCCGGCAAGGTCCGCGAGCTCGATGCCTACAACTTCGAGTCGAAAGAAGCCAAGCAGCGTTTCGACCAGCTGATGGACAAGCTCCGCGAACAGCTGATGCAGCAGATGGTGGACCAGATGTCCGGCGCCATGCAGAACATGACCCCCGAGGACATGGCGCGCATGAAGGACATGATGGCGGCGCTCAACGAGATGCTCGAGAAGCACCAGCGCGGCGAGGATCCCGGTTTCGAACAGTTCATGGAGGAGTACGGCGACTTCTTCCCCGAGAACCCCGAGACGGTCGAAGAACTGCTCGAGCAGATGGCCAAGCGGATGGCGGCCATGCAGGCGATGATGAACTCGATGACGCCCGAGCAACGGGCGCAGCTCCAGCAGCTGTCCGACCAGCTGATGGAGGACATGGATCTGCAGTGGCAGATGCAGCAGTTGTCGGGGAACCTCCAACAGATGTTCCCGCAGCTCAACTGGAACCAGAGCTACGACTTCGAGGGCCAGGATCCGATGGGGTTCCAGCAGGCGATGCAGGCCATGCAGGACATGGGCGACCTCGACCAGCTGGAGAACCTCCTGCGCAATGCGTCGAGCCCCGGGGCGCTCGCCGAGGCCGACATGGACCGCGTGCGCGATCTGATGGGCGACGACGCCGCCAAGTCACTCGAGCGGCTTGCCGAGCTCACCAAGATGCTCGAGGAGGCCGGCCTGATCGAGCAGAAGGAGGGGCGCCTGGAGATGACGCCGAAGGGCCTCCGCAAGATCGGGGCCAATGCGTTGCGCGACCTGTTCTCGAAGCTGGCCAAGGACACGCTCGGCCAGCACGACACCAGCAACCTCGGCCAGGGCCACGAGCGCACCTACGACACCAAGGCCTACGAATACGGCGACCCGTTCCAGCTCGACCTCAACCGCACGATCCGCAACGCGTTGCGACGAAGTGGCGGGGGCACGCCGATCCAGCTCGACCCGGCGGACTTCGAGATCGAGCGCACCGAGCACCTCACGAGATCATCGACCGTGCTGATGCTCGACCTGTCGCTGTCGATGCCGATGCGCGACAACTTCCTGCCGGCCAAGAAGGTGGCGATGGCGCTGCACAGCCTGATCACTTCGCAGTTCCCTCGTGACTACCTCGGCATCGTCGGATTCTCGGAGACCGCGCGAATCCTGACCGCGGAACAGCTTCCCGAGGTGTCGTGGGACTTCGTGTACGGCACGAACATGCACCACGGCTTCACCCTGGCGCGCAAGCTGCTCGCTCGCGAGTCGGGCACCAAGCAGATCATCATGATCACCGATGGTGAGCCGACCGCGCACATCATGGAGAACGGCATGCCGTTCTTCAACTACCCGCCGGTGCGCGAGACGGTCGAGGCCACGCTGCGTGAGGTGGTTCGCTGCACGAAGGAACAGATCCGCATCAACACGTTCGGTCTCGGCGCCGACGGGTCGCTGCGGCACTTCATCGAGCAGATGACGCAGATCAACCGCGGGCGAGCGTTCTTCACGACGCCCGAGCACCTCGGCGACTACGTGCTCGTCGACTTCATGCAGGGCAAGCGCGAACTTGCCCGCCGCGGCCGTCGCGCCGGCTGATTCGCGCGTACCGCGCGAATTCTTGGAAATCCGCCCTTGCGAAATCTGCGTGTGCTATGGCAGAATGACGCCACTGTAATTACGTCGCTGTCGATCAGTCGTTTGGGGGCGCCTGATTGCGGACACATTCGACGCCTCCGGGCCCGCAGGGAGATTCTCCACATGCAGTTCATCACCACATCCAGCATCACGGTCAGCGCCGTTCCGGTCGAGCCCGATCCCGACTGGCACGACTACGCGAACTGCCTGGGGGTTGATCCGGACCTGTTCTTCCCGGAGCGTGGCGCGTCGACTCGTGAGGCCAAGGAAGTGTGTCGTGGTTGCGAGGTTCGCCACGACTGTCTCGAGTTCGCCTTGCAGAACGGCGAGAAGTTCGGGATCTGGGGCGGATTGTCCGAGCGCGAGCGTCGTCGCATCCGCCGCCAGCGTGCGCAGGTCGCTCGCAGCACGATCACGGCCTGAGCCTCCGGCAGCTTTCCTCGCGGGCCGCGCCCCGCAGGTCCTCGACCATGGGGTAGCCTGACGGTCATGCCAGGTGGCCCCGAACTGATCATCATCCTCGTTGTCGTTCTCGTGCTCTTCGGCGGCTCGCAGCTGCCCAAGCTCGCCAAGAACCTCGGCAAGGCTCAAAAGGAGTTCAAAGAGGG
>DATKXG010000013.1:0-23645 GCA_035529175.1 Ilumatobacteraceae bacterium
CGGAGTCTCGACGACCGGAAGTTCCTCGAGAGCGGCCGACCGGAGTCCGCGGAACATCGCGCGGGAGTTGTTGATCATCGATCGCATCGCACGGGGTTGGAGCGCCGCCTCCCGGTAGACGTCGGTGACGGCGGCCGGGAACCGGCTCTTGTCGACGGCCATCTGCCAGAACGCCGCACGACGCGAAGACGGTGAGTCACATGCGCACGCGCTCGTTGCCCGGGTCGTACATCGACCGGAGTGACGCACGCGCCGGGAACCGTTCGCCGGCGACGACGATCTCGAAGTCGCCGTTCTCGACGAGCTCGCCGGTGACGCCGTCGGGGTGCTCGACGTAGCCGAACCCCATCGCTCCCCCGAGCGAGTGGCCGTACGCGCCCGAGCGGACGTAGCCGACCACGTTCCCGCCGAGCAGGATCGGCTCCTCTCCGTGGAGCAGCGGCTCGGGATCGGTCAGCAGGAACTGCACCAGGCGACTCGCGTACGGGCGCTGCTCGTACTGGGCGAGGAGCGCGTCGCGGCCGACGAAGCCGCCGGGCTTGTCGAAGTCGATCGCGAACTTCAGGCCGGCCTCGAGCGGCGAGTCGGAGTTCTCCATGTCGAGGCCGTAGTCGAGCCGGCCGGCCTCGGTGCGGGTGCTCTCGAGCGTCGCCATACCGGCGTGGGCGAGGCCGTGCGCGGCGCCCGCCTCGACGAGGCGGTCGTACACACCGAGCGCGAACTCGGTCGGCACGAACAGCTCCCAGCCGAGTTCACCGACGAAGCTCATCCGCACTGCGAGCGCGCGGGCGTGGTGGAGATCGATCTCCTGTGCGGTCAGGTACGGGAACGCCTCGTTCGACAGATCGGTGGTCGTCAGCTCGGCGAGCAGTGTCCGCGAGTTCGGACCCTGCACGCTGAGCAGGGCGAAACCGGAGGTGACGTCGGTGACGTAGACCCGCGCGCCGTCGGGGGTGCCGCGTCGCAGCATCCACGCCACCCGGCGATGGAACGCCTCGGCGACGACGACCTGGAACCGGTCCTCGGCCAGCCGGGTGATCGTCACGTCGGCCATCACGCGGCCACGCTCGTTCATCCACTGCGTGTACACGCACCGGCCGACCGGGACGGCCACGTCGTTGCCGGACAGGCGGTTCAGCACCGACTCGGCGTCGGGGCCCTGCACGAGGAACTTCGACATCGCCGACATGTCGAACAGGGCGACGTCGTTGCGCACCGAATGGTGTTCTGCAGCGTGGTACTCGAACCAGTCGGGACGCCCATACGTGTAGCGGAACTCGACCTCCGCGCCGGGCGGAGCGAAGTAGGACGTGTTCTCCCAACCGGACGACTCCGCGAACCGGGCGCCGGCGGCGACGAGGCGGTCGTGGAGCGCGGACCGCCGCACGTCGCGTGCCGTCGTCGGCTGTGAGTTCGGCCAGGATCCCGTCGAGTGGAGTCGGCCGAGCAGCTCGACGCTGCGCTCTGCGAGGTACGGCCGGCTGGTCTGCCAGCGCTGCAGGCGGGCGACGTCGACGCCGGTGACGTCGACCGGCGGTGTGCCGTCGACGATCCAGTTCGCGATGATCGAGCCAGCGCCGCCACCGGTGAGGATGCCGAGCGAGTTGAAGCCGGCGGCGACGAAGAACCCGTCGAGCTCGGGCGCCTCGCCCATCAGGAAGCCGTTGTCGGGCGTGAAGCTCTCCGGGCCGGTGAACAGCTTGCGGATACCAACGTCGGAGAGCCCCGGCAGGATCTCCATCGCGTACTCGATGAACGGTGCGAGCCGGTCCCAGTCGGAGGGGATCTCACCGAAGCTGAAGTCGTCGGGGATCCGATCGAGCGACCACGGCGCGGCGACCGGCTCGAAGAGGCCGACCATGAGACCACCGGTCTCCTCGCGGTAATAGGCGAACCGGTCGGGGTCCTCGAAGATCGGCAGGTCGGGCGACACGCCCTCGAACGGCTCGGTGATCAGGTAGGCGTGCTCGATCGCCTGGAGCGGCACCGCGACCCCCGCCATCGCCCCGATCTGGCGGGCCCACATGCCCGCGCAGTTGACGACGTACTCGGCCTCGATCGTTCCGTGCTCGGTGACCACGCCGGTCACCCGGCCCTCGCGCTGCGTGATGCCGGTGACGGGCGCGCCCTGCACGATCCTGACGCCGAGCGCGCGAGCGCCGGCGGCCAGTGACATCGCCACGTTGTACGGGTCGGCCCGACCCTCGCTCGCGGTGAAGAACCCGCCGAGCACGTCGGTCGGGTCGACGTGCGGCCAGAGGTCGGCCACTTCTCGTGCCGAGATCTCCTCGCGCTCGATCCCCGCCAGCCGCAGGAAATCGGCCTCGCGACGAAGCTTGTGCATACGCTCGGGATTGCTCGCGGTCTGTAGGTACCCGACCGGTTTGAACCCGGTCGAGAGCCCGGTCTCGTCCTCGAGTGCCGCGTAGAGGTCGGTCGAATACTTGGTCATCCAGGCGAGCGTCTCGGTGGTCATGCCTCCCGACACGATCAGCCCGGCCGCGTGCCACGTGGTGCCCGAGGTCAGCTGGTCGCGTTCGAGCAGGACGACGTCGGTCCAGCCGAGATGTGCGAGGTGATACGCGACGCTGGTGCCGATCACGCCACCGCCGATGATCACGACCCGCGCCGACCTCGGAAAGGTGTCCGCCGATCCACTCACATGTGCCGCTGTCGTCGCCGTTCCCATGCAACCATCCTCGCGAGTACGGACCATGCCGACGCAATACGGCGTCGGTCGGCCGGGTCAGCTCCCGACGGCGAGCAGGGTGTTGCGCGTCCGGTGGACGAGCTCGGCCAACGGGAGTTGGACGCCCTGCATCGCGAGCTCGGCAGCGCGCTCGGCGCCGAACCGCTCGAGCAGCGACTCCCTGGTGTCCACTGCCGTGCGCAGCACGGAGGGCATCCCGGGCGGAGCATCGACACTCGAGTGGAGTTCGATCGCACCGAGGACCTCGGCGGCTTGCTCGTGCTGCTCGAGACGGTCGAGGGCGATCACACATCGAGAGAGCGTCAGCCACTGCTGCGCCCATTCCCCCGCCCGGTACCAGGCATCGACGGTGTCGGCGAGCCCGGCACACCCGCGAACGAGATCGCCCATGCAGACGCGGAGGCTGCTCGCCTCGGTTCGGGCGAACGCGCTCATCCACCGGTTGCCGGCCGAGCGGGCGAGCCGGTCAGCCGAGGCGAACGCGTCGAGCGCCACCGCGTCGTCGTCGCGAGTGGCGAATCCCTTCGCCGTCCACGCGCTCGCGAGGTCGGTCGGATTCGCCGTCTCACGAGCGACCTCGAACGCGGCCTCGTAGCGGGTGCGGGCGAGGTCGATGTCGCCGATCGACGCCGCCGAGATCGACGACATGTAGTAGGCGTGTGCACGTTGCGCTGCGTTCCCCGACGCCTCGGCGATCGGAACGAGCCGGTGGCACATCTCGTTGCCGGCGTCGAGCTTCCCCCGGATGTACAGGACGTTGCCCAGCACACGTTCCGCGAGCCCGAGCGGTTCGAGGCCCTGGGTCTGTTCGTCGTCGAGGGCAGCGCCGGCCATCTCGAACGCTCGGTCGAACTCACCGCGCACCCAGGCGCCGTACGCGCTGACCCCGGTGAGGGTGGGGCGCAGTGGATGCGCCTCGTCGGCGACCACACCCAACGTTGCGTCGGCCCACGCGAACACCTCGTACCGCATCGCGCGCATCGCGTACTCGCGGATCGAGGTGATCAACCCGAGCGCGGTGTCGACATCGCCGACATCGCCCGCGAATCGCTGCGCGGCGCGCAGGTCGGCGAAGGAGCCGTCGATACGGCGAACCGCGGCTGGTTCGTCGACGGTCTGCATCACGCGTTCGAAGTCCTTCGCCACCGAGGCGAAGTGCGCCGCGTGGCGGCCGAAGAGATCGACGTTCGACAGGTCATCGAGGCGTGACCGGCCGAACTCGCGGAGGGTTTCCAGCATCTCGTAGCGCGTCCCACCCGACGCGGGATGTCGCACCGAGATCATCGACCGCTGGCTCAGACCGGTGAGCAGATCGAGCACGTCGGGCTCGTCGCACACGGCCTCGGCCGCGTCGAGATCGAACGGTCCGGCGAAGACGGCGAGTTCCGCGAACAGGCGCTGCTCGTCGGCGTCGAGCAGGTCGTACGACCAGCTGATCGTGTCGTGCAACCGGCGATGTCGAGGGTCGGCACCACGGCGGACCGCCTGCAGCAGACGCAACCGTTCGTCGAGGCGCCGGGCGATGTCGGTGACGTCGAGCGCAGCGGTGCGCGACGCGGCGAGTTCGAGTGCGAGCGGGATCCCGTCGAGCCGGCGGCAGATCTCGACGACGGCCGCAGCGTTCGCCGCCGTGAGCTGGAATCGGGCGTCGGCGGCATGGGCTCGCTCGACGAAGAGGCTCACGGCGGGCACCGCGGCGAGTTCGTCGAGCTCGAGGTCGTCCAGCCCGCTGACGTCGAGCGGCTCGACGTGGTATACCCGTTCGCCGGCGATGGCCAGCGCTTCACGGCTCGTCGCGAGGATCGTGACGTCGGACGAGGTCTGGAGAATTCGCTCCGCCAGTGCAGCGACCGGTTCCACGAGATGTTCGCAGTTGTCGAGGACGAGCAGCAGTTCCTGGGGCCGGAGCAGGTCGATGATGGCGACGTCGATCGACTCGTGCTGGCGGACGCTGACGTCGAGTTCCGTCGCCACGGCCGCGAGCGCTTCGTGAGGAGTGCCGACGCCGACGAGTTCGACCAGCGCGACAGCATCCCGGTAGCCCGACGCGGTCCGCCGCGCCAGCTCGAGGGCCAACGACGTCTTGCCGACTCCCCCGGGTCCGACGATCGTGAGGAGCCGGGCCTCGCAAAGCTCGGTGGCCAACTCGGCGAGCATGTCCTCGCGACCCACCAGGCCGTGAACGGCGAGGGGGATCGCCGAACGATGTGCCGACGAGGCCGAGGGCCCGGGTCGACGCTGGTCGTCGACGTTGCTGCCGTCGAGGTCGTCGCGCTCGACCACGGAAGCGACGAACTCGTACCCCTTGCCGTGCACCGTGCGGATGATCCGCTGCGCCGTACCGTCGTCACCGACAGCACGACGTGCGGACTTCACCCGCGACGTGAGTGCCGATTCGCTGACGAAGCGGTCGCCCCAGACGGTGTCGAGGAGTTCCTCCTTCGTCACCAGCTGGCCGCGATGCTCGATCAGGCAGTGCAGCAGATCGAACACCTGCGGCTCCACGGCGATCGGCTCGCCCCCGCGCCGCAGCAGTACCCGACCCGGATCGAGTTCGCAATCGTCGAACTGGTAGATCAAGACTCCCCCCGCCGGGAGACTAGTGCTGCGTTGCGCTCAGGCCTTCGGCGTGACGACGACGCTGGTCGGAGACGTGAGCATGTCGAACACGGCCGAGCGCTTGGCCGAGGCGGTGATCAGCGCATCGAGTGCGTCGCGAGGGGCATCGCCGTCGATGTCGACCTCGACCTCGACCGACGAGAAGCCATTGCGCACGTCGGGGTCGATGCCGAGCACTCCCTGCACGTCGATCTTGCCCCGTGCGACCGTATCGATCCTCGACAGCTTGATCCCGCGGTTCGCGGCGGTCGTCGCCACGCCGGCGGCGAGGCAGGCAGCGAGGGCATGGAGCACATACTCCTGCGGCGTCGGGCCGTGGCCGTGGCCGAGCGTGGGGTGGTCGGCCGACGCGGTGAACTCGGCGACGTGAAAGTGGTCGGTGCCGACGCCGTACCACTCGTGGATGGTCGACGTGGTGCCTGTCCCTTCGATCCACTCGTTGCGCGCCGTGAACTGGAACGCGGCGAGTTCGGGGTTGTCGGTGAGCTTGGCGATGGTGCCGCGCAGCTTCTCGACGGGGACCCCGTTGAACTCGGCGGGAGCGGCCGGGGCCTCGGACATGGAAGTGGTGGTGGTTGTTGTGGTGGTGGTCATTGCAGGTTCCTCCTGTGGTGGTTGATTGATTGATTGGTGGTGGGGATCTCAGCTCGCCGCGGTGGCGAGCGTGTCGAGGTGCTGGGCGAGGTGGCCGGACAAGTCCTGAGCGTCGGGGCCGACGCCGTCGAGGAAGCTCGACTTGCGGCGCCGGGCGAACGGCAGGCCGAGGACGTACATCCCGGGGCGGTTCATCACGCCGCCGTCGTGGACGATCTGGCCCTTGCGGTCGAGGAGGTCGCCCTCGAGCCACGGATAGTCGGGGCGGAAACCCGTGGCCCAGACGACGGTGTCGACCGAACCGAAGTCGAGGGTTGTGGGAGCGGTCGGCAGCACTGTGCGTTCGGGGCGCTCGGGTGCGGCGAGCTCGGCGTCGAGCCCGTGGTCGGCGGCGAATTCGTCGATCGTGTCGAGCAGGCGCCCGAGCTTGAGGTCGGCGGCGGCGCAGAAGTTGGTGAACGAGCCCGAGAACTGGGCGGTCGTACCGCTCACGCCGGCGAAGCGACCGACCAGCTCGACGCCGACACCGTGGAGCGCATTGAGGTCGAGGGTCCGTTTCTCGGGTGTGCCGACCAGTTGGAGCGACGGCAGGCGCCGGGCCCGGCCGATGTCCTCCATCTCGTCGTAACGCTCGTCGAGGATGCCGACGGTGTCCATCCACCAGTGGATGTCCATCCCGCGGTACGTGCGGGGCAGACGGACGTGGTCGCCGACGGCGATGACCACGTCGCGACCGTGCCGTCGCAGCTCGTCCGCGATCTGCGCGCCCGAGGCCGACCCTCCGACGACGAGGACTCGTCCGTTGCCGAGGGCGTCAGGGTTCCGGTAGTCGATGGGCGTGAGCTGATGCATTCGACTCGGGAGTTCGGCGGCGATGGCAGGGATGCGCGGAGTGCTGCATGCCCCGGTCGCCACCACCACCGCCGCGCTGTCGATCACCCCTGTCGTGGTGGTTGTGCGGAAGCCGCTGCTGGTGGTCACGACCGACTCCACCTCGGTGTGAGTGCGCACGGGGGCGTCGATTCGCTCGCCGTACCCGGCAAGGAACCCGATCACCTCCTGGGCGGTCATGTACCCGTCGGGGTCGTTGCCCTCGTAGCGATGCGACGGCAGCCGCGTCATCCAGTTGGGGGTGAGAAGCCGGAGCGAGTCCCACCGTTCCGTCCGCCACGAATTGGCGACCTCGCCGCGTTCGAGCACGACGTGGTCGATCGAGCGTTCGGTGAGGCAGCGGCTCATGGCGAGACCGGCCTGGCCGGCGCCGATGATCGTGACGGTGGTGTGCATGGGACTCGCTCCGTGGGTGAGGTCGGTTCGGCAACCGACGATCAGGCGACCTCGACGGTCACGTTGGTGGGGTTGGTGACGATGTCGAACACCGCCGAGCGCTTCTGGCTCTGGGCGACGACGGCTTCGATCTCCTCGCGGGTGGCGTTGGCGTCGATGTCGTAGCGGACGGTGATGCCGTTGAAGCCGTTGCGCACGTCGCCGTCGATGCCGAGGATTCCCTGGAGGTCCATGTCGCCGGCGATGGTCGCCTTGACCGACCGGAGCTGGATCCCGCGATTCTGGGCGACCGAGGCGATGCCGGCGGTCAGACAGCCGACGAGGCTGACGAGCACCATCTCCGGTGGGCTGATGCCGTGGTCCTCCGAGGCGAAGATCTGCGGGTGGTCGGTGTCGAGCACGAAGGCACGGCGGTGGGTCTGCTCCTCGCCGATGCCGAAGAACTTCTCGACGGTGGTCGAGGCGTGGGTGCCGTTCACCCACTCCGACTGGGCGCTGAACGTGAACGCTGCAGCAGCCGGCATGGCGGTCATTGCCTCGCGGGCACCGAGGAGCGCCTCGACGTTGACACCGTTGTCGACGGAGTCCTGGCTCGTGCTGTCGGTGGTGGTGATGGTGGTCATCGGGATGGTTCCTTCCGGTTCGCGGCGTCCGGTGGGGACGTCGTGGTTGACGACTCCACCTTGAACGAGCCCGGCCGACGAGTCTTGGAGAGCACGTGACGAACACGTGGAGATCCGATCTCCACGTGTCCTCCAAGACCTCGGCGCCTCCGATCGTCATGGTGGAGGCATGGACACTGCGACGACCACCACGATCACCACAAGCACCACCGATCACGAACACGACCAGGCGGAGACCTCGGCGGTCCCTGCGGGACACGACTGGGAGGAAGCCGGCGCCGCATGGAGCCATCGGGCCCGCGACTGGGCGTGCCTCTTCGAGCACTACGCGACCGAGACGATCCTGGCGATCTTCGACAGGATCGGTGTGGGCGCCGGCACCTCACTGCTCGACATCGCCTGCGGCTCGGGTCTCGCCCTGCGCTTCGCCGATGCGCGGGGCGCCAGCACCGCCGGTATCGACGCAGGGGCACCGCTCGTCGACATCGCCCGGGCCCGCACGCCCGACGCCGACCTGCGCGTCGGCACGATGTTCGAGCTCCCGTGGGACGACGACACGTTCGAGGCAGTCACGGCGATCAACGGGATCTGGGGAGGCTGCGAAGCCGCATTGGACGAGGCGTACCGCGTGCTCGTGCCCGGCGGTCGCATCGGGGTGAGCTTCTGGGGCGACCAGAAGCCGCTCGATCTGCGCACGTGCTTCGCCGCGTTCGCCCGGAACTCACCGGCCGACCACCTGGAGGGGATGAAGCGGACGAACAACGTCGCCCGACCCGGCGTGGCCGAGGGCATGCTCGAGGCGGCCGGCTTCGAGATCATCGAGCGGGGCCACCGGCTCTCCATCCTCGAGTGGCCCGACGACGAGACCGCCTGGCGGGCGATCTCGAGCGTGGGCCCGGCCGTTCCGGCGCTCGAGCACGTCGGCGCCGAGACGTTGCGTCCCCTCGTCCTCGAGGCGCTCGCGAGCTGCCGAGACGACTGCGGCATCTATCGCTTCCGCAACCGCCAGGAGTTCGTGATCGCGGAGAAGGCCCATGGCTGAGCGTTCCACCATCCGGGCCCGGCGAAGCACTGCGATCTCGCACGTCGCTGTCGGCAACGTGACCACCCCGATCACCAGGCCGCTACCCGAGCGGCTGCTCGGCGTGTGGGCGCACCCCGACGACGAGTGCTACCTGTCCGCCGGGCTGATGGCGCGGGTCGCCGCCGCAGGCGGGCACGTCCGGGTCGTCTGCGCAACCAGCGGCGAGCTGGGAACCTCCGACCCGGCCGAGACGGGAACCGAACGTTTCGCCTACTCACGCCGCATCGAGTTGCAGTCGAGCCTCGACGTGCTGGGCGTGCACGACGTCCACTTCCTCGGCCTCCCCGATGGCGGGTGTCGCGGCACCGACGATGCAACCATGGCAGCGGTCGTCGCCGGCCACATCGAGGACCTCGGCGCCGACACCGTGGTCACCTTCGGCCCCGACGGGATCACCGGCCATGCAGACCACGCGGCCGTGTCGAGATGGGCGACGGCCGCGGCTCGATCGGGCGTCGACGTGTTGTACGCCACGATGACGCACGACTTCGCGCATCGCCACCGGGCCCTGCACGACACGATCGGCCTGTTCGGCGACCTTCCCGGCGGCCGGCCACGATCGGTGCACCGCAGCCATGTCGCGCTGCAGGTCGCTCTCGATCACGGCGAGTTGATCCGCAAGCGCCGGGCGCTGCGCGAACACGGGAGTCAGACCGCGTCGCTCGCTGCGCTGGTCGGCGAAGAGACGTACTTCTCGTGGTGGCGTGACGAGTGTTTCCGTCGGCCGACCGGGAGCGAGATCTGTTCCGCCCGGGCCGCAGCCGAGCGCATCTCTGTCGGAGTCGAGACATGAGCGGGATCGCGTCAGAGCGCCTCGACGTCGCCTCGACGCCCACGACGCGGGACCTCGCTCGAGCCGGTGCCCGCGACATGACACCGATGGTCGTGGGCATCGTGCCGTTCGGTCTGGCACTCGGCGCCATGATCGGGGCGTCAGGGATCGATCCATGGGCGGCGCTCGCGAGCGCTCCACTGATCCTCGCCGGGGCTGCACAGCTCACCACGCTGCAGATGCTCGAAACCGGCAGCAATCCAGTCGTCATCGTCGCGTCGGCACTGCTGATCAACCTCCGGATCCTGCTCTACAGCGCCTCGCTCGCGCCCTGGTTCTCCGGCGTCCGGCTCCGGCTGCGACTGCTGCTGGCGACCTCGGTGATCGACCAGACCCATTTCGTCGCCGTGCCCCGCTTCGAACGGGGCGACCTGGGACGTCGCGAGCGTGTGGCGTACTACGCGGGCGCGAGCATCTGGCTCGTCAGTGCATGGCTCTCATCGCAGGCGGTGGCCGCAGCGATCGGTGCCGAACTGCCGGAGGCCGCGCGTCTCGACATGGCGGCACCGCTCGCGCTGATCGGTCTGCTGGCCAAGTCGGTCGGTACACGGCCGTCGGCGCTCGCCGCCGTGTGCGGCCTCGCTGTCGTCACGGTGGGCGCCGGCCTGCCCTTCCATTCGGCGACGCTCGTCGCCACGGTGACCGGGATCACCGTCGCCGTGTTCGCCGAGACTCGCTCCCGACTCGTTCAGGAAGCGACGTCATGACCGCGTGGCTCGTCATCTGCGCGGTCGGCCTGGGCACCTACGCCATGCGGGCCGTGACGTTCGCTGTCGTCAGCGAACGCGGACTGCCGGCGTGGGCGGAGCGGCCGCTGGCCTTCGTCGGCCCCGCCGCGATCGGCGCCCTCGTCGGCGGGATGCTCCTGACCGCTGACGGCCGCGCCGCCATGCCAACCGTCGCCGAGGCCGGTGCCGCGGTCGCCGCGTTCGTGACCGTCCATCGCACAGGCAACATCGCTCGCGGCATGCTCGTCGGATTCCCCGTGCTCTGGGGGCTCACATTGCTCGCTGGTTGACGTCGTCCATCGGGTCGCCAGACGATTCACGCCGGGCTGCTCAGCCGAGGTGGAGCGCCGCGTACTCGTCGACGTACGTCTCGTCGCACAGCCGGGCGATCTCGGCCATGAACCGGTCGGTGAGCGCTCGTCGCTTGCGGTTGGTGCTCTTGGTCGGGCCGTCGGGCCGGATCGGTGCGCCGAGCGAGATGGTCGCCTGCTGGAACGGACGGACGAGCCGCGCGCCGGTGGGCAACACACGGTCGGTGCCGACGATGCCGACCGGGACGATCGGCGCGCCGGTGGTCAGCGCCAGGTGCGCTGCACCGACGTGGCCACGGTGCAGCCGGCCGTCGAGCGATCGGGTCCCCTCGGGAAACACGCCGATCACCTCACCGCGTTCCAGGACCCCGGCCACCTCGTCGAACACGTGAGGAAGGCCACCCGGGTTCTCGCGCCGCACCGGGATCATCCCGGCGCCGCAGAACAGCCAGTTGGTGATCGGGTTGTCGGTGTACTCGGCCTTGCCGATGAACGCGACGGGGCGGGGCAGGCTGAACATCAACAGCACCGAGTCGAAGAACGACACGTGGTTCGCGACCAGGATCGCGGGACCGTCGGACGGGAGATTCTCGGCTCCTTCCACCCGCAACCGGATGAGCCCGCGGCGCGCCGGGGCGGTGAGCACTCGTACGAGTTCGTACGCCGTCCCGTGAGCCCGCCAGTCCCCCTCGACCCGGGAGGCCAACTGACGGACGGCGTCGAACACCTCACCAGGCTGCGCGTGGTCAGCGCGTCGCCACCAGAGCCGGAGGTCACACCGCGCCGGCAGCGCGGCGACACGCTGGTCGCGGGCCGGATGCTCCGGTGACCTACCATCGGTCCATGGCCACCTACTCCTGCCCCACCTGTGGAATGTCCGTCAACGCGACCTGCGGCGAGTGCGACGCTCCGCTCGTGAACGACACGATCCAGAAGGACGACGGATCGTCGGTGCAGGTCTCCAAGTGCCCGAACGGACACGGCAAGATCAAGTCGCCGATGTGCTGCGGGGCCGACATGGCCTGCTCGATCGCCTGACCCCACTCGGGGCTGAGTAAACCCGTTCCCGTGAACTCGTGCGGGACCGGGTCACGCACGAGTTCACGAGAAGCGCGGGCTCGAAACCACCGACGGGGATCAGCCGTGGCCGAGCGCGCCGAGCACAGCGATCGCGGATCCGCGGGCGCCGGCCATGTCGAGGTCGGCCACGAGCGCGAAGGACGCGACCGCTCGCTGCTCGTCACGTAGGAACGTGTGCGCCTCGACGCGCTCGAGGAACCAGTCGCGGAACGACGGCGCGGTCTCGATCACGCCACCGCCGAGCAGGTACACGTCGGGGTCGGTGAAGTTGGCCGCGATCGTGAACAGTCGGCCGAGCGCCATCGCCTGCTGCTCGAAGATGTGCAGGGCCATCTCGTCGCCGCGCTCGCCGAACCCGCGCACCTGCTTGGCGGCGTCGAGCGGATCCACGCCCGCCAGTTCGTGATCGGGATAGCGCGTCAACCAGTACGGCAGGAGGTTCTTGTAGATCCCGGTGAGCGATGCCACGCTCTCGGCGTCGCCGACGAAACCGCAGTTGCACGTCGGTGTCGGCTGGCCATCGCCGAGCATTCCGTCCATCGGGATGTGGACGTGGCCGAGTTCGCCCGCCATCCCGGCCGCGCCCTTCACGATCCGTCCACTCTCGATCACACCGCCGCCGAGGCCGGTGCCGACGATCACCGAGATCGACGACCGCTCGCCACCGATCGCCCCGAAGTGCCGGTGATGGGCGTACAGCGCGGCGGCGTTGGCGTCGTTGTTGTAGACGACCGGCAGGCCGAGGTCGTGCTCGAGTGCGGTGCGGACGTCGTAGCCGCGCCAGTCGTCGTGGCCGAAGTTGGTGCCGCCACGCGACGAGATCACCCCGTTGGCGGTGGCCGGCCCCGGCGTGTCGAGGCCGACCCCGAGCACCTCGCGCCGATCGACGCCGGCCAACTCGATCGCGGCCTCGAAGGCTTCGCGGAGCGCGCCGATAGCGGCGGTCGGGCCATCCGTGACACGGCTCGGCAACTCGACCAGCCGGTCGATCAGGAAGTGCCCGTCGCGGTCCATGACGGTGAACTTGTTCGCTGTGCCGCCGTTGTCGAGCCCGACCACGTACGAGCCGAAGGCGGAACCGGACTCGCTCATGTCCGTGGCACCGTGCTCGTGGAGATCGACCGGCGCATCGACCATGGCGTTGGGAATCGGGTTCCGGTGATCACGAAGCAGCCAGCCTACGCGTGGCGCGCGTTGCGACGCGACCGAGTGCATCGTCGGCGGTCACCCAGCGGACACGGTCGGCGAACCGACCGGCCAGGTGATCTCGGTGACAAGCGTTCCGGAATCCGGAACCGACGCCACCGAGATCTGGTGCGAGCCGGGCGAGACCCGTCCGGCGCGAGGCCGGCCCCGCCTGCGCGGTGTACGGCCCGGGCAACATCGCCCACGCCCACGCCGTCGACGAACGGGTCTCGATCGACGAGATCGCCGCGACAGACCGGGTGCTCGAAGCCGCCGTGCGCCGATTGCTGCAGGCTCCGAGCTGGCCCCACCAGTACGGCGCTGGCCGGTCAGTGCTCGGCGACGAGGCGCCGGCGCTTGACGAGGTACTCGGCGTCGCTCAGCAGGCCCTCGAGGTGCAGCGCGGCGATCACGCGCAACAGCTCGGCGGCCTCGACACCGCGCAACGCGGACAGGCCGTGCCGCTGGTTGGCGTCCTGCGCTGTCGCTGTCGAGGTTCGTGCGAGCACGATGGTCCATCGGCCGATGCCAACTCGACCTTGACCCCCGTTCACGATCGGCCCCGACCGGCTCGGCGCGAGCGTGGCTCCGGTGCTGTGACATCGTGGCGGGATGAGACGAGTCGCCCGATGATCGATGCGGACTGACCCGGCGCGATGGAGCTCGACTTCGAAGGCGAGATCTTCCACTGGCGACGCCCGTCGCCGTTCCACTTCGTGGCCGTCCCCGACGACCCGAGCGCTGCCCGCATCAAGGCCGACCACCCGATGGCCTTCGCCGATGCCTTCGGTGCCGCCCTGGCGGTCGCCGAGAGGGCGACATTGTGGACCGGCGACCCCGAACTCCTGGTGGCCGGCGCCATTTGGCAGTGGCGCGACCTTCGCGACACGGGTTGAGACGGACGCTCACGGCCGAGGCGTCGCAGGAACTCCCCCGCCGCAACGGCGAGCAGTTCAGCTGAGCGCGAGTGGGATTCCTGAGTGGTCGAATGCCCGGTCGACGGTGAGCAGGGAGAAGCCGCCGAGCGTCGCCTGCGCGGCGAGCATCCGATCGAACGGATCCCGGTGCTCCCAGTCGAGTCGGCCCGCGGCCACGGCTGCGGGGATGTCGATCGGAAGCTGTCCGGTCTGCAGGTCGTGGAGCGCCTCGTCGAGATCGTGGAGCATGAGTGCCACCTCGGCCCTTCGACCTGATGCTGCCTTGATCGACATCTCCCACACCGACGCCGCCGACAGTGTTCGCGTGTTGGCGGGGTCGACGATGAGCGTTGCCGCGTCGGCGGGAAGGCGCTGGTCACCGGTCGCCGCCCACACGAAGATGTGCGTGTCGAGGAGGAGCTTCACGCGTCCCACGCATCCAGTTCGTCGCCCATGAGCGCTTCGAAGAACTCGTCGGCGAGTTCCGGCCAGCGACCCTTCATGGTGCCGAGACGCGGCGCGTCGGGGGCGATCGGCACCAGACGAGCGCACGGCCGACCACCTCGTGCGATCACGATCTCTTCGCCGGCTTCGACCTTGGCGACCAACTTGGAGAAGTGCGTCTTCGCGTCGTGCATGTTCACGATCTCGGCCATCCCTCTGAGGTTAGTCCGGTTAGTCCGTCACTGGACTGTTCGGTTGGCAGGGTGTTCACACGGGCGGTGAACAGTCGCTTGTCAGGCGACGAGGTCGAGGACCAGTCGGATACCGGCGTCGATCTGGGCGAGGGTGTCGTGATCGAGCGCTCCAACGCGTTCGCCGAGCTGGCGCTTGTCGAGGGTGACGATCTGCGAGACGTTGACGACCGAGTCCTTCGGCAGCCCCGAGCGGCTCGCCGGCACGGCGACGTTGCCGGGTGCGGCGACGAGATCGACGTTGCTGCTGACCGCCACGGCGACGATCGTCTCGATCCGGCTCAGGTTGAACGAGTCGGCCGACACGATGAGCACCGGACGGCGCTTGCCGGGTCCCGATCCGCTGGGTGCCGGAAGCTCGGCCCACCAGATCTCGCCGCGCCCGATCACCAGTCCTCGTCGATCGCGGCCGCCTGCAATGCGGCCAGGCCGGTGTCGAGTTCGGATGATCGCTCGCCGTACACGTCGTCGAGGCGTTCGGTGACCTCGGCGGACTCGTCGGCGTCGAGCAGTTTGGCGAGCGCCTCGGCGTACAGCTCGGACCGGGAGATCCGCCGTCGCCGGGCAAGCCGGTCCGCCGCCTCGAAGATGGGGTCCGGAATCGAGACGGCAGTCTTCACGCTCGAAGAGTATAACTTGGTCATACCCGACGACGCTTCCATGATGCGTCCTTTCAACAACGCTCATGGGGGAGCCGGTATCGCTCACGGTACGCGAACGGTGTCACAGAGTTGCGTGGAGCCAGGCGGCAGACTCGGATGGAGAGAAGGAGGGGCGCGTGAAGCTCGAAGCGGTGCTGGGAGACATCACGAAGGAGGACGTCAACGCGATCGTCAACGCGGCGAACTCGTCGCTGCTCGGCGGTGGTGGGGTCGACGGAGCGATCCATCGAGCGGCCGGTCCGGAGCTCGACGAGGCGTGCCGTGCACTCGGCGGCTGCCCGGAGGGCGACGCCAAGGTGACCCCCGGGTTCGATCTTCCCGCCCGGTGGATCATCCACGCCGTCGGCCCGCGTTGGCGCGGCGGCAGCGAGGGTGAGGCCGAGCGACTGGCCGACTGCTACCGCAACTCGCTGGCGAGAGCCGACGAGGTGGGCGCCACCACCGTGGCGTTCCCGGCGATCTCGACCGGCATCTTCGGCTACCCGCTCGACGCTGCCACCGACATCGCCGTCGAGACGGTCCGCTCGACTCCGACGTCGGTCGCCACGGTCCGCTTCGTGTGCTTCGACGACACGACGCTGCGGGCCTACCTCGATCGGCTGGAGCAGGTCACGTAGCCCACCAGCGGTGCCCTTCCCCGACCGGTGGCCTTCGGCAAGACTGGAGCGATGGCGGGGTTCGACGTCATCGGTGATGTGCACGGTCACGCAGACCGGCTGCAGCGCCTGCTCGCCCACATGGGCTACACCGAGCGGCACGGCGTGTGGGTACACCCGAACCGGACGGCGGTGTTCGTCGGTGATCTGATCGACCGTGGCCCGGGCCAGCTCGAGACCCTGCGGCTGGTGCGGGCGATGGTCGAGGCCGGCTCGGCGCAGATCGTGCTCGGCAACCACGAGTTCAACGCCGTCGCCTACGCCACCGTCGATCCCCTGCGCGAGGACTACTGCCGCCCGCACAGCGACAAGAACTTCGGCCAGCACGAGGCGTTCCTGTCCGACGTCGCCTTCGGCTCGCCGCTGCATCGCTCGATCATCGACTGGTTCATGACGATCCCGATGTGGCTCGACCTCGACGGCCTGCGGGTGGTGCACGCCTGCTGGAGTGCGGATCACATGGAGCACCTCGAGACGGTGTCGGGTCCGGGCAACACCCTGACCGAGCAGACCGTGCTCGACGGCACGACGAAGGACACGCCGACCTACGACGCGATCGAGACGGTGTTGAAAGGGCCCGAGATCGACCTCGATGGCGTGTGGTACCGGGACAAGGACGGCCACGAGCGCCGGCACGCCCGGCTTCGCTGGTGGGACAGCACGGCCACCACCCTGACCACGTCGGTGTTGATCACACCGGGAACGCAGCTGTACGACCCCGACGACCAACCGATCGGCGAGCTCCCCGACCGCGAGCTGCACGACGCCGAGATGCAGGCCTACACCGGGCCCGAACCGGTGCTGTTCGGCCACTACTGGTGGCGCAAGGATTGGACCGAGCCGATCAACCCCCTCGCGACGTGCGTCGACTACAGCGTGGCGAAGGGCGGCGTCCTGCGCGCCTACCGTTGGGACGGCGAGGCCGAGATCGACGAGCACAAGTTCGTCGACGCCTGAGCAGCCACCGCGCAACGCGGGACGGCCTGTGGAATCTATGGTTGCCGCGATGGGTCGCACCTACGACGACGCCGAGCAGCTCGAGCGGGTCTACACCACGATGTTCGACGCGGTCGCGGACGACGACTCGATGGACACCTTGGTCGAGGCCCAGATGGTGATCAACTTCCGGCTGCACGATCCCGACGCCGACATCTGGGTCGACGGTCGCTCGCGTCCGGTCGTGACGACGTTCGAACCGATCGGTGGCGTGGACGCCACCCTCACCGCGAAGCTCAGCGCCGACTCGATGCACGAGCTGTTGCTGGGAACCCTCCCACTCGGCAAGGCGCTGCTGTTCCGCAAGCTGAAGGTGTCCGGCTCGAAGTCGAAGGCGATGGGACTCGAGCCCCTGCTGCACGCCTGCCAGGCGGTCTACCCCGACATCGCGGCCGACGCCCTCGGCTGACGCTCGCCCGCCCGGTGCCGCGTTCGGCGCGTTCCCGTGTACTCGTGCGGGGCCTGATCCCACACGAGCTCACGAGAACTGTGGACTGGGAGGTGGCGGATCGCCACGACCAGAGGAGGCCGACTGGACCCCGGGGTCGTGCCCGGGAGTCGTCGCCGCGTTCGGCAGTGATCGGCGTGGGCAGGGGTGACACACTGCTGTGCCGGGAACGACTCGACAGCCGGTCGAGACGTCGACCGTGCGCCGCCTGCGAGGTTCGCCGGTGGCGGGGAGGGGGAGTCGCCGCATGCGCGCATGGCAGTTCACGAACACCCACGAGCCGCTGGTGCTCGCCGACGTTCCCGCACCGAGTGCCGGGCCGGGGCAGGTCGTGCTCGACGTGGTGTCGGCCGGGTTGTGCCATTCCGACGTCGGGGTGCTCGAGGACGAGGGGTGGCTGCCGTTCCTGCCACGACGGCCGGTCACGATGGGCCACGAGGTCGCCGGCGTCGTGACCGAGGTGGGCGACGACGTCACCGAGTGGTCGATCGGGGATCGTGTCGGGGTGTGCCCGATGACCCGGGCCGGTGCGCCCGGCTACGGGTACGACGGCGGTTTCGCCGACAAGATCGTGGTCGACCAGATCACGCTCGTCCCCATTCCCGAGAGCGTGTCGTTCGCGCTCGGGGCCGCAGGCACCGATGCGGGCATGACCTCACACCACGCGGTCATGGCCACGGGACGCGTTGCGGCAGGAACCAAGCTCGGGATCATCGGGCTCGGCGGTCTCGGACAGATCGGTGCGCGTGTCGGGGTCCTGGCCGGCGCGGAGGTCTACGTGGCCGAGATCGACGAGGAGGTGTGGGATCTCGCCGGCGAGCTCGGCGTCACCGGGGTCGCCCGATCGATCCGGGACTTCGCGGACCGGCAGCTCGACGTGATCGTCGACTTCGCCGGATTCGGCACCACCACCGCCGAGGCCATCGAGACGGTGCGCTTCGGAGGCCGCGTGGTGCAGGTCGGCATGGGCAAGCTCGAGGCGACGATCTCGACGAGGGACCTCATCATCAAGGAAATCGAGCTCGTCGGTTGCAGGGGTGGGACCAAGGACGACGTGGCCGGCGTGTACGAGCTGTTCGCCACCGGACAGCTGGCGCCGCACTACACCGAGATCGGCTTCGACGACATCCCCGACGGCCTCGATCGCCTCGCCCGCGGTCTGGTCAAGGGTCGGCTCGTCGCACGCATCAACGACGCCCACTGACGACGCGCCTGCGAAGATAGGGGCGTGACGACGCTCGGACATTGCGAGGTGCGCATCACGTGCGGCTCGCGGGAGGAGGCCGCCACCATCGCCCACGCGCTGGTCGAGGCCCAGCTGGTGGCGTGCGCTCACCTCGTGCCGATCTCGAGCGTCTATGAGTGGAAGCAGGTGATCGAACACGACGACGAGGTGCTGATCACCGCGGCGACCCGCGTGGATCGCTTCGACTCGATCGTCGAGACCGTGCGCTCGCTGCACTCCTACGAACTGCCGGCGGTCACCGCAGTGGCGCTCGACGGCTCCCACGACTACCTCGCGTGGATCGACGACCAGACCCGGCGCTGACCGTGAGGCCGAAGAGGCGTCCTTCTCGGCCGCGACTTGGTGGGAGCTCGGCATCAAGCGGGGGTTCGGCAAGCTCGACTTCCCCGACGCCCTCGCCGACGACTCGTGGCGGGCGCCTTCACGGAGCTGTCGGCCTCCGCCAACCGCAGCGCGTCAGCCCGGGAACACGCGAACGTCGACGGAGAGGTTCGGTGCGCCCGCAAGACGTCGATCGGTGGTGACGAGCACCCCGTCAGCTCCCAGATCCGGGCCATCATCGGCTGTGTGAGATCGTGACGATCGACCGGCAGCGAGGCGAGGCTGGTCACGGTCGCAGCAAGGCGAGGATCGATGCATCGGCAACGACGATCACCAGCCGATCCGATCAGCGTGTGGCGCCACTCCGATCGGGGCACAGTCGGCCAGACTGTCGTCGTGGTTGGGCTCCGTATCCGAACCCTGACCGAAGACGACGACCTCGACGTGTTCGGCCAGGTCGTGCTCGACAGCTACCTGGCGTTGCCGGACATGCCGCGAGAGCCCGACTACGAGGCGGAACTTGCTGACGTGGCGGCGCGGGTGCGCGACGGTGTCGTGTTCGGTGCGTTCGTCGGCGAGACGCCGGCTGGGTGTGTCACCTTCGTCGCCGACGCATCGAGCCCGCACGCCGAGAGACTGCTGGACGGCGAGAGCAGCTTCCGGATGCTCGGCGTCGACACCGCGGCGCAAGGCCAGGGCATCGGTGAAGCGCTCACGCGCCGTTGCCTCGACGAGTCCGTGCGGATCGGGAGTGCTTCGGTGTTCATCTACTCGGGAGCCTGGATGCACACGGCGCATCGCCTCTACCGACGGCTCGGCTTCGAGTTCGTTCCCGATCGAGACTGGGTCCACGACCCGACGATCCACCTGCTCGCCATGCGTCGGGAGCTCTGAAATTCGTGAGGAGTTGCAGGTGAAGCTCGAAGCGGTGCCGGGTGACATCACGAAGGAGGACGTCGACGCGATCGTCAACGCGGCGGTCGTGCAGGAGGACTCGGGACCGATCCCAGCCGGGATGATGCGGGTCCCCACGACCTGATCTCGGCTGGCTCCCTCCGGACGAGGTCCGCCTCGATCGCGACGAACTCGCACGCGTGGTCGTTGCGCTGCGAGCACTGATCGACGGGTCCGAGCCCGACGAACCCAATCGAGCTCACGCCGTGACGATCGCCTACGTCGTCGCCGACGCGATCGAGCGAACAGGAGGAGAGCGATGAGCAGACCACAACTGATCGAGTGGCTGGAGAGCGAGACCGGGCAACAGCTCGAGCGCCCTGCAGCAGCCGCACCGAAGTCTCGCCATGTGTCGATTCGAGTGCCCGAGGATCTGTTCCGTCAACTCGAGGGGGTCGCGGCGACGCGCAACGAGACGGTGTCGCACACGGCGCGCCGGATGTTGCTCGACGGCCTGTCGACGCCGTCATCGACCGAGGAAGCGATCGACACCGCGATCGCCTCGCTGCTGGCAGCGCGCGACCGGCTCGGCAAGCCGGCTTCCTGACTCGGCCGGGCTCGGCAACTCTGTGACACCCCCATGCGCATCATGGAGGCATGTCGGAAACGTCGGTCGAGAGCCTCGTGGAGGAGCTGCTGGAACGCAGCGACTCCGAGCTCGACGAGCGCGTCCGCGACCTGGAGTTGGAGCGGCGGCGGGTCGAGGCCGAACTCGCACTGGCTGCCGGTGAGATCGACCGGCGACGGTCGTACCTCGACGACGGGCACCGCTCGCTGAAGGCCTACCTGCGGGCCACCTGCAACTACTCCGACGCCGAAGCCGCGCGAGTCGGCCGTCTCACCACCGCCACCGGGAGCATCCCCGGCGTGGCCGAAGCGCTCCGCGGCGGCCGCATCGGCATCCCGCAGGCCAACGAGCTCGCCGTCGCCCACGCCAACAAGCGGGTCCGCGAACGGCTCGTCGACTTCGCACCGATGCTGCTCGAGTTGGCCGAACGCCTCAGCTTCCGCGAGTTCCGCACATGCGTCGAGCGCTTCGTGATGCTCGCCGACCTCGACGGCGCCCACCGCGACCTCGGCGAGTCGATCGAGAACCGTCGGGCCCGCGTCGTCAACCTCAACGGATCACTGCATCTCGACGGCAACGGCGGCGACCCGCTCGTCAACGTCGAACTCGAAGCGATCTTCCAGTACTTCTGCGAACTCGAGTACGACGCCGACGTCGCCGCCCGACGCGCCGAGCACGGCGACCGCGCCGACGAGTACCCGCTCCCCCGCACCGCCGCCCAACGCAGCTACGACGCGTTCGTGGCGATCATGCGTGGCGCGCTCGCCAACCATCAGGCCGGGCGCTCAGCCCCCGCCGCCGAGCCGGTGGTCAGCATCCTCACCGACCACCGCACCTGGGCAGCCATCCTCGCCGAGGCGGGCCTCGCCCCCGACTCGAACCTCGCTGGCGAGCACATCGACCCGTTCACCGGGCTGACCTCACCCGACGACCTGCTCGACGACCTGATGGCCGATCCCGACCGACTCGCCTCCCGCCGCTGCGAGACGTCCACCGGCCAGGTCCTGCACCCCCACGTCGTGCTGCGCGCCGCGCTCGCCGGGCACATCCGCCGTGCCGTGCTCGGCGCCGACGGCCTCCCGATCAACCTCGGACGCAAGGTCCGGGTGTTCACCGGAGCCGCCCGAGACGCCGCCAAGCTCCTCGCAGTCCAATGCGACCACCTCGGCTGCGGGCTCCCGGCGGAGCTGTGCCAGGTCGACCACTCCGTCGGGTGGTCCGACGGCGGACGCACCGACCAGGTCAATGCCGGCGTGGAGTGCGGTGGCCACAATCGCGAGAAGCACCGGAAACGATGGCGCACGCGACGCGACGTCCACGGACGGATCCACACCATCCGAGCCGACGGCACCATCATGCTGCCCGTCGGTGTCCGCCCACCCGTCTTCCCCGACGAGCCCCGCAACGAGCCGCCAGCAGCGATCCCGCCCGACGTGGAACGCACCATCGACAGCTGGGTCGACGACACCTCCTGCGACATCGAGCGTCGCTGCCGGAGCCTGCGACGAACTGCGATCCGCCACGCGACCACCCTCGATGGACTCGACACCGGCGCCCTGATCCGTCACCTCCGGATGCCGGTGCCCGCCGCCGTCGATCCCGGTCACTGCACTCCGATCAGCACCACCGAGCCCCCAGTGCGAGACTGAACGGATGGCGTTCGGACAATCCTCGGGTCCGCCCGCGACGCACAGCCAGCTGCGTGAGCTGACCGAGCTGCTGCAGGCGGCCGGGCACTCCGATTTCCGCGACGCCCGCGGGCCAATGGGGTTCACCCAACGCCAGGCGAACGGCAAGTTCACCCGCGACGAAGCCGACGAGTTCATCGCTGCCCTTCAGGAGGCCGTGCACGAAACGCCCGAACCCGAGGCAGCCGCAACGGTGAAACCGAAGCCCGCACAACGCACGCAGGCCACGCCGCAACTCGAGAAGTTCTCCGACGAGCAGCTCGCCGCCGAACTCCAACGGCGCGGCTGGGTGGTGATGGAGCCCTGATCGCTCGCGCGTTTCCCGTTCGGCAAGGAGCTCGCCGCCGGCTTCTCAGCTGCCGCGGAGGTACGTCAGCACGGCGAGCACCCGGCGATTGCCGCTCTCCTCGGCGTCGAGCCCGAGCTTCATGAACACGTTGGAGATGTGCTTCTCGACGGCACCGTTGGAGATCACGAGCCGTTGGCCGATCCCACCGTTCGACAGCCCTTCCGCCATCAGGGTCAGCACCTCACGTTCTCTCGGCGTGAGGCGGTCGAGGTCGCTCGATCGCTGCGACCGGCCGAGGATCTGGCTGACGACCTCGGCATCGATCGCGCTCCCGCCGTTGGCGACGCGCCGAACCGAGACGAGGAAATCGTCGACGTCGATCACCCGGTCCTTCAACAGGTAACCGACGCCGGCGACGTCACCGGTCAACAGCTCGCCTGCATACCGCTCCTCGACGTACTGAGAGAGGACGAGCACCGCGATGTCCGGATGGCGCCGGCGGATCTCGATTGCGGCCCGGAGGCCCTCGTCGGTGTGGGTCGGCGGCATCCGCACGTCGACGAGGCACAGGTCCGGCGAGTGCTCGGTCACCGCGTCGAGCAGGGCGTCGGCGTCGCCGACGGCGGCCACGACGTCGAACCCCGAGTCGGTGAGCAAGCGCACCAGGCCATCGCGCAGCAGCACCGAATCGTCGGCGACGACGACTCGCAGCACATCGTTCGCCACCTCGGCCACCTTCGCCGTCTCAGCCACGATCGACCTCGGTGCGGCGGGGGATCTCGGCGACGAGCGTCGTCGGCCCGCCGACCGGTGACGTGATCGAGAACGTGCCGTCGACGGCGCGGACCCTGGCGCGGATCCCGAGGATGCCGGTGCCACCCGCCGGGTCGGCGCCGCCGGCACCGTCGTCGTGCACGGTCACCCGCACGTTCGCCGCAACTCTGGCGACGTGGATCGACGCGACCCGTGCGCCCGCGTGCTTCAGCACGTTGGCGATCGCCTCGTTGGCGGTGAAGTACACCGTCTCGGCGACATCGGTCGACAGGTCCAGGTCGGGGTCGACGTGCACCGAGATCGGGATCGGCGCCCCACCGACGATGGCGGAGAGCGCCGCGTCGATGCCCCGGTCCTCGAGGATCGCCGGGTGGAGCC
>DATKXG010000014.1:0-7844 GCA_035529175.1 Ilumatobacteraceae bacterium
TGCCACCAAGACACCCCTCACCCAGGTTCGCCCCGGTCACGCCGACCTCGCAGGGATGCAGAAGTACGGGTTCACCGACGCCCGCGACGTCCTGGAACGTGCGAGCGCTCGCGAGACCGCCGCGCGAGTTGCGGCGGGCGCCGTCGCGAAGGCGCTGGTGTCGCACATCGGTGTCGAGATCATCTCCCACGTCATCCAGATGGGCGCCGCACGCGTGCCGGCCGACGCCGTTCGCCCGACGCCGGATCAGCTCGATCGTGTCGACGAGAACCAGGTGCGTTGCTTCGACATCGACGCGAGCGAGGCGATGATCGGCGAGATCAAGGCAGCCGCCAAGGACGGCGACTCACTCGGAGGCGTCGTCGAGGTGCTCGGCTTCGGCGTGCCCGTCGGTCTCGGCAGCCACGTCCACTGGGATCGCAAACTCGACTCGCTGCTCGCCCAGGCGGTCATGAGCATCCAGGCGGTCAAGGGCGTCGAGATCGGCGACGGCTTCGAGGTCGCGGGCCGTCGCGGCAGCGTTGCCCACGACCCGATCTCCTGGGACGCCGACGCGGGTGAGTACCGCCGCGGCAGCACGCTGGCCGGAGGGACCGAGGGAGGCATCTCCACCGGTGAACTGCTGGTGGTTCGTGCGGCGATGAAGCCGCTGGCGACGCTCAACGTGCCGACCCTGGAGACGGTCGACACGGCCACCAAGGAGTCGACGGTGTCGTTCAAGGAGCGCACCGACGTCACTGCGGTTCCCGCCATGGGCGTCGTCGCCGAGACGATGGTGGCGTTGGTGCTGGCGGCGGAGGCCCAACGCAAGTTCGGCGGCGACTCCCTCGACGAGTTCGTCCGCAACGCCGAGGCGTTCGCGGCCACGCTGCCGTGACCCACCTCGTGCTCGTCGGCATGATGGGTGTGGGCAAGTCGACCGTCGGACGTATCGTCGCTGCCCAACTCGATCGGCCGCTGTTCGACTCCGACGAGATGATCGAAGCTCGCACCGGTCGCACCGTCCGCGAGATCTGGTCGACGGACGGCGAGGAGAGGTTCCGGGCACTCGAGACCGACACGCTGCTCGAAGCGTTGGCCGAGCCCGAGGCGTCGGTGATCGCCGCGGCGGGGGGTGTGGTGCTCAGCGACGTGAATCGTGCCGCGCTGCGCAGCGCCGACGCGCACGTCGTGTGGTTGCTGGCCGACGTCGAGGTCCTCGTCGAGCGTGTTCGCAACGGGATGCACCGCCCACTGCTCGACGACGACCCCGAAACAGTGCTGCGAGCGCTGCACGAGGTCCGCGCTCCGCTGTACCAGGAGGTCGCCGACGCCGTCGTGTCGGTCGACCACCGCTCAGCTCAGGACGTCGCGAAGGCGGTGCTGCGATGCTGCGCGTGAACGTACCTCTCGCCGATCGCTCCTACGACGTGGTCATCGGCGAGGGCGCTGTCGCAGAGCTCGCCGGGTTGCTGCCAGGGTCGGCGAGACGCGTCGCCGTGGTCACCCAGCCCGGCATTCCCATGTCGATCTCGCTGCCCGACCACGACGTGGAGACCCATGTCATCGGCGACGGCGAAGCAGCGAAGACGCTGTCCACGATCGAGACGCTGATGCGCGGATTCGCCCGACAGGGACTGACCCGGCGCGACGTCGTGGTGGGAGTCGGCGGCGGGATGGTCACCGACGTCGCGGGGTTCGCGGCGGCCACCTGGCATCGAGGAACACCCGTCGTTCACGTGTCGACCACGCTGCTCGGCATGATCGACGCCGCGATCGGGGGCAAGACCGGGGTCAACCTTCCCGAGGGCAAGAACCTGGTGGGAGCGTTCTGGCAGCCGTCGGGCGTGATCTGCGAGCTCGACGCGCTCGCGACGCTGCCCGAGCGCGAGACCCGTTGCGGTCTCGGCGAGATGTCGAAGTACCACTTCCTCACCGGTGACGACCTGTTGGCGATGCCGCTCGACCAGCGCATCGCGCGCTGCGTGGAGATCAAGGCCGACATCGTCGCCTCCGACGAGCGCGAGGGCGGTCGGCGAGCCTTGCTGAACTACGGCCACACGCTCGCTCACGCACTCGAGATCGCCACCGACCACGAGTTGGCCCACGGCGAGGCGGTCGCAATCGGCCTGATTTTCGCAGCCGAGCTGGCGTGTGAGCTGGGCCGCATCGGCGACGACCGCGTCGACGAGCACCGCCGAATCGTGGCGGGGGAGTACGGGCTGCGAATCACCCCGCCCGAACGTCTCGACGTCGACGTGCTGGCGACCCTGATGGAGCGCGACAAGAAGGCCCTCGACGGCTTGACGTTCGTCCTCGACGGCCCTGACGGCGTCGAGGTCGTCGAAGATGTCCCCGAGTCCGCCGTCCGCGCCACGCTGGAACGGTTCGCATAACGAATGGTGTCAGTCACCAATCGTTACCCGCCGATCGACCACGCCGCACGGCTGGCGACGATCCAGGCGCGGTTGCCGCTCGGCAACGGCTGCGATGCGTTGCTGTTCACCGATCTGGTCGACGTGCGGTGGCTCACCGGGTTCACCGGGTCGAACGGCTGGGCGGTCGTGACGGCTGACGACTTGGTCCTCGGTACCGATGGCCGGTACGGCGAACGTGCACGAGCCGAAACGGCACAGGTCGGCGCGACGGTGATTGCCGAGACGTCCAGAGCGAAGCTGCACGAACGGTTGGTCGAATCACTCGCTGCTGCACGGTTCGTCGGACTCGACCCGGCCTCGACGAGCCATGCGGCATGGCGACGCCTGGCCGAGGACCTCATGCTGGAACCGACCGATTCGCTCGTCGGCTCGGGACGTCGCGTCAAGGACGACGCCGAGATCGAACGGATGACGGCAGCGGCGCAGGCCGCCGACGCCGCACTTGCCGAGGTCGAGCCGCTGCTCCTCGCCACGGTCGATCACCCGGTCACCGAGGCCGACATCCGCAACGAACTCGAGTACCGGATGCGGCTCGAAGGCGCCGACGATCGCAGCTACGACACGATCGTCGCGACCGGCCCGGACCACGCGGCACGGCCCCACCACGAGGTGTCGCGTCGCACGATCGTCGAGGGCGACACGGTGATCATCGACGTCGGCGCGCTCGTCGACGGGTACCACTCCGACATGACCCGGTCGTACGTGATCGGCGAACCCACCGACGAACAGCGTGAGATCTACGCGCTCGTCGAGGCGGCCCACGCAGCCGGCGTCGCCGCGCTGCGGCCCGGTGTCGCGGTGCGCGACGTCGACAGCGCCTGCCGCGACCTCTTCGCCGAGGCCGGCTACGGCGAGTGGTACCTGCACGGAACGGGGCACGGAGTCGGACTCGAGATACACGAACAGCCGTTCCATTCCCAGACCGCCGGGGACGAGTTGGCGGTCGGCAACGTGGTGACGGTCGAGCCGGGGCTCTATCGTGTCGGCTTCGGTGGATTCCGGATCGAGGACCTCCTCGTCGTCACCGAAACCGGCTCACGGCCACTCACGCACACGACGCCGCGACCATTCCCGGGTTGAACCGGGACCACCATCGACAAGGACACGACCATGCCGCAGATCTCCGTCAACGACCTGAAGAACGGAATCACCCTCGAACTCGACAACGGACTGTTCCAGGTCGTCGAGTTCCAACACGTCAAGCCGGGCAAGGGCGGAGCGTTTGTGCGCACCAAGATCCGCAACGTTCGCAACGGCGCCGTGATCGACAAGACCTTCAACGCCGGCATCAAGGTCGAGCAGGCGATCGTCGACCGCCAGGACATGCAGTTCCTCTACAAGGACGGCGACGACTACGTGTTCATGAACACCTCGACCTACGACCAGATGAACGTCCCGAATGCAACACTCGGCGAGGCCGCCGACTATCTCACCGAGCAGATGGTCGCCCAGATCGCGCAGTACCAGGGCGAGATCATCGGTGTCGAGATCCCGGCGTCAGTCGAGTTGACGATCGCACAGACCGAGCCGGGCGTCCAGGGTGACCGTGTCTCGGGCGCCCGCAAGCCCGCCACGCTCGAGACCGGCAAGGTGTTGCAGGTGCCGTTGTTCGTCGAGCCGGGCGACAAGGTCAAGGTCGATACCCGTACCGGCGACTACATCACCCGCGTCTGACGGACAAACCGCATCATGGCCGCCATGCCGCGCCCCGACGACCGTTCCGACGCGCGTGAACGGGCGCTCTACCTGCTCTACGAGGCGTACTCGAAGGGGATCACCCCCATCGACGCGCTGGCGCTGCAGGTGCTCGAACCCGACGAGTTGACCGTGCTCCTGGTCACCGGTGTCGGTGAACACGTCGAGCAGCTGGACGCGGCGATCTCCGCGCGCTCCAAGGGGTGGACGCTCGCCCGCATGCCGGTGCTCGACCTGAACGTGCTGCGCCTGGGTGCGTTCGAACTCGCTCATCGGCCCGATGTGCCGGTCGCCGTGGCGATCGACGAAGCAGTCGAGCTGGCCAAGCGATTCTCCACCGACGACAGCGGCAAGTTCGTCAACGGGGTGCTCTCGGCGCTGGTGGGCGATCTGCGAGAGTAGGGCGATGTCGGAGTCGACTGCGATCGACGACGCGCGACCGAGCGCCGAGGAGGATCTCTCGAGCGGCGCCGACAACCTGACGTCCACCGGGACGATCGGCCGCTGGTGGCATCGTGTGACGCCGCCGACGGCGCCGCAGGTGTTCCTGGCGGGAGCGGTCCTGATCTGGACCTGGTACTTCACGGTCCGGTCGCTGAACATCCACCACGCTCTCGCCACGGCCACCTACGACTCGGCGCTCTACGACCAGGGGATGTGGCTGTTGTCGCAGTTCGACGCTCCGTTCGTGACCCTGATGGGTCGAAACCTGTTCGGGGATCACACGTCGTTCGTGCTGCTGTTCCTGGTGCCGCTCTACTGGATCGCACCGGGCGCGTGGATCATGTTCACCGCACAGTCGGCGGCGATCGCCGCCGGCGCGATCCCGGTGTTCCTGTACGGCCGGCGGAGACTGGGTTCGGAGTGGTGGGCGCTGATCGCGTCCGGCACCTATCTGCTGCACCCGGCGGTCGGCTGGACGAACCTGGAGAACTTCCATCCCGATGCGTTCCTCGGTGTGTTCGTCGGCTTCGCGGTCTATGCGGCACTCGTTCGAAAATGGCGCCTGTACGCCGTGTTCGTCGTGCTCTCGCTCCTGGTCAAAGAGGACGTGTCGCTGGTGATCGTGCCGCTCGGCATCTGGGTGGCGGTCCGGCGCGATCGGCGCATCGGGCTGCTGACCGTGTTCGGCAGCGTCGCGTTCATGGCCGTCGCGATGTTCGTCGTGATGCGCAGCCTGATCGGCGTGCCGACGCGCAACACGTGGCGGATCCCCTTCGGTGGGGTGCGGGGCCTGGTCGACACCGCAGTCACCAACCCGACGCAACTCGTCGAGCACCTGCGCAGCGACGGCCGGCCGTGGTATCTCGTGCAGATGACCGCGCCGTTCGCGTGGCTGTTCGCGAGGTTGCCCGACGTGGCGCTGATCAGTGGGCTCGTGCTCTTCACGAACATCTTGAGCACGTTCTGGTACCAGTACCAGATCGACTATCACTACAGCTTGATCGCCGTACCGGCGCTGGTGATCGGCACGGTGTACGCGATCGGCGCGATGCGAACACACGCCGTGCGGGTTCGGGGTCGATCGCTGCGTATCCCCGCAAGGCAGCTCGCCCTCGTCACACTTGCCGCGGCGAGCCTCTCGACGGCGTACCTGTGGGCGCCGATGCCGTGGGGTCGAACGTCGATGTACTACGGCAACGCCGAGAACGTGTACGCAGCGTCGGCGCGCGAGCTGTTCGAGCTGATCCCCGACGACGCCGTGGTGTCGGCGAACTATCGCCTGACACCGCACCTCGCGTACCGCAAGGAGATCTACCAGTTCCCGGTGCCGTTCCGGGTGCTGCTCTACGGGGCCGACACCTCGATCGAGGGCCAGCGTCTCGTCGACCGCTCCGAGCGGGTCGACTTCGTGATGCTGCCGGTGCAGCTCGACAACAATCTGGTCGCCGACTGGCTCGTGGTCGAGGATGCCTTCGACGAGATCGCCCGCAACGAGATCTGGGTCCTCTACGAACGAGACCGCTCCGTCCCGCTGCCGGGATGATTACAGCACGGGTCAGACCCGTGATGTAATCAGCGGGGGCCGCGGATGAGCTGTCCGGGGAGTTCGCCGGTGAACTCGTCGTGGTCGACGATCTGGACGCCGGCGACGAACGTGGCCTCGTAGCCCTTCGCCTTCTGCACGAGACGTCGTGCGCCGGCGGGGAGGTCGTGGGCCATCCTGGCAGCGCCGAAGGTGAGGTGGTCGTAGTCGATCACGTTGATGTCGGCACGCAGGCCCGGCAGCAGCGCACCGCGGTCGCCGAGGCCGTACAGCTCGGCGGTCTCCTGGGTCTGGCGTCGCACCACGTACTCGAGCGGCAACTTCGGGCCGCGCGAGCGGTCGCGAGTCCAGTGGGTGAGCATGAAGGTCGGCGTGCCACCGTCGCAGACCACGCCGCAGTGGGCACCGGCATCGGCAAGGCCCATCCGGGTGCCGGGGTGCTTGTGGACCTCGTAGCTGAACGAGAGGTCGCCGTAGGCGTAGTTGAAGAACGGGGTCAGCACGATGCCGTTGCCGTCGTTCGCGGCCAGCTGGTCGATCATCAGGTCGGTCGCCCGAGCACCGGTCCGCTCGGCGACCGCCGCCAGCGACTGGTCGGCAGGTGGTTCGTAGTCGATGTCACCGTCCTCGACCGTCCAGAACCGGTCGAGACGGTCGAGCACGAGCATCTGGTAGAGGTCTCCGCCCTCGGTTGGCGCCGAGGCGAACACATCACGCAGCGCCGGGTCGGCGAGTGCCGCTGCTCGCTCGGCCAGCGGCAGACCGGAGAGCGGTGCGTAGGCGGGATGGAAGCCGAGCGGGTTGAAGCTGCCCTCCAGGCACATCAGCAGTCCGACCACACGCCCGGCGACCTGAGCGACGATCGGGATGCCCTCGTCTCGTGCCTCGTCGAGCAGCGCCAGCACGTCCTTCCAGAGATCCGGGGCGTCGTCGGGCTGGTTGAGATTCACGCTGATCGTGCGGCCGGTGCGACGGGCGAGTTCCTTCATCCACGGCCATTCCTCGATCGGGAGGTGGGCGTGGTCCGGTGCGAACTGGAACACGCCGTGGCCGGCCCGGGCCAGGGCATCAGCGATCCCGAACAGCTCGTCGCTGTCGGCGTTGGTTCCCGGCACGAGCTGGCCCGACTTCGAGCGGTGAATCGGCGTGCGGGAGGTCGAGAACCCGAGGGCGCCTGCTCGCAGCCCGCGTTCGACGATGTCGGCCATCGCCGTGATGTCGTCGTCGGTCGGTGGCTCGTTGGCGGCGCCGCGGTCGCCCATCACGTAGCCCCGGACCGGACCGTGAGCCACCTGGGCGCCGATGTCGATCACGAACTGGCGCTGATCGAGGGCATCGAGGTAGTCCTCGAACGACTCCCAGTCCCACGTCAGTCCCTCGGTCAGCGCCGTGCCCGGGATGTCCTCGACGCCTTCCATCAGCTCGATCAGCCACTCGTGTCGGTCCGGTGCCGCCGGTGCGAAGCCGACGCCACAGTTGCCCATGACGACGGTGGTCACGCCGTGCCACGACGACGGTGTGAGGTACGGATCCCACGACGCCTGGCCGTCGTAGTGGGTGTGGATGTCGACCCAGCCAGGTGTGACGAGCTTGCCGGTGGCATCGACCACGCGAGTCGCGTCGCCGGTCTCGACGCCCGAGTCGGCGTCGACCACCGCGGTGATCCGCCCGTCGTCCACCACGACGTCGGCGATGCGGCCCGGTGCGCCGGTGCCGTCGACGACGAATCCCCCACGGATCACGAG
>DATKXG010000015.1:0-9981 GCA_035529175.1 Ilumatobacteraceae bacterium
ATGGCCGCGCTCTACGACCCGGTCGATCCCACGCGGGTGTACTTCGGAACGGACACTCGCGCCCAACAACTCCTCGTGGGCGCGGGACTGGCCTGGCTGTCGTCTCGTCACGGGCTCCCGACCGCCGCCCGGCGCAGCCGCTCACGCACTGGGGCCGTCATCGGCGCCTTCGTCGCGTTCGTGCTCATCGCTGCCACGACGTCGGACGAATCGCCCTGGCTGTACCACGGCGGGTTCGTCGTCGTGTCGCTGCTGTGCGCGGTGATCGTCTGGGCCGTCGCCGACACCGAGGGCCCGCTGTCGTGGCTCGGCGCACGCCCACTCGTGTGGATCGGCACCCGCTCGTACGCGATCTACCTGTGGCACTGGCCCGTGATCGTCTTCGTCGGCGCGCCGATGGGTCTGGACCTTCCCCGCCCGGCACTCGCCGCGCTGCAAGTAGCACTTACCGTCATGCTGGCCGAACTCAGTTTCCGGCTGGTCGAGCGACCGATCCGGCGATCGACAGCGCGCCCCAGCGTCCTGCTCGGCGGCTGGACGGCCATCTCGGCGGCAACCGCCCTCGTCGCCGTACTGATCCTCGTCACTCCCGAGGGGCGATCGCTGGATGCCGTCGCCGTCGTGCGGCCGAGCACGACCACGACCTCCCCCACGAGGAGCACCCCCACCATGACCGAAGTGGTGCCGACCACCGATCCCGACGGAGAATCGGTTCCGGCGCCGAGCGTCGAATCGACGGTTCCGCCCGAGCCGACGACGGTGCTCCTTCTGGGGGACTCCACTGCGTTGTCGCTCGCCGAGCGGCGGACGCTCGATCCAGGACCGGACTGGAACGTCCAGGCGTTCGCGCGCCTCGGTTGCTCGATCTCCGCGGGAAACCCGCTCGATGCCGGCTCCGACGTCGGCATCATCCAGGGCGAGATGTGCGACGTGTGGCGCACCGAGTGGGCCGAGGCCGTCGAGCAGGTCGACCCGGACGTCACGGTCCTCATGGTCGGCGCGTGGGAAGTACTCGACCGCATCATCGACGGCGTCGCGGTCCGCTTTCCCGACCCGGCATGGTTCGACGTCGTCACGGCGGGCGTCCGCGAGTCGATCGAGATCGCCGGCGCGAACGGGAACCTCGTCACGCTGCTCGCCGTGCCGTGCATGCGCCAGGCGCCCGATACCGTCCTGCAAACCCTCGCTCGCAACGATCCCGAACGAGTGGCCGCCTTCAACGAGATCCTGCGGCAGGAGGCGGCACGCAGTCCGAACATCCAGGTACTCGAGCTGAACGAACTGCTGTGCCCAGAAGGGACGTACCTGGAGGCGGTCGACGGGGAACTGCTTCGATACGACGGCGTTCACGTGACGACCGAGGGATCGAACTACGTGTGGGCGTGGCTCCTCGACGAACTCGGTTCGCTCCGGCGCGCGGCCTCGTCGGATCGAACCACCCCGACGAGCTCGAGCCCAGTACTGCCGTCATGACCACCGCGCTCGTCGCAGCGGCCGCAGACGCAATACTGGTCCCTCGATGATGTCGACGAGGGACAGATTCACGATGGCGCCGATACGGCCGTGACCGGCGTGGCGACGGCCGCGACAGTGGCACCCACCCGACCGGTCCTCCAGTACGACCCAGCGCTGGACGGGCTGCGAGGGCTGGCGGTCGCCGGAGTGGTCGCGTTCCACCTGGGTCATCTGCAGGGCGGTTTCCTCGGCGTCGACCTGTTCTTCACGTTGTCCGGCTATCTGATCACGCGCCTGTTGCTGCTCGAGTTCGCGAACAGCGGACGCGTGTCGATGCGGGCATTCTGGACCCGGCGGGCATGGCGACTCCTGCCGGTCCTGTACGTGCTGCTCGCACTGCTCGCCGTCTACGCGGCAACGACAGCACGTCCGGACGAACTCGAGGGGATACGCGGGCCGGGCATCAGTGCACTGCTGTTCGTGTCCAACTGGTGGTTCATCGCCGACGGCAACGGCTACTGGGACATCTTCACCGCCCCATCACCGTTGGAACACGTGTGGAGCCTGTCGATCGAGCAGCAGTTCTACCTGGTCTGGCCGCTGCTCGCCGTCGCGGTGCTCCGCAGCGGCCGCGGGCGGACCCGCCTCCTGACGACCACCGTCGTGCTCGCTGCTGGTTCGACGGCACTGCTCGCGGTCCTCGCCCGCGACGACGTGTCGCGTGCGTACTTCGGCTCCGGTGCTCGGATGAGCTCGATTCTCGTCGGCGCCGCACTGGCGATCGTCGTCGATCGAGGCGACGCATGGCTGCAAAAGGTCGCCCAGTCGCGTGCGGCGCCGTGGATCGGGCTGGGAGCGGCAGCATTCATCGCGTGGACGTGGATCACCATCAACGGCGCCACCGATCGCTGGTTCTACACCGGCGGGTTCCTGCTCCATGCGATCGCCGTCGCCGCGATCGTCGGTCTGCTCCTCTATCACCGTTCGAGCCTGCCGGCACGGATGCTCGCATTCGGACCGATCAGGCTGCTCGGCGTCATCTCCTACGGCGTCTACCTGTGGCACTGGCCGACGATCGTCCTGCTCGACGGAGCTCGGACCGGCCTCGATGGAACCGCCCTGCTGCTGGCCCGGCTCGGAACGACGCTGGCGTTGTCGGTGGCGTCGTATCGCCTCGTCGAGAAGCCCGCACAGCGCAAGCTGGCACGGCGGTGGCGCGCGCCGATCGTCTTCCCCGTCGCCGCCGCAGTCATCGGTGCCGCGCTGTGGGTGACCACGATCCCGCCGACGTCGACGTCGTCGGCGTCCACCCCGCCGCCTCCCCCACTCGTCCTGCCGCCGCCGACGACCGCGTCGACGACCAACCCGGCGACCGACGAGTCTGGCGCGACGACCGACTCCACCGGCCCCACCGACTCCACCGGCCCTGTCGACACGACCGACCCCGGCGCGACACCCTCGTCGCTGCTCGAGGTGGTTCCCGACGCACTTCCGACGCTGCGCACACCGACGGCGGCCGAGCCGCTCCGGGTCCTCCTGGTCGGCGACTCGTACATGTACGACGCGCAGCCGGGCATCGTCGCTGCGCTCGAGGCGACCGGCGTCGTCGAGATCATCGAAGGCGCGCAGCTGGGGTTCGCACTCGCCAACGAGGGATGGGAGCTCACGCTGCAGGAACTCGTCGATGAGCACCAGCCCGACCTCGTCGCCACCATGTGGGCTCGCTTCGACGTCGCCTGGCTCGAGTCCCACGACGACGAGGAGTACGTCGAACGCCTCGACCAGGCGATCGAGATCCTGTCGTCGAACGGAGCCACGGTCGGGATCTTCGGTCTCGCTCCGTCGTTGACCGGAGGTGTCGATCAGGAGCCCGTCGACCGCTCGATCAACCAGATCTTCGCGTCGACGCCCGAACGGTTCCCCGGCACGGCCTTCTACGTCGATCCCGACCCGATCGTCGCGCCCGACGGGCAGCCGAACCGATGGCTGACCACCCCGGAGGGCACCCTGCTGGTGCGCAAGATCGACGTCAGTCACTTCTGCAGCGACGGCGGCGCGAGGTACGGGCTCGCGTTCACCGAACTCCTCGAGCGCCTGACGACGGTGACACCGCCCGACCCGGCCACCTGGTGGTCCGAGCCGTGGCGCTCAGATCCCCGCTACAACGATCCTCCCGGGGCGTGCTCCTGAGCGGACGGGGGCTCACCGCGTTCGCTCCACCGATGCCATGCGGCGACGATCGCGTACGCCGACAACACGACAGCAGACGGCTCGGCAGCGACCCGGAACCGTAGGTTGCCATACGTGGTCACGGTGATCGCGACGACCACGGCGACCGGCGCGACGAGCGGCCAGAGATCACCTCCCCGCCGATGCAGCAGGACCGCGCCGGCGACCGAAGCCGGCGCCACCAACAGCCACCCGTACCAGGCCGCCCACAGCCAGTCGAGATCGACGTCTTCCAGGCTGCCGAGGAACATCGTCCGGTCCAGGTCGAAGACGCCGAACGTGCGGCCCAATCGTGCGGCCACCACGACCGGGAGTTCGCCGACATGGTCGCCGACGTAGGCGAGACCGGCGTCGCGGTTGATGCGCGCGACTTCGACCTCGCCGAGACCCAGATAGTCGCCCTCCGGGACACAGTCCAGTCGCCAACCACCGATCTGGGGCCCGCTGTAGACCGCGTCGCAGTTCGACCCGGCGAGTGCGGTCCCGCTGTTGTTGGTCAACGGAACGAATCCGTCGAGCGCGATCAGATTTCGAACGGTCCACCCGCCGACCACGACGACCGTGCAGGCCCCGACCGCCGCGAGGCGGCGGAGCCGGCGACGAGGATCGCCCGACGACCAAGCAGCGGGCACCACCAGCACCACGAACAGCAGCAGCATCTCAGACCGCGTCATCACCGCAGCGGCCAGTACGACGCTCACCGTCAACCACCACCGCATCGCGCTCGCCTCGTCGGGAGCGGACCGGGCACGCACCACGCCGAGCAGCACGAGCGTGAGGAGCGCGAGCATCACGCCTTCGGACAGCAGCGACCCGCCGTAGACGACGAAATGCGGGTACACCGCGCTGATCCAGGCCGCCACGGCGCCGACGGCCGGCCCGCCGACCGCCCGACCGAGCAACCCGATCAGCACGATCGCCGATGCGGCGATCAGCGATCCCATCAGCCGCTGACCGGTTCGCGAGTCGACGCCCAGAACATCGAACACGGCGAGCACCGTGGGCCAGAACGGAGGGAACTCCGCCGTCGGCACGCTCTCGCCGAACACCCCCAGCTCGATCGGACGCACATACCCATTCCCTGCCGCGAGCCCCTGGCCCAGCCGGTAGTAGGTCTCGGCGTCACCACCCCGAGGCGCCTCGCGTCGCGTCGTGAGGACGTACACGAATCGGATGGCGACACCGACGACGGCGGCGCTCGCCACAGTCCACCACCAGCGATACCGCTGATCGAAGATCCGACGGACCCCGCGACGGCTCGTCTCGTTCGTCTCGACAGCGGTCACGACCAACGCACGGCTCGGCCGACAGCGGAGTACTTGACGATGCACGAGACCGCACGCACGCCGTCCCTCCATCCGATCTTCTTGCCGTCGGCGTAGGTGCGCCCCGAATACGAGATGCCGACCTCGAAGACGCGCAAACGCTGATGGGCGACCTTCGCAGTCACCTCGGGCTCGAAACCGAAGCGGTCCTCCCGGATGTCGATTGCCTGGATCACCTCACGACGGAACGCCTTGTAGCAGGTTTCCATGTCGGTGAGGTTCAGGCCGGTGAACATGTTCGACAGCAGGGTCAGCAGCCGATTTCCCAGGCTGTGCCAGAAGTAGAGCACCCGGTGCGGCCGACTCGAGACGAACCGCGACCCGTACACGACGTCGGCACGACCGTCTTCGAGCGGTGCCATCAACTCGCCGTACTCGGCGGGGTCGTACTCGAGATCGGCGTCCTGCACGATCACGTAGTCAGCGGATGCTGCCGCGAAGCCGGTACGAAGTGCCGCCCCCTTGCCCATGTTCCGCTCGTGGAGGATCACGCGAACCATCGGGTCGCTCACCTCGGCGAGCAGCTCGCGGGTGCCATCGGTCGAGCCGTCGTCGACCACGATCACCTCGGCCACCCACGGCGAAGCCAGGACCCGGCGAAGAAGTTCCACGACGGTGGCCACCTCGTCGTAGCACGGCACGACGACGCTGAGACACTGCCGTGGCGACGAGATCATCGAGATCGGACGATAACCCCTGTACGTTCGCAGCGATGATTCACCCGGTGCGCACCGCGATCGGCTGGAGTGCGAGCCGGCAGGACCGGGCAGTCGCGGCAGTTCTCGCCGTCGCCGCCTACGTCCCGATGCTGCTGACGTCGCCAGGCCGGGTGAGCGCCGACACCAAGACGTACCTCACCGTCGATCCGGGCGAGGTGCTCCGGCAGGCGACCTCGATGTGGGATCCGTCCGTCGGGGCCGGCACGGTTCCCCACCAGAACATCGGCTACCTGTTCCCTCTCGGTCCCTTCTACTGGCTGATGGACGCCGCCGGCATCCCGGACTGGCTGACCCAACGGCTCCTGTGGGGCACGCTGGTGTTCGCCGCCGCATACGGCGCCTACCGGCTCGTGCGCTGGTTGGGATGGGCCCCCGTCGCCGCGGTCGTCGCCGCGTTCGCGTACGGATTCAGCCCCTACCTGCTCAGCTATCTGGCGCGTCTGTCGGTGATCCTCGGGCCGTGGGCGGCGTTGCCATGGATGATCCTCCTCGCGGCGAAGGCAGCGCGGACGCGCTCGTGGAAGCCCGCCGCCCAATTCGCCGTCGTCGTCGCCCTCGTCGGCTCCGTCAACGCGACGGCGCTCGTGCTCGCCGGGATCGGCCCGATCATCTGGCTCGTCGCCGACGTGGCCAGCGGACGGGTCCGGCTCGGTAGCGCAGTGCGCGCAGCCGCGAAGATCGGCGTGCTGAGCCTGGCGGTGTCGATCTGGTGGATCGTCGCGCTGCGAATCCAGGGCACCTACGGCTTGCCGATCCTGCGATATACCGAGACCTACCAGGCGGTGGCAGGTGCCAGCACGCCGACGGAACTGATCCGGGGGCTCGGATACTGGTTCTTCTACGGCAGCGACCGGCTCGACACCTGGGTCGGTCCCTCGCTGCCGTACCTCGACAACAGCGTGCTGATCGGCCTCGGATTCGTGGTCGCTGCAGTCGGTCTGCTCGGTTTCCTGCGATCGTTCAAGGGCCGTGCGAGCGCCGCCGGACTGCTCCTGGTCGGCCTTGCGGTCAGCGCGGGAGCGGCACCGCTCGACGGTTCCACACCGTACGGTCGCCTGTTCGAGTGGTTCGCGACGGAGACCACCGCCGGACTTGCCCTGCGGTCGACACCCAGAGCGGCACCGCTCGTGGTGTTGGCCTTGGCGCTCGGCCTGGCGTCGAGCACCGAGTGGGTACGAGCACAGGTGCGGGGTCGTTCGGATGCGCGTTGGGATCTGCTCGCGCCGATCGGTGCCGTTGCGCTCGTCGGGGTCCAGTTCTTCCCCTGGTTCACCGGCGGCGCACTGACGCCGTCACTGCTGCGCGACGAACAGCTCCCGAAACACCAGACCGAGCTGGCCGAATGGCTCGATGCGCGCCGCAGCGATGAACGCGTCTACGAGCTGCCGGCGGCAGACTTCGCGTCGTACCGGTGGGGCGGAACCGTCGACCCGCTCCTTCCCGGGCTGATCGATCGCCCGTACCTGGCTCGCGAACTGGTTCCACAGGGTGGAGCAGCGACGGCAGACCTGCTCAACGCCTTCGAACGACGGCTGCCCGAAGGATGGTTCGAACCCGAGACGCTCGAGCCGATCGCGCGCCGATTCGGCGCTGCCACCGTGGTGACGCGCAACGATCTCGAACACGAGCGGTACCGGATCACCCGGCCCGGCCAGCTCTGGACGGACGTGACGTCGGCACTGGGCGAGCCCGACCACGCCGGGCCCCTGGTGGTCGACACGCCCCGCATCCCGGTGCTCGACGAACGCACACTCGCGCATCTCGATGCTGCCGAGGAGTTCCCGGTGGTCGCCGCGTTCGACCTCGATCCGTCACCTGCCGCCACGTCGGTGTCGGCAGCGGCACCGATCATTCTCGCGGGCAGCGGCGACGGGGTCGTCGATCTCGCCGGAGCAGGGCTGCTCGATCCCGATCGCCCGCTGCTGTACGCAGCGACGCTCGACGACCTGGGTCGTGACGGGTCGCTCGACCCCGCCATGTTCGGAACCGACCCGTGGTGGGTGTTCACGGACACCAACCGCCAGCAGGGCCGCCGCTGGTCGACGGTGTCGTCGAACCTCGGGGCGCTCGAGGCGGACGGTTCGCTGCAACTGGACGACGACCCCGGCGACAACCGGCTCGAGCTGTTCGCTCCCGGCGACGAGCGGCGCACGCGTGCGCAGCACGAGGCCGACTTCGCCGACGTCCGCGCGAGCTACTACGGCAATCGAATCGCCTACACCCCCGAAGACGCCCCGTGGTTCGCCACCGACGGCGACACGTCGACCGCATGGCGCGCCGCTGTGTTCGAACCCACCGCCGGGCTCGTGTGGGAGGCCGACCTCACCGCAGCGGTGTCGGCGCCGACGGTGACGATCCTGCAACCGACCACCGGGGCGACCGATCGATTCATCACCGAGATCCGCATCACACTCGACGACTCGGTGACGTTCGATGCAACGCTCGACGAGCGGTCACGAGCCGTCCCGGGCCAGCCGATCGGACTTCCCGATCGACCGTTCGAGACGCTACGCATCGAGGTGCTCGCGGACAACGTCGGCGAGCTCAGCACCTACGCCGCCCAGCCGGGCGTCGGACTCGCAGAGGTCGTGATCGCGGGCATCAGCGACGATCGAGCGACGCACGTTCCCGGGTTCGACGCGTTCGAGTTCCTCCCGGCGGGCGCACTCCCGTCGCAACGCCTCACCTACGTCCTCACGCGAGAGCGGATCGATCCGGCGACGGCCAACCGGACGGCTCCCGAACCTCGAATGGTGCGGCGCATCGAGGTCGCAGACGAGCGTTCGTTCGAGCTCGAGGGCGAGGTCCGTCTTGCCGGCGATGCCGCCGAGGAGACGCTGCTCGAGGCACTCGACGACGAGCTGGTCGTGATCGCCCAGCAACGGCTCCGGGGCAACCCGGCTGCTCGCGGTGCCAGCGCGTTCGACGGCGACGTCACGACTGCCTGGCAGACGCCGTTCGACGGCGCCATCGGAGCGACCGTGAGCGTGCAAGGGGGCCCCGCCGCCCTGGACGCCATCACCGTCTCGTGGCTCGACGACGAGCAACACTCGAGACCCACACAGCTCACCTTGACCGCAGCCGACGGGGCCGTGCACATCGTCGACCTCCCGGCCGCCGATCCGGTCGCCGGGCGCGCCTCGGCAACGATCGACGTGGGTCCTCTCGACGCGACCACGCTCTCGGCGACGATCAGCCAGATCGACCCCCGCACCACCCCTGAGGACTTCTCCGGCCTGCCCAGGGTGCTCCCCGTCGGGCTCACTGAGCTCCAGCTCGGTGATGCGCCCAACGAGGCCCGCAGCACGGACGAGGCGCTCGACGGCTCCTGCCGCAGCGACCTCATCAGGATCGACGGCGAACCGGTCGCCGTCCGGCTGATCGGCAGCCGCGGCGACGCGCTCGCGCGATCGGAGCTGCAGATGGAGTCGTGCGAGCCGATCCGACTCACCGCCGGGAGCCACCGCCTCGACGCTGCCGGCGGGGCTCGGACAGGATTCGACATCGACCGTGTCGTTCTCGACAGCGCCGCCTCCTCCCCCGCTCCTGCCACTCCCCCCGATCCGGTCACCTCGATCGACTCGCAGGCAGCCACATCGCTGGAGGTGACCGTGGGACCGTCCGATGGGCCGACCTGGCTCATCCTCCAGCAGAGCTGGAATGCCGGCTGGACCGCCACTGCCAACGGCAACGATCTTGGAACGCCCGTGCTGATCAACGGATATGCCAACGCCTGGCTGCTCCCCGCCTCGACGGCCGACCGCCAGATCGCCCTCGACTGGGCCCCACAGCGGACCGTGACGATCGCGCTGTGGCTCTCGCTCGCTGCAGGTGTCATCGTGCTCGCACTGGCCATCGGACTCCGACGGCCGAACGACGAACCCCGGGACGCCGACGGCCGACGGGCGATCCCCCGCCTGGCGTTGGCGATCTGCCTGAGTCTCACGATCGTTGTCTTCGTCGGCCCGCTCGTTGCGATCGTCGCGTTCGCCATCGCAGCAGCGGCGACGCGATGGCGCTGGCTCCCGGTCGTGGTCGTGACGACCTGCCTCGCGGTCGTCGGCGTCGGGATCTCCGCGCTCGAGTGGAGGTACGACTTCCTGGCCGCACCAGACTGGCCCTCACGATTCGGGTGGGCGTCACCGATCGTCTGGCTCGCCGTCGTCACGGTCGTCGTCGCTGCACTCCGGCCGGCACTGCGCCGATCGACACCAGCGCACGATGAGGCGGCCGTCGCACCCGTCGAGCACTAG
>DATKXG010000016.1:0-5347 GCA_035529175.1 Ilumatobacteraceae bacterium
GGCGATGACGCGGGACATCGCCACGCCTTCGACGGCGGCCTGGGCAAAGATCTTCTGCATCCGGGCGTCGGGGCTGAACGGCTTGCCGTTCTCGATGCCGACCGACGCGAGCCTTCCGAGGAGTTCTCGGCCGAACGCGTCTGCCGGTTCGTAGTTGATGATCTGATGCATCCACTCGAACGCCGAACCGTCCTCGGGAACCAGCGTGTTGATCGGAACACCGGAGACGTTCGTGTAGCGCCCATCCCGGGGGCCGGTCGACAGCGGATAGACCTTGCAGCCCTCACGAATGAACTTCATCGCTTTGTCGCCGAATCCGACCTCCGCGGCGTTGGCGCGGATGAACGAGAAGTTGACGTAGGTGGGCGAACGGAACACGAAGTAGCCGTCGGGTACGTCGCCGTCGTAGTCCGGCGGAAGCACGAGGTACTTGCCGCCCTTGCCCTCGTCCTTGCCGGTCGGGCCGATGTCGAGCACGAACTTGAAGGTGTGATCGTCGAGCGGTCCCATCACGCCCGGCGGAACCTCCACGACGGTCGGCCCGTCGACCTTGGTGTCGACCACGATCATGACGTAGATACTCTCGGTGTTGCCCGTCAGGAAGAGCGCCTGGGAGTCCAGCCGGTCCGCCGTCACCGACACATGGGAGCAACTGGCTGCGCCGTAGTCGCGTACGACCCCGGTGAGCATGCCGTGCATGGAGAGGGCCGGATACATGTCCAGGAAGAGCTGGGTGGCGCGCTGCAGATCGAGCTCGTCGTAAACCTTCTGCACCGTGTCGTCGGTCGGGTAGCCGCCGCCGAAGTCCAGGTTCCCGAACCGGGTCGTGATCTGCCCGGGGGCCGGACTGAAGTCCTGTGACTGTGGTGCGCCGTTGGCGTCGAAGATGCTCGTGGTTGCCATGACTGATTCTCCTTGCGGTGCTGTTGGTGTGTGTGCGTGTGTGTGAGGTGGTGCTGCCGGGCGGATCAGCTGGGGGGCAGCGACCCGCCCGGCGGGAGGGTGTCAGGAGTCGACGGCGTCGCCGATTTCGTCGTCCGACTTCGCCAGCGCCTTCTGGAGCTTGTCGTAGTCGTCGGCATCGATTGCCTTGTTGATGCGCTTGCTCGAGTTGTCGAGCGCCTTCTCGACTCGATCGAGGTACTGGTCGTCGATGACGACCACGACCGCCGACGAGTTCGGCGGGAGGTACTCGTCGAGTTCGACGCCGAGTTCCTTTTCCTCGTGCTTCTTGGTGAAGTGACCGAGCAGCGCGCCGATCCCGGCGCCGATCGCGGTCGCGGCGAGCAGTGGCGGGGCGAACAGTCCGACCACCAGGCCGACGCCGCCACCCATCACTGCGCCTGCGCCGACGGTGCCGTCACCCTTCTCGAGGACGTCGACGTTGCCGTCGGCGTCGCGGCTCATCACGACGGCGGCTTCGACTTCGAGGTCGTCGCCCTCCGCAGCCTTGAGGCTTTCGAAGTCCTGCTTCGCCGAGGCAGCATCGTTGTACGCCGCGACGTACAACATGAGGTTCATTTCATCTGACATGGTTCTGCTTCCTTGTTGTTGTTGTTGGTTGTGGTGGTGGATTGTCGGTTGATCGGGGATTTGGAGTGCTGCGGCTCACCACCGGCCGATGGTCACACCTCGATGAAGGCGGGCCGAGCGATGAAGTAGATCAACATCCCGAGGATCGGGATGAACAGGACGAGGAGCAGCCAGCCGAACTTGCCGAGGGCGCCGACGTCGGGTCGCATGAAGATGTCGACCACCGTGTAGATCCATGAGATGAAAAGCGGGATGGCGACGAAGACGACGAGGAAGAAATCCCAGAATGCCATGATGTGCTCCTTTGGTGATGGGTGTTGCGTTGTGTTCCAGCTCTCACTCTCGTCATCTCGCACGCTTGGCGCATCCGCCAAAACGGTGCTCGCGGGGAGAATCCGTCCTCTGGGCCCCGGTCTGTCGAAGGTCGAAGGTCGAAGGGTCAACCCTCGATGGGTCAGCGCCCGGTGGTGCTTGCGGCGACGGCGTCCCTCACGGTCGAATGGAAGCGGTGTTCGCCGATCTCATCGAGGTCGCCCGACAGCACCATGAGCTGCTTGGCCCCCTCGTGCAATCGGGCGACGGCGAGCTCGACCCCGTAGCGCTTGGCGTATCGGAACGTGCTGCTCAGGGCAGCAGCGCCGGTGCTGTCGACGAACGGTATGACTTCGCAATCGATCACCAGCGTCGTCGGCAACGAGCCGCTCTGTCCGGCGTCGATCAGTAGTTGTTTCGTCGCGTCCTCGAACGCCTCGGCGTTGGAGAAGACCAGTGGCGCCGAGAAACGGAAGACGATCACGCCCGGAACCTCCAGAGCGTCGTTCTCGATCTTTTCGGTGTGGGACCCGTATGACGCCGTGATCGCCTCGAAGTCGCCGGTGGACTCCTCTCGACCGAGTACGGCCGTTCCCGGGAAGCTCACCCGGTAGAGGAGGTGCGCGATCGACACCACGATGCCGACGATCATTGCCGGAAGGAGATCGAACGTCAGCACGATGAACCCGGTCAACACACCGAGGGTGAAGTCGACCCTGTCGATGCGCCACAACCGCTCCAGCTTCGCCGGGCTCGCCGACCCCCACATCGCGGTGATGACGACGGCAGCGAGCACGGTCTCCGGCAGCCATTGGAATGCAGGGGCGAACACCAGCAGGGTCAAGATCACGATGCCGGCGAGGAACACGTTCGACATCTGCGTCCGGGCGCCGGCTTCCATCGCCGCCGACGACTTCGAGAGACTGCCGGTGACCGGCATGCCACCGAGGATGCCGGCGCCGATACTGCCGACGCCGTAGGCCCGGAACTCCTGATTGGCGGTCAGGTCGTCATGGGTCTGCTTCGAGATCGTCGCCGAGGCACCCCAACCCTCGGAGAAGCCAACCAAGGCAACCACCGCGCCACCGAGGACCAACGTCAGCCAATCGGATCCGGAGATGCCGCTCGGCACACCGAACGAGGGCATGCCCGTCGGGATCTCAGCGACCAGATCGATGTCGGGGTCGACCATGGCGACGTACACCGAGGTCAGCACGACCATCGTCAACGCAGCCGGGAGACGCGGCACGTACTTCTGAATCGCAAAGATCGCTGCGATCGAGATCACCCCGATCAGCGTGGCCGTTGCGTCCCAGTCAGCGACGCTCGAGACGGCCGACCAGAGCTTCTGCAGGCTGTTGCCGTCGCCGGTGTCGACACCGAACAGCTTGCCGAGCTGCCCGATGATGATCTGTACCGACATGCCCGTGATGAAGCCCGCCATCACCGCCTTGGAAATGAAGTTCACGATCCAGCCGAGGCGGACCAGCCCGGCGACGACGAAGACGACGCCGGCGGTGAGCGCCAGCGCCGACGTCATCAACACCGCGGTGTCCTGATCGCCGCCCGACAGATTGCCCACGACGCTTGCTGACACCGCCGCGACCGATCCCGCTGCTGCGTAGACCATCAGTTTCGACCCGCCGAACAGGGCGTAGCCGATCAGCGCGAGCGGCGCGGCGTACAACCCGATCTGCGCCGGGACGCCGGCGACCGACGAGTACCCCATCGATTCGGGGATCAACAAGGCGGCGACACTGATCGCAGCGATCAGGTCGGCCGTGATGTTCTTCCCCCAGTCGTACTTCCTCAGCCAGACGCCGGCAGGAAACCACACCTGCATCCGGCTCGGTGCCGTCGGCATCTCGCCCGAACTCGGCGCTGCAGTGCTGCCGCTGGGACTCGTCCTGTCATCACTCATCGTGGATCAGCTCCTGGTTGCAGCCTCGACGGGCGAGCGAGGTTCGGGTTGCGGTTGTGCTGCGCTCTGCTGCACCGCATGACCAGCCTCCTGCGCTGGCGGAGATGTCGACAGCCCCAGAACGGTGACTGTTGGGAGCATCGGCGGCGGCCAGCAGGAGCCCGGTGGCACCCACGATTGGAGGGAGCGCGCCGATCGAGCTGTCGGGCGTCCTGCTGCTGGCCGGGAGCGGTCGGTCAATCTGTTGCCGGCTCGGTTGAGCTCGGCTCGGGGTCGGTGGAGCGTCGCACCTTCAGGACGATTGCAACCGCAACGCCGACGACCACGAGGACCAGCCCGAGTTTGACGAACCGGCGAGCGCCTCGGCGGACCTCGTCGGCGGCCTCGACCACCGTCTCGACCGTGTCGAGCCCGCTGTGCACGCTGCTGAGCGCCGATTGGAGCATCTCCACGTCGCGTTGCGCCTTGTTGACCTTGTCGATGTCCATCATCACGTCACACCCTTCTGGTCGTGGGTCTGCGTCGTACGCGTGATGCGACGCTCTTGCTTCGTGGCATCGATCGTCCCGCACCGTCCGATCCGTCGGTAGCCCCGAAAGGGTTCCCCCGGGGGGAGACGTGTGCGGCGGAAGCGCTCCGCGGCGCACGCCGAGCGGCCCTCATGACCACGTACCCCCCTCGAAGCCCCCTCCGGGTGCTACCCGAATCGGCGACGACCGTCGACAATCGAGCCGATGGGCTCCTCGAACCGCTCCGCTCCGCCGGCGACAACGCCCGACGAGCGCGTGTTCATCGGAGCCAGCTACCTCGATCTGGCAGAAGCCGACGCCGACTTCGAGGCGCTCCGGCAGTCCTGTGTCGATCTCTGTGGGGCTGCTGACTTCGACGCCGTGACGATCGGTCGGAAGGCATCGGGCGAAGTCCGGTTCCATCGCGAACCCGATCGCTCACAGGGTTCGGTTGCGGGCGATCATGCCGCTTCGAGTCTGGCTGCCGGCCTCGGAGCTGCACTGTTCCCTTCGGTCGCGGCCGACATCCCGGCCGGGCGGCTGGAGGAACGGGAGATCCTCGGAACCGTTGCCGGGGTCGTGGCGATCGCCCTCGGACGCAGCGGTCTCAGCGAATTCGGAGACCAACTGGATTCCTCGTCGGCGGGCCTCATCGCGGTCGGCACGGCCGATCAGCAGGACCGGATCCGGACCGCGCTCACCAACGCCCACGCCACGATCGTCTGGGTGGCGTCGGTCGACGTCGAACCGATCGTACGGACGACCGACAAAGCTCACCGAGCTGCATCGAGGAGGCGGCGGACAACGCCGTAGCCCCCGGACATCGCCGGGAGCGGTCGCTCCACGTTCTGGTCAGTCGCTCAGGTACCCCAGGATTCGGGCTTTGGCGACCGCCTCGCGGCGTCCGTGGACGTTGAGCTTGTCGTACAGTCGGACGGTGTTCTTCTTCACCGTCCCCGGTGCGATGAAGAGCTCCCTGCCGATTTCCTGGTTGGTCTTGTGCACCGCCAACAGTCGCAGCACGTCGAACTCGCGGGGCGTGAGCGCCGGTTCGCCGGCGACCGTCGTCACG
>DATKXG010000017.1:0-6141 GCA_035529175.1 Ilumatobacteraceae bacterium
GCGCTGGGCTTCCAGCGCGTCGGCTCGCAGGATGTACATCAACCCGCTCGGGCCGCCGTCCATGACCACGATCGTTTGTTCCCCTGCCAAACCCGGTGGCCGGCGCTCAGACGTAGGCGTCGAAGAGTTCGGCGACCGCCTTCGCCTGGCCGCCGGACGTCGACGACGGCACCACGATCGGCGTGACGCCGGCGGCGAACCATGCCTCGACGCCGTCACGTACCCGGCCGGCGGGTCCTGACAGCGTGCAGTCGTCGAGCCATCGATCGGTCATCGCAGCGACGAGCGCGTCGGTGTCACCTGCGTCGATCGCCGCCTTCGCTGCCTGCATCTCGGCGTCGTAACCGGCCTCGATCCAGTAGTTGCGGTAGTTGGGCAGCGCCACGTAACCCTGGAGTGTCTTGCGGTTGCGGGCGCGGGCGGCGTCGATGTCGTCGTCGATCACCGTCGGGATCATGTTGCCGATCCAGAACCCGGCGTCGTGGCGCTCCTGCGGGATCAGTCCCACGGAGTGGCCCATCCGGCTGAGTGACCCGTTGGCCCAGACGGCGCCATCGCCGACGTCGACCGCCAACTCGACCATCTTGTCTCGCAGGGTCGCGAGCACGACCGGCGGGAGTCCGCCCATGTGTTCACCGGCGCTGCGCATCGCTGCGACGTAGTTGCGCATGTCGGTCAGCGGTTTGCCGGTCTCGACGCCGAGCCGTTCGATCACCGGGCCGTGCGTGACGCCGATGCCGAGGCGGAAGCGACCCTCGGCGATCTCGTGGAGGTAGCTCGCCGAGGTCGCGAGCGCGATCGGGTGCTGGAGATAGATCGGCTGGATCGAGGTGCCCACCTCCAACGTCGTCGTTGCCTCGGCGATCGAGAGGCACAGCCCCATCGCGTCGCCGAAGCTCGGGCAGTAGACGCCGGGGAACCCGCGTGCCTCGATGTCCTTCGCGAGTTCGACGGTGCGGGCCCGACGCCCTGGCGAGGCAGCGAGCGACAGAGCGGGGAGTCGAGCGGCCATGTCACGAACCTATTCGGCCGGTCTTCGCCGTAGCGCGTCGTCAGACGGTCTCGCGCCAGTGCTCCTTGGTCTGGACCAGCCAGAACACGGCGAACAGGGTGATCTCCGTCGCTTCCAGAACGAGCACCATGTGTCGCCAGCTCGAACCGAGCGGGAACATGATCGTCGGGGCGATCACCATCGCCGCCGCGATCGAGGCGTAGAGCCAGAAGTAGACCCGCGGCGCCGGGTCGCCGCGGCGTTGCCAGGCATTGCCGCCGACCGCGAGAGCGAGGAAGAAGAACATCAGCACCGCAGCGATGCCGTGTGCGCGGGTGTCGAAGTCGTCCCACGCGACGAATAGTCCCGCGCCGACGAGCAGGAACACCATCGCCGCCAGCAGGCCGAGCCGCATGCCGGCGTCGCCGACTTCGGCCACCGCCTTCAGATTCTTCGTCGCGATGCTGGCGATCACCGCTGCCACCAGCAGCCCGGCGATCCCGGTGATGAGCAGGGCCGTGATGTTGTTGTCGATGTTCGCGACGACCCACGTGGCGAGGTTGCCGTCGTCGTCGATCGGGAGCCGACCCGGGCTCTGTGACCAGCATTCGCCGACGTCGGTGGTCGGGACGACCGCGACGATCGGCGCCAGCATCCCCGCTGCGTTCAGGGTGGCGTCCTCCCACGAAGTGCTGCCCTTGATCACGATGAGACACAGCCCGATGGCCATCAGCATCCCGACGAAGATCGCCCGCACCGGGGTGTAGTAGTAGGCCGACACCGAGGTCTGCCAGCAGTCGACGTTCGACCGCTCGATCAGGATCGACACGCCCAGCAGCACCACCGCGCCGACCATGCTGATGCGCAGGTAGCGGTAGGTCTTGACCGCGGCGACGTCGATCATTCGTGCCAGTCGAGCGTGTCGCGCATGACCGCCTCGAACTCCTCGAACGACATCGATGACTTGACCGAGTGGATCAGCTGGGCGTCGTCGCCGACGAAGTTGCGGAACGGTGCGTCGGGATCGAGTGCGGCGCGCACGATCGCGTCGGCGACGTCCTGTGGGTCGGCAGGCGGACCGTCGCCCGACAGCGCTCCCCGCGATTCGCGGAACCGTTCCGCTCGCTCGACGTAATCGGAGTCGTCCCACCCGTCGACGGTGACGACGTTGGTGCGGAAGTCGGTCTCGAACGATCCGGGTTCGACGAGACGCACCCGGATTCCGAACCCGGCCGTCTCGAAGTGGAGCGCCTCGCTCAGACCCTCGAGCGCGTGCTTCGACGCCGCGTAGGCGCCACCGAAGGGTGACCCGACGATGCCCGCGATGCTCGAGACGTTCACGATCGTGCCGCTGGCCCGCTCGCGCCAGGCGGGCAGGACGTGGCGGATCACCCGCATCAGGCCGAGCACGTTCGTGTCGAGCTGTCGGGTCCACAGTTCGTCGTCGATCAGTTCGAGCGCGCCCCAGACCTCGAACCCGGCGTTGTTGACGACGACGTCGATCTCCGATGGGTCGCCGATGCCCTCGGCGACTGACGCCGGATCGGTCACGTCGAGCCGGCGGATCTCGATCGGCAGGCCTTCGGCGTCGACCCTCGCTCGGAGGTCATCGCCCTTCTCGAGCGTCCGCATCGTGGCGATCACGCCGTGGCCCTGTCGGGCGAAGCTGAGCGCGGCGAGCTTCCCGAAGCCGCTGTTGCTCCCGGTGATGAGAATGCGTGCCATGTGTGTCCGATCGAGGTCGGGTGAACATCGGGGTCCGACCCCCGAAGCACACTGAGTCTGTCAGCCGGCGAGTGCCGCGTCTCGGAGTTCCCGTTCATGGATCTCGAATCGGGTGCCGGGCGCGCAGACTGCCGCGCACGCCTCGTGGAAGTCCATCGCCATGGTCCACGTTCGTACCACACTGGTCCTCCCCGGCCCCGTCCCCGCCCGGACCGTTGTAGCGTCGGGCGCGTGTGCGACACGCTGGTCTCGATCACGCCGGACGGGGTGCTCTTCGCGAAGAACAGCGATCGCGATCCCAACGAGGCACAGATCCCTCGTTGGCATGGCGCCGTCGATCACGGCGCCTCGCCGGGCGACGTCGAGTGCACGTGGATCTCGATCCCGCAGGTCGAACACACCCACGCGGCGCTGCTGTCGCAGCCGTGGTGGATGTGGGGCGCCGAGATGGGGGCGAACGACCACGGCGTCGTCATCGGCAACGAGGCGGTGTTCACCAACCAGCCGCTCGGTGATCCGGCGCTGCTCGGGATGGACCTCCTGCGTCTCGCCTTGGAACGCGCAGCGAACGCTCACGACGCGGTCGGCGTGATCGTCGACCTACTCGAACGCCACGGGCAAGGAGGACCGTGCAGCCACGAGAAGCCCGGGTTCTCGTACCACAACAGTTTTCTGGTCGCGGACCCGACGGGCGCGATCGTGCTGGAGACCGCCGGCACCAACTGGGCGGTCGAGCCCGTCGTCGGGCGGGGGCGATCGATCTCCAACGGCCTCACCATCGCCGGGTTCGCCGAGGAATTCACCTCGACGACCGCGGCACGCACCACCTCGTGCACGATGCGTCGCGGGCGCACCCAACCGGCCGCCGAGGCAGCATCGGGGATCGCCGACCTGTTCGTTGCGCTGCGCGACCACGGAGGCGGCCCGACGCCGGTGTGGTCGACGATCGATGGGGCGATGGGGGCGCCGTGTGTGCACGCGGGCGGCGAGGTCTCGTCTTCGCAGAGCACCGCGTCGTGGGTGAGCGACCTCCGCGGTGACCCGTTGCACTGGGTGACCGCCACGTCGGCGCCGTGCACCTCGACCTTTCACCCGGTGCGCGTCGATCGACCCGTCGGCCAGGGCTCGACACTCGGCCCCGACCCGACGAACCGATTCGACGGCGCCACCCGGTGGTGGGCTCACGAACTGCTGCACCGCCGGGTGTTGCGGGACCACGAGTCGTCGGTCGCCACGTTCGCTGCCGATCGGGACCGGCTCGAACGCGAGTGGATCGCCGCGCCGCCCACGAGCGAGGTTGCGTTCGCGGCATCGGCGGCGGCCGAGCAGCGGTGGCTCGCCGCGCTGGCGGCCGCCGACCGTCCCGACGTTCGCCCACCATGGCTCGCCGACCTCTGGCGGGACCTCGACGAAGCGGCGGCCATGCCCAGCGTCGAGACGCGGAACTGATCAGGCCGGAGGGGTCGACGTACGAACGGAGCCCGCACTGTCGAGAGCATCGGCGTCGTCGAGGAGCGACCGGCCGAGCCACAGCGGCACGACCTGACCGAGCAGGAGCGTGATGCCGCCGACGACCAGCAGGATGCGCATCAGCACCACGCCGGTGTCGAGATCGTCGTTGGCCGACAGCGCGAGCGCCCGGGCGTCGGCGACGCTCGCCCGGTACTGATCGACCAGTGCATCGGTGTCGCCGAGGTCCTCGCTGATCGAGACGACAGATGCCGTGAGATCGTCGAGTTGCTGTTGGAGTTCGTCGGCGGAGCCGGTGAAGTCCGTGAGGCTCGTCGCCGTCGATTCGAGTTGGCCGGGCAGTGTTTCGAGCGTGTCCGCGAGTTGGCCGAACGTGTCGCCGAGGCCGGCGTCGGGGTCGTAGTCGGGGGCGAGCGGGAGGTTCGACAGGGCCGACAGCACCGAGTCGATGTCGTCGCCGATGCGCTCCAACGTGCGCACGGTGCGCCCTGCATCCTCCAGCGACGGCCCGATCGTGGTGGCGAGCCCTGCGATGTCGTCGATCGCCTGGGTGCCGGCATCAAACGACCCCGAGACCGCCGTCAGGCTGCCGGCGAGCGCCTCGACCGCGTCTGTCGACGAACCCAGCACCTCGTCGGCGAGGTCGATCGTGTCGTCGATCGCATCGAGCGACTGCAGGGTGACCTCCAGGGTGTCGTCGGACGCCGTCGCCAACTGCCCGACGAAGATCCACCCGATGATCGTGCCCGACACCGCGATCAGCATCCCCGCCACGCCGACGCCGACCATGACCTGACCGGCTCGTCGCGTGGTAGTCGGCGAACGCCACCGATCTCGCCATGCCGACGTACGAGATGTGCCTGGCACGCCGTGTACGTCGGTGGGTTGTACTGGTTCGGATTCTGCAGGCGTCACGACGTGCTGGCTTCAGATGGCGAGACGTCAGCGCAGTTCGAGCATCTCGTAGTCGAGCGACATGCACGAACGATAACGACTCCGTTCAATTGGAGTACTGGTGGAGCGCTCCGCCCTCGGCGGCGAGACGTTCGAGCAGCGGCGACAGGTTCCAGTGGTTACCGCCGAGCGTCTCGCTGTAGTGCTTGATCTTGTCGACGATCTCGGCGAGGCCGACCTGGTCGGCCCAGTACATCGGGCCGCCGCGATACACCGGCCAGCCGTAGCCGTTGACCCACACCACGTCGATGTCGCTGCCGCGGATGGCGATGCCCTCGTCGAGGATCTTCGCACCCTCGTTGACCATCGGGTACAGCAGGCGTTCGAGCACTTCCTGGTCGGTGACCTCGCGCTGTTCGATGCCGTTGCCGATCGCGAAGTTCTTGATCAGCTCGACCACCTCGGGGTCCGGCGTTGCGGCCCGGGTCTCGGGATCGTAGGTGTAGTAGCCGCGCCCGTTCTTCTGGCCGCGGCGGCCGTTCTCGCAGAGCACTTCGCGCACGGTGGAACTCGACGAGGTCTCCTCCTTCCAGCCGATGTCGAGGCCGGCGAGGTCGCTCATCGCGAACGGCCCCATCGGGAAACCGAACTCGTAGAGCACGTTGTCGACCTGCGCCGGCGCGGCTCCTTCGAGGATCATCCGCTCGGCCTCGGCGCCGCGCATGAACAGCATCCGGTTGCCGACGAAGCCGCGGCAGACGCCGACCATCACCGGCACCTTGCCGATCTGCTTGCCGATGGCCATCGTCGTGGCGACCACCGAGTCCGACGACTTGTCGCCGCGGACGTTCTCGAGCAGCTTCATCACGTTGGCGGGCGAGAAGAAGTGCATGCCGATCACGCTCTCCGGGCGGGAGGTGACCGAGGCGATCTCGTTGATGTCGAGCGCGGAGGTGTTGGACGCCAGGATGGCACCCGGCTTGCAGATCTCGTCGAGCTCACGGAAGATCGACTTCTTGAGGTCCATGTCCTCGAACACCGCTTCGATCACCATGTCGCAG
>DATKXG010000018.1:0-10605 GCA_035529175.1 Ilumatobacteraceae bacterium
CTGCGCAACGGTTCGGTCGGGCTGTCCGATGCCCGCACACTCGAGGTGTTCAAGCAGCGCATCGACGACGAGGGCATCCCCACGATCACCAACATGGTCGCTGCGATGGATGGGTACGAGGAGAACGGCGTCGTGCTGGTCACCACCGAACTCACCATCCTCGACGACGGCTCGACCCGATTCGACACCGTGTCGGTCGTGCGCTTCTCCAAACTGACACTGCTCGACCAGCTCTTCCACACCGTCGCCAGCCCGCCCGTCGCGTACTTGCTGCTGCTCACCGGACTCGCGCTGCTGATCTTCGAGTTCTTCACCGCCGGTGTCGGCATCGCGGGCGCGGTGGGTGCGGTGTGCACCGTGCTCGCCTTCACCGGCCTCGCCGTGCTGCCGACGCGGACGTGGGCACTCGCGCTGATCATGCTCGCCATGATCGCGTTCGCGATCGACGTCCAAGTGGGGATCCCGCGGTTCTGGACCGGTGTCGGCATCGTGTTCACGGTGATCGGCAGCTGGTTCCTCTTCGAGTCGATCCCCGGCTCCTCGATGCGACCCTCGTGGCTGGCGCTGATCGCCGGGATCGGCGGCATCGGCCTGACGTTCATCGTCGGCATGCCCTCGATGGTGCGTACCCGGTTCGCGACGCCGACGATCGGACGCGAATGGATGATCGGCCAGGAGGGAACCGCCATCGAGGCCGTCGATCCGGAGGGCTTCGTGTCCGTCGGCTCGGCGACGTGGCGGGCGCGCACCAACCGTGCGACACCAATCGAGCCGGGCGACCCGATCCGCGTCGCCGGCATCGACGGCGTCACGCTCGACGTCGAACCGCTCGAAGGCGCTGCCCGCGACTACCGCGAGATGCGCAAGAAGCCGGAGACCACCGAGGTCGACGCGACCTGACCTGGTTCCCCGAGACCTGGGGCTCCGGGAACCACGATCAGACGTCGGGGAGGCGGGGGCCGGCGATGCGGAGATCGTCGCGGCGGCGGGTGACGCCGCGGGCGTCGAGCTCGGCCACCAACGGCAACACGAACTTGCGGCTCGCGCCCGTCGCGTCGCGGAACTCGCCCACGGTGAAACCGTCCGGTGATGCTGCCAACAGCTGCGCCGCGAGCGCTCCGGCAGCATCGATCGTGTCGGCGTGGAAGTACATCCCGTCGCGTGCCACCAGATGTCCCCGGCGCACGAGTTCGCGAACCTCGGCGCGGTCGACGTCGTCGGGCTGCGGCGGCGCGAATCCACCCGATCGCGCCGCCTCGAGATAGGGGTGATCGACGAACGGGTCGACCACGTCGGCCGTACGCACCGTGGTGGCGTCGATGACCACGTCGGCGAGCGTGGCGAGCACCGACCGCTCGCGATCGTCGAACGACGCCAGGTCGACGCCGAGCGCGCCACCGGCGCCGACGCGTTCCAGCAGCTCGGTCCGCAACGCGTCGAGTTCGTCGGCGGTGGTCAACCAGTCTCCCACCGTCGGCGCGACACGCTGTCCGGTCAGCCGCTCGACATCGGCGACCGTCACCCAACCACGCTCGCGCACGACGCGTTCGATCGTCCGGTCGGGCGCCGCTCGTGACGCGCGGAGCACCGGCTCGATGTCGAGCACCTCGCCGCCACCGACAGTCTCGTCGCGCCCCGACTCGCGCAGCACGAAGCGGTCGCCGGGCAGCAGCGGCAGTGCGGTGGGGAGGAACACCCGGACCGACCCGTCGGCGCCCGGCGCCAATGCCTCGGTTCCCAACACGCGAAGCCGGATGGCGTGCTCGCCCGACCCGATGTAGGCCACGAAAGCCCCGCGTCGCGTCAGATCGTGGTCGAGGGCCGCGAGCACGTGAACGGACGCGTCGAAGCGATCGGTCAGGTGCCACTGGTCCGGACCGACGAGCGCGTCGCCGCGGGCGAGGTCGTGGTGGTCGACACCGGTGAGGTTGACCGCGACGCGGGTGCCGGGACCGATCTCGTCAACGGATCGTCCGGCGGTCTGGAGCGAGCGGATACGCGCCCGCCGATCACCGACGACGACGTTCTGGTCGGTGGCCAGCCGTCCACCGGTCAACGTTCCGGTGACGACGGTGCCGCTGCCCTTCGCCGCGAACACCCGATCGATCCACAGCCGGGGTCGCGCCCGGTCGCTCGCCCGTGCCGTGCGCTCCACGAGTGCGTCGAGCTCTCCACGAAGCTCGTCGAGGCCTGCACCCGTGGTCGCCGAGACCGCCACGACGGGCGCATCGGCCAGGAACGTGCCGATGACGTGCTCGGCGACGTCCATGTGGGCCAACTCGAGCAGGTCGGCGTCGACGAGGTCCGACTTGGTGAGCACAACGATGCCCGACTCGACGCCGAGCAGTTCGAGAATTCTGAGGTGCTCTTCCGACTGCGGCTTCCATCCCTCGGTGGCGGCGACGACGAACACGCAGGCCGTGACGCCACCGACCCCGGCCAGCATGTTGCGGAGGAACTTCACGTGACCGGGAACGTCGATGAAGCTGAGCTCCTCACCGGACGGCAGCGTCGTGTGTGCGAAGCCGAGATCGATGGTGAGCCCGCGACGCTTCTCCTCCTCGAAGCGATCGGGGTCGGTGCCGGTCAGCGCGAGCACCAGCGACGACTTGCCGTGGTCGACGTGGCCGGCCGTCGCGACGACGGTCACGTGACCGCGCGCCGCGCGTTCAGCGCCGCGATGATCGTCGTGTCGTCCGCCGGGTCGACCGATCGGAGGTCGAGCATGGTGCGGTCGTCACGCGACCGGGCGATCACCGGACGGTCGTGACGCCGGAGCGCGTCGAGGAAATCGCCGTCGAGCTCGACGCCGTACGAGGGCATCGTGACACCCGGCGCCGAGCCTGCTCCCGGCAGCGACTCCATCGGGGCCGGCACGGCCGATGGGTGTGTCGGCGAGACGGCGGCGACGATCGCCTCGGCACGCGCCGTCAGCGAGGTGAGCGGCACGGCGACCATCCGCCAGAACGCGATGTCGGTTGCCGCGCGCTTGTCGAGGTACGCCAACGCCGTGTCCTGCAGTGCGCCCAGCACGAGACCGCCCGGCCGGAGCGCACGAGCCAGCGGGTGGCGCTCACACCGCTCGACGAGATCGGCCCGACCCGCAATGATGCCCGCCTGCGGCCCCCCGAGCAGTTTGTCGCCGCTGAAGGTGACCAACGATGCACCGTCGGCGATCGTCTGGCGTGCCGCGGGTTCACCAGCCAGCCACGCCGGCGGCGGCCCGGCCAGCCACGGGCACGAGGCATCGATCAGGCCGCTGCCGATGTCGGCGACGACGGGGACACGGAGCGTGGCCAACTCGCGCACCGAGGTCTCCTCGACGAATCCCTCGACGCGGTAGTTGCTCGGGTGCACCTTGAGCACGAGCGCTGCGTCGACGCCTGGCTTGTCGAGTGCGCGCCGGTAGTCGTCGAGACGGGTTCGATTGGTGGTCCCCACGTCGAGCAGTCGAGCACCCGACTGTTCCATCACGTCGGGCACCCGGAACGATCCACCGATCTCGACGCTCTCACCGCGGCTCACCGGCACGTCACGGCCCTCGGCCAACGCCGCGAGCACGAGCAGGACTGCGGCGGCGTTGTTGTTGACGACCATCGCCGACTCGGCACCACAGAGCCGGGCGAACAGCTGGCCGACCGCCCGCTGACGCGACCCCCGAGCGCCCGTCGCCAGGTCGAACTCGACGGTCTGCGCCACCGCCTCCTGGTGATGTCGCAGCGGGGCGCGGCCCAGATTGGTGTGCAGCAACACGCCGGTGGCATTGACCACGGGGGTCAGCAGTGTTCGGCGGAACGCTTCGGCGCGGGCCGCCGCTGATTCGACGTCACCGGCGTCGATCGCGGCCCTCGCGACATCGACCAGGACCGGGTGCGGCAATCCCGTGGCCGCGAGCGACCTGGCGAGTGCGTCGACCGATGGAGGCCGCTGACGCTCGCCCGGTGCGTTCATCGGGTGGATTCTACGAGGTGGGCGCTGTCACGACGCCGGGCGTCACCGACCGCCGCGGCGGCGATGGGGCTCAGGCGTCGGGGAGCTTGTCGATGGCGTCCTTGGCCGCCTCAGCGCCCTGCTGCACCTTGTCGGCGTGCGCCCCCGCCTTGTCGTCGATGACGTCAGCAGCCTTGTCGACCCCCTGCTTGACCTGGCTCTTGTTGCCGCCCAGCTTGGACTTGACCGAGTCGATGATCCCCATGCCCCACTCCCTTCGGTTGATGAATGCCCCAGACCGTAGTCGGGCGCATCACGATGCGCCGGACGAGAGTACTCGACGAGCGGCGTCGAGCACCTCGACGCCGTGTGCCCGAGCCGCAGCGATGGTCCCAGACCACCCGAGCATGTTCCGGGTTCGCCCGGTCGCCATGGAAGTGGATCCAGTGCTCGGCGCGCTCGTTGACGATCATCCGGGTGTCGGAGATCGTGCCGAGTTCCATGGTGACGGTGCGCCACGTCGTGGCGTCGGACAACCGGCGTAACCACGCGTCGTCGGGATGGTCCTCCAGCACGTGCGACAGCAGCGTGTAGGTGCCGAACTCACCGTGTCCGGTGTGCAGGTCGACGACCAGCACGTCGTCGGCCCCGGCGAGCCGATCACCGACGATCTGGGCGAGGACCCGGTTCGACTCCTCCGTTCGATCGCCGCCGATCGGATGAGCACTCCAGGTGAGGCCGGCGAGGTGGCAGGTCCACCGGAAGCGTTCGCGGCACTCGTCGTGGGTGAGTGGAAATCGGCTGGGTCGCACGGTGCAAGGCTCCCACGCGACCAGTGCGGTGGCGACCCGCGGCCATCGACAATCCGACCGGGATAACCTGGCGACGTCGTGACCAGTTGGAGCAAGGCCGTCGTCAGGTATCCCCCGACGTGGATCGCCGCCGTGCTACTCGGCGCCGTCGTCTGGCTGGTGCTCACGGTGCTCGACCCACCCGGTGTGCTCGTCGGCGTCCTGATCGTCCTGGCGGTGATCGCTGCACTGGCCTGGCCGTTCACCATGTCCGCCACCGGCACGCTGGCCAAGCTCCAGTTCGAGATCCCCCGCGTCGAGGAGGTCGACCCCGTCGAGATCGCAGCGCTGCGCGCCGAACTCGACGCGCTGGTCGACACGCAGCCCACCGAGCAGCTCGACGCCCTGCTGTCCAAACGCCAGAGCCTGATCAACGTGCTGAAGCGGCGCCTCGACGCGGGCGAGCTCACCTACGCCCGGTACCTGTCGACGTCACAGCAGGTCTTCAGCTCCGCGCTCGACAACCTCCACGAGGTCGCTGTCGCCTACGAGAGCATCAGCACGATCGACGAGACCTACATCGATCGCCGCTTGGCCGAACTCGACGCTGACGACAGCGACGCCGCATCGGCCGCACGCGAGCGCGAGACCCTCGAACGACGACGCGACCTGCGCACGACGCAGCGACGCCGCATCGCTCAGTTCCTCGCCCAGAACGAGGCGGCGCTCACTGCGCTCGACCGCACGACCACCGCGCTGGCCGACGTGCCGATCGGCAAGCAACCCGAGGACGTCGACGCGGCGATGGCCGCGCTCGAGGAACTGGCCGACCGAGCGGCCAAGTACGCCTGAACCGACCCACGAAAGGCCCACATCATGAGCGACACCGCACCGGCGACGAACGGTCTGAGCACCCCCGTGCTCGACTTGGATCTGAACGTCGACGCCACCAGGGCCGAACTGGCCGTCGTCGAGCCGGAACCCACCGACGAACTCCGTGCGCAGGCCGAAGCCCAGGTCACTCAGTTGCTGGCGATCGACCCGACCAACGACGAGGCTCGTACCGCAGCCCGTGACGCGGTGGACTCGATGGGCCGCGACCTCCAGACCCGTTCGGCCACCCGGAGCCGGATGCTGCAGGCACCGCTCAAGGAGATCTCCCACGGCACCGAGGACGGCGGTGAGGTCGCCAAGTCGCTCTCCGACCTTCGCATCGAGGTCGAGAAGCTCGATCCGTCGGGACTCGACACCGAGGCGGGATGGTTCACCCGCGCCATCGGCCGGATCCCCGGCGTGGGCACGCCCCTGAAGCGTTACTTCATGCGCTACGAGAGTTCGCAGACCCAGATCGACGCGATCGTCCACTCCCTGGAGAAGGGACGCGACCAGCTCAAGCGCGACAACGTCACCCTCGGTGACGATCAGAAGCAGATGCGCGAGCTGACACACCTGCTGGCCGACCAGATCGCACTCGCTCAGGCGCTCGACGCGGTCGTCGTCGACAAGCTCGCCACCGAGATCGGCCCCGACGACCCGCGCCGTCAGTTCGTCGAGGAGGACATCCTGTTCGCGCTGCGCCAACGCACCGTCGACCTGCAGCAGCAGCTCGCCGTCAACCAGCAGGGCGTGCTCGCGGTCGAGATCATCATCCGCAACAATCGCGAGCTGATCCGAGGCGTCGATCGCGCGATCGACGTCACCATCAGCGCGCTGCAGGTCGCGGTCACCGTCGCGCTCGCGCTGGCGCACCAGAAGATCGTGCTCGACAAGATCGAGGCGATCAACACGACCACGTCCGCGATGATCGCCGGAACGGCCGAGCGCCTGAAGACCCAGGGCACCGCCATCCACCAGCAGGCGTCGGGCACGATGCTCGACATGGAGTCGCTCCGTCAGGCCTTCGCCGACATCGACATCGCCCTCGACGAGATCTCGCGTTATCGCCGCGAGGCCTTGCCGACGATGGCGGGGACCATCCTGGAGCTCGATCAGCTCACCGCCGAGAGCGAGGCCGCGATCGAGCGGATGGAGAGCGGACGCTCGGCGACGGCGCAGCTCGACGACGGCGGCACGATCGACGTCGGAGAGATCACCGCCCGGAACGAGTCGGAGTCGCAGTGACGGCGGCACCGGGCACTCGACGCCGCTCCATTCGACCACGCTCCGGTCGCCTCGTGGCGGCGCTGGCAGGGCTGGCGCTGAGCGTTGCTGCCTGTGGCGACATCGCCGGCGAGAGTTCCGAACCGCTCGACCCTGCCGAGGCGTCGCAACGGCTCGACGAGCTGGCCGACGAGATCGGGTGGGTCGACAACCAGATCACCCGCAGCGCCTCGATCCCGCCACCGACCGGGGCCGACCTCTCCGACACCCTGCCCGACCTCGACGAGTTCGAGATCAAGGTTGCCGCACCGTCGAGCGCTGCGGAGGTCGTCGAGATCTGGGCGTCGACCGAGAAGTCCGGCGACGGGACCGACGGGTGGATGACCGAGGTCGTCAGCGAGTTCAACGACGCCGGCATCACGCTGGCCGACGGCACCCCCGTCGGGGTCGACCTCCGACGTATCGCGTCGGGCACCGGCTACCAGTACATCGCCCGCGGCCAGGAACTGCCCGACGCCTTCTCGCCGTCGAACCAGCTCTGGATCGAGATGGCCGGCGAGTTCCAGACGATGACCGAGGTTCGCCCGGTCACGGTCGAGAACGTCGCCGGCATCGTGATGAAGGACGAGACGGCCGACGAGTTGCGCTCCGCATACGGCGAACTCACCCCGGAAAACCTCGTCGACGCGGTGATCGCCGGTGACCTCGTGATGGGCTACACCGATCCGTTCGCGTCGAGCACCGGGCTGAACTTCCTGTTGACCGTGCTCGACTCGATCGCCGACGGCGACGAGTCGCAGCTGACGTCGCCGGACGTGGCGAGCGTGTTCGAGCAGTTCCAGCGCCAGGTGCCGTTCGTGGCGCTCACCACCCTGCAGATGCGCGACTCGGTCGAGAACGACACCGGCACGCTCGACACGTTCGTGATGGAGTGGCAGACGTTCACCAACACCGACTCGCTGCAGTCGGGCTTCGAGTTCATCCCGTTCGGGGCCCGCCACGACAACCCGCTGTACGCGGTCGGCGATCTGGACGCGGCCGCGACCGAGGTGCTCGAGTTGTTCGCCCGGTTCGCCGAGCAACCCGAATACCAGCAGCTCGCCGACGAGTTCGGCTTCGACCCTGCGCCGTTCACGCCGACCGTCGAGGTGCCCTCGGGCGCAACGCTGATCGACGTCCAGAACGTCTGGAAGGACAAGAAGGACGGTGGACGACCGGTGGCCACCGTGTTCGTGGTCGACGTCAGCGGATCGATGGAGGGCACCCGCATCCAGGCGGTGCGCGAAGCGATGACCTCCGCCCGCGAGTTCATCAAGCCCGAGACCCAGGTGGGGGTCGTCGAGTTCAACGACACGGCGATGAAGCGCCTCGACGTCGCCGAGTTCGACCTCAACCAGCAGGGTCGGTACACGGCGATCGCCGAGGACCTCAGTCCCGGTGGCGGCACGGCCATGTACGACGGCATCGTGCTCGGCCTCAAGATGCTCGAGGACCAACGTGCCGCCGACCCCGACCTCAAGACGCTGCTGGTGGTGCTCACCGACGGCGAGACCACCGACGGGCTGCAGTTCGACGACGTCGACGACATGATCGCCGGGCTGCGGATCCCGATCTACACCGTCGGATTCGAGGCCGACCTCGAAGAACTCGGTCGCGTGTCGTCGCTGGTCGAAGCTGCGAGCATCGACGCCAGTGAAGACGACGTCGAGTTCAAGATCGCTGCGCTCTTCAACGCCGGTGGCTGACGCGTGAAGCCGCTGGCGATCTGGGTCGCGATCGTTGCGATCGTCTTTGGCGGCTACGCACTGGTCGCGAACCTGCTCAGCGAGACCGAACAGGTCTTCGTGATGGTCGATGCGTCGCAGCCGATGGAACTGCTCACCAACGACATCGTCGTCGAACTCGATCGCATCGATGACCGCGACGACGCCGAGTTCGCGCTGGCCACGATCAGCGACAGTCGGAGCAACTCCGGACTGGTCCACTCCTGGCAGTCGCAGCTGCGATGGACGACCACGCCGCTGTTCGGTCGGTGCTCGTTCGCCGACATCGACTCGTTCCCCGAGGCCACCGACGCCGACGAGCGGATCCTGATCACGACCGCCGGCTCCTGCGACACGAGCAACCTCGCCGACTGGACCGTCGTCGAGCTCACGCCGTAGCACGACGGTGTTACATCAGGGGTCAGCGACCCCAGATGTAACACCTACGATCGGTGGGGTGAGCCTTCCTGTTCCGATCGTCCAGCTCGACCTCGACCTCCCGCTGCCCGAGTACGCCCACGACGGCGACGCCGGACTCGACCTGTACGCACGCGAGTCGGCGACGCTCGCTGCCGGCGGCGGCCGGGTACTCGTGCCGACCGGCATCTCGATCGCGATCCCGATGGGTCACGGCGGGTTCGTGCTCCCCCGCAGCGGAATGGCGATGAAGCACGGCATCAGCGTGGTCAACGCGCCGGGGTTGATCGACGCTGCGTACCGCGGCGAGATCAAGGTCGTGCTGATCAACACCGACCCGGAGACCGACTACGTGGTCGAGCGTGGTGACCGGATCGCCCAGCTCGTGGTCCAACGCGTCGAATCGGTCGCCTGGCAGGTCGTCGACTCGCTCGACGGCGTCGACCGTGGCGGCGGCTTCGGTCACTCCGGCCGCTGAACCGGCCAGCCATCACGTTTGGGCGCGGTCAGCCCCAGGCGAAGACGGGTTGTTCGAAGTCGTGGACGCGCTCGTTGACGCGGCCGTCGAGGGCGACCCAGCGGAACTGCACGAGCAACGCGCCGGTCGGCGCGTGGATCAGATCGCCACCGAGGGGGACCTGTACGACGGGACGCTCGCTCTCGGGAATCGTGACGAAGCGCGGCGAATCGGGCCGGGTGAGCTGGTGCAGCCCGATCCGGTAGGCGGCGAGCACCTCGCCCGGGTGCGGCACGATCTCGATGTCGGCCCCACCCCACACCACGACCGGCGTGATCACGTAGCCCGACCGCGTGGGATAGTCGTCGAGCAGGCCGAGCACCGAATCAGGCCCCAACCGCACACCGACCTCTTCGTCGGTCTCGCGCAGCGCCGCCTCGACCGCGGTCTCTCCGACGTCGAGCCGCCCGCCCGGCAACGCCCACTGCGACGCGTGCCGGTTCAGTCCAGCGCTGCGGCGACAGAGCACGAACGATGCTCCACCCGCTACGTCGGCCATGCGGCCGTCGAGGTCGGAGACGTCCGAGGGGATCACCGCCAGGTCGTCGGCGGAGGCACCGAACGGATCGACCTGGTCCGAGCCGACGGCGGAATCGACGAGCAGGATCGCAACGGCGGCATGCCGTCGCCCGTCCAGCGGGACCTCGCGACGCTCGTGGCGAGCCAGATTGGCAGCGACGGTCTCGCGCAGAGCGTCGTCGAGCGCGATCATCGGCCGGCCGAATCGGCCGTCGGCTCGCTCGGTTCGGCTCTGTGGTCGGGTCGGGTCGGGCTCGTCGATGCCAACACCTTGGCAGCCAGCGCCGTGCTGATCGGCACCGAGGCGACCAAGCCGATCGACCCGACGAGCGCTCGGACGATCTCGACGGCGACGACCTCACGCGTCGCCACCGAACCGAGGCCCTGTTCCGCCTCGCTGAACAGCAGGAGCAAGGGCAGCGACGCCCCGGCGTAGGCGAGAAAGAGCGTATTGACGGTCGAGGAGATGTGGTCGCGCCCGATTCGCAGTGCCCGCCCGTACAGCTCAGCGAAGTTCGCGTCGGGAGACGCCCGCCGGAGTTCCCACACCGCCGACACCTGCGTGACG
>DATKXG010000019.1:0-5688 GCA_035529175.1 Ilumatobacteraceae bacterium
ACGGTGTGACAGTCGGTCAGTTGACGTAGCCCATCACGTCGAGGAGGACGTGGGCGGAGCCGAGACCGTTGGAGATCGACAGCTGCCCGCCGGCGCCGAGCTTCAGCATCACCAGGTTCGGCACGGTCTGGCCGCCGAGGAAGTTGAGGTTCGACGATGCCGGTTGCGGCGATCCGGCCGGCCATGCCGACAGGAAGCCCCACGAGGTCGTGTTGGTCCCCGTCAGGTTCGCGATCACGGCGGTCGCGCCGGCCGGCACGCTGCCGCGACCAGCCACCTGGACGTTGCGTACCTCGCCCTCGCCCCACGGACCGGCGGAGGTGCCGAGCCCGGTGCGTGAGTCCACGATGCGTTCGGGAATGACCGAGGTGACCTTGCCACCGTAGGGCCCGAAGCTTCCCAGTACGTCGACGAGCACGTCGGCACTCGCCTCGGCCATCAACAGGTTGATCCGTCCGTTGCTGCCGACCTTGACGACGGCGGTGTTGGCGCGGACACCACCGGGCACGATGTTGACGTTGGATGCGTCGGGCACCGGTTGGCCGTCGGGAAATGCCGTCACGAAGCCGATCCGGTCGGCCCCCGTCAGCGTGATGTTCACCACGACGCTCTCGGCGTTGTTCGGCACTCCGGCGACGCCGGCGACCTGCAGGCTACGGATCTCGCCGGCCGCGAACTTCGACGCCGGTCCGCCGATGCCGTTGCGGCTGTCCATCAGCCTGTCGGGGACCACTCCGGCGAATCCGGCGCCGTCCGTGTGCGCACCCCCGGTGCCGAACCAGCCGGCGACGTCGGCGATGACGTGTTTCGGGCCCGAGTAGTTGGCGATCCGGATCTTGCCGCCGGCCCCCACGCGGGCGAGCACCAGGTTGGGCACCGGGTCGCCGTTGTCGAGGTTGAGGTTCGAGGTGGTGGGGTAGCCGCCGTAGCTCCCCTGGTCGTTGAAGATGTCGCCGACTCGCGGTGGCTTGGGCAGGATCGAGATGAATCCGGGCCCGGGCACGTCTGCGTCGAGGGCGGTGACGTTCAGCAACACGGCGGAGACACCGCTGGCAGGCACGCCATAGCGTCCGGTCACCTGGAGCTCGTGGTTGGCCGTCTCATTGCGGCGAGTGATCGGATCGAGCGACGAATGGCGACCGTCGCCGCTGCGGACGGGTCCCCAGATCCCCAGGGCCCGACGGGTGTCGAGGATGCGCGTCGGTGGGGTCGGATGGAAGGAGCCCGCGGTCACGCCAGGACCCCCGGCGAGATAGTTGCACGTGTCGAAGCCGAAGCAGATCGCGTCGAGATCGATCGTCGGGATCGAGCTGGGCCCGATTCCGACCGTGGCCGAGACCTTCCGGCCGGTCGCCTTGTCGGTGACGAACAGGAGGTACTGCCCGGTCCAGCCGATGCCGCCACTCCACGTCGAGCCGCGGCTGTTGGTCGACGCGAACGCTCCGTACTCGGCGCGGCCGTTGTTCTGCAGCGGTGCCGGCGGATCGGGATAGCCGGTGGGAATCTGGAAGGCGTCGACCGCGACTCGGCCGTCGGTGATGGTCGAGCCCGACAGGATCGAACCACGTATGGCAAACGCGCCGCCCTGGCCGGGGACCGGCATCGTGATTGTTCCGAGGTCGCCGCCGCCGAGGGCTGCCTCCACGTGGACGCCGCCGACGTCCTCCCAGCCGTTGTAGCGGCCGCACACGCCGGGATACATCTCGAGGCGGACCTGGGCCGGAGTTCCTCCGACACCGAACGAGATCTGTCCGGGACCTCCCTGGAGGTCGCACGGCGAGATGTCGTAGCCGGGGCTGCTGGAACCACCGACGGCATCCACGCCGATGTGTACCCGCGTGTTGACCGACAGGCTGTACTGGGCGGCCTCGGCGGGCGAGCCGGCTCCGACGGCGAGTGTGGACGAGCCGATCAGTGCACAGATCAACGGGATGGTGGAGCGGATACGCACGGTGAAGGAGACCCTTCAGGTCGAAAATGAACGTCAACCGGTTATCGGTCGTCGCCGCCCGCAGCTTGAGCCCGCCGTCGAGATTGCACCGTATCGCCGACGGCGAGCGCGATCGTGGCACCGATCGCCAGCACCGACAGCGCCAACGTCGTGGTGAGCCACGGTGAGCGGTAGGTGAACACGATCTCGTGTTCACCGGCCGGCACGACCGCGCCGAGGAAGAGGCCGTCGACCTCAAGGGTGTCGGCCTCCTCGCCGTCGATCGTCACCTCCCAGCCCTGGAGCGCCTGCTGAGTAGTGCTGACCACGGTCGGCCGATCGAGGTCGACGGCCACCTCGATCCGTTCGGGACGCGGTCGCTGTACGGTCAGACCGACGGGGTCACACTCGGACACGCACTCGAGCACGGCCGACTCACGGTCGACCAGGGCGACCTCGCCGACCGAAGTCGGATCGTCTCGCAGTTGCGCGGCAGGATCGTCCGAGACGGCAGCCGATGACCAGGCCACGGCGTCTCCGAGCCAGTCCGGATTCTCCCAGACCTCGAAGTACTGATCGGCTGCGACCGGACCCGTCCAGCCCGGGATGAAGTCGGCGGGCGGGCGGGCGAGGTCGATGAGGACGTACCGCACACCGAGCCGGGCAAGAGGTTCGGGTTCGATCGGCAGCGTCAGGCTGTTGCGCAGCGGCAGATCGATCGGTGGGTCGGGTTGGAACCTGCGCAGGGCGTCGGCCCACCGCTCGGTGATCTGGACGCCTCCGTCGTACCCGTCGAGGGACGCGATCTCGTTGAGCACGTTCGTGTTCGGGCGCAGGCCGGGGACCTGATAGCCGGCTGATCGACCGTCGTCGGTGAGCGCAATGGTGGACCCGGCGTCGACATCGGCGAGGAAGTCGGTGGTCGCCGTCCGAGCGCTCGTGAACGAGTTGTCGGTTCGCAGCTGCTGCGGAACCGAATGCAGCGACATCATGACGAGTTCGACCGATGCCAGCGCGACGATCACTACTGCACTCGCCCGCAATGCCCTCGGTGTCAGGGCGTTCGCGGCGAGGAGCGCCATCGCCGCGATCGCAGTGACCGCCCAGATCGTCGCGGACCGACGATCCGCAGTGACGAGCACCCCGAACCCGATGAGCGTGGTCGTGCCGAGGGCGACGACTCCAGCCGTTGCGAGATGAGCTCGCCCTGCACGACCCCGCCAGATGGCGTCGACGCCCGCGCCGGCGAACAGCGCGGCCACGAGCCCGAAGATCACGAGCCAGCGTGAGGACGCGCGGGCGAGATCGAAGCCCGGGACGACGTCGAAGGCGACACGGAACAGCAACGACCGGGGGCCGGTCGCCCAGGTCAGCGCCAGCAGCGCGGCGACCGCGAACGCGATCGCCCAGGGACGTGAACGTCGCGCGCCGATCAGGGCGACGGCCCCGACGACCGACAAGATCGCGACGACGACCCCGATGAACACGATGCTCTCGAAACTCGATGCGAACGCGGCGGGATCGCGGTCCTGCACTGTGCCGAGCACCGCCTGGGCCAGGTACTTCCGGGGCAGTGACAACGCCTGTGAGCGCAGCTCCTCCAGATCGCGGCCGCCGGTGATCGCGCTGTCGGCGGTGGCGTAGAGCACGGCGACCAGCTGCGGAATGGCGATCAGCACGCCGAGCACGGCGCCGAGCGCCACGTGGCCGAGGCGGCGCCATCGGTCGCCACCGATCGCGAAGCCGATCGTGGCTGCCGCCGCGAGGATCGCCGCCTGGTAGACGAGCTGCGGGTGCCCCGCGAGCAAGATGGCCGCAGTGGTCGCGGCCATCGCGGCAACAGCCCGCCATGGCCGATCCGACGTGATCACCGCGTGGATCGTTGCGAGCAGGAGCGGCACCCACGCAAGGACCAGGATCTGCTCGAACTGGACCGTCTTGGTCAGGGCCGAACCAGCAGCCATGGCGATCACGGCGGCCGCCGTTGCGCCGATGGATGACAGCGCGAGGCGTCGGGCCAGCACGAGCATCCCGACCCCGAGCAGCACGACGTGCGCGGTGACGATGATCCCCATCGCTCGGTTGGTCCCCATGACGAGGGTGAGGAGCTGTGGTGGATACAGCGCCCCCGCCTGCGGATTGCCGAGGTGGGGGACCCCGCCGAAGATCAGGTCGTTGAGGATGGGGAGGTGCCACTGGCTCCATGCCCGTTCGTTCACCGTGACGTTGGGGCCCGAATAGGCGTACGTGTCGAACCCGACGACGTAGCCACCAGGCAGCCAGAACGATCGGGTCAGCCAGGTGCCGACGATCGCAACGACGAGATACGGGGCAGCAGCGACCAGTCTCGCGTGACGCAACGGGCCGGTCAGGTGCTCGGAGGAAGGCGCGTCGATCAGCCGGCCGCTGCGTGACGTCTCGTTCAGCTGGCCGCCGCGCGGCCTTGCTTGTCCTTCTTCGCTGCCTTCTGCGCCTGCTTCCACTCCCGCACCTTCCCCAGCGATTCCGGACCGTCGATGTCGGCGACCGATCGGGGGACATCGTCGCCGAACACGCCGGCCGCAGTCTGCCAGTCTGCGGGCTGCACGTTCATGCGTTTGCCCAGGATGGCGACGAAGATCTTGGCCTTCTCGTCGCCGTACCCGGGCAGCGCGCGCAGACGCCGGTACAGCTCGTCACCGGAGTCGACGCCCTTCCAGATGTTGGCGGCGTTGCCCTTGTAGTCGGCCACGAGCGCCTCGCACACCGCGTGGATGCGCTTGCCCATCGAGCCGGGGTAGCGGTGGATCGCGGGCTTCTCGCAGCAGATCGAGACGAACTCCTCGACATCCATCGCCGCGATCTTCTTCGGGTCGAGGTGGCCGAGGCGCTGCTTGAGCGTCGCAGGACCGGCGAATGCCCACTCCATCGGCACCTGCTGGTCGAGCAGCATCCCGATCAGGAGCGCGTTGGCGTTGGTGTTGAGCAGCTTGTCCGCCGCCGTGTCTCCCGTTATGTACAGCGTTCCACCCATGGTGCTCACGCTAGCGAGCGGCCCACCGGAGAGCGCGCCCGGCGACGGGAGCGCCAGCGGACGAGCCGGAGATCGGCCGACCTCGACCGTCGACCACCGGCCCGTGGTGAGGCCGATCAATCAAGAGAGATACGGGTCGATGGCTTCGGGGTCGATGTCGTAGCGGGCGATGGCGTCGGCGACGACCGACTCGTCGACCTTGCCGTCGGCGAGCAGACCGTCGAGCACGGCGAGCACGACGTGACCAGTGTCGACCTCGAAGTGGCGCCGCAACGCCTCGCGAGTGTCGGAACGGCCCATGCCGTCGGTCCCCAGCGGCACGAACGTCCGGTCGGGCACGAAGCGCTGGATCTGTTCGGGCACGATCTTCATGAAGTCCGACACCGCGACGATCGGGCCCTGCGACTCGTCGAGGATCTGCGCCACCCGCGGGACTCGTGGGGTCTGCGACGGATGGAGTCGGTTCCACCGCTCGGTGGCGAGTGCCTCCTCGCGCAGCGACTTGTACGACGTCGCCGACCACAGCTCGACGCCGACGTCGTAGTGCTCCGCGAGTTCGACCGCTGCTTCACGCGCGGCGGTGTGTGCCGTGCCGGAGAACAGAAGCGTCGCCGGGATCGTCGCGCCCGCGGGCGCGTCGGCCCACTTGTAGAGCCCTTCGACGATCGCCTCTGCCAACCCCGGCGTGTCGGGCAGCGGCGGCATCTCGTAGTTCTCGTTGTACAGGGTGATGTAGTAGAAGACG
>DATKXG010000020.1:0-2836 GCA_035529175.1 Ilumatobacteraceae bacterium
AACCTCGCAAGCGGCAATGCCAAGTCGGTCGCCGAGGCCGCGTCACACGAGGCCGGCCACACCTTCTCGCTCCGCCACGACGGCACCGCGACGCTCGACTACTACAGCGGCCACAACAGCTGGGGCCCGATCATGGGAACGGCCTACAGCCGGGCCGTCTCGCACTGGTCGAAGGGGCAGTATCCCGGCGCCAACAACACCGACGAGGACGACCTCGCCGAGATCGGATCGCGCGGTGGCGTCCGCGCCGATGACCACGGCGATGCTACTGCCTCGGCGACGCCGGTGGCGACGGGAACCCACGGCGGACTGATCGGTGTCGACGGCGACGTCGACGTGTTCCGGGTCGCACCGGGCAGCGGGTCGACGCGGGTCACGGTGACGGGCGGCACGAACGCCACGAACCTGCTCGCCCGCATGACGGTGCGCGACGCCGACGGCGACGACGTGATCACGATCGACCCGGCGAGCGTGACCGCCTGGTCGCTGAGCACCGTCGTGCCCGCGACAGCCGGACCCTTCACCGTGGAGATCGCCGGCAGCGCCTGGCTGACCCCCGAGACCGGGTTCGTGGCGTACGGCTCGATGGGCGAGTACACGCTCGACGTCACCGACGTCGCTCCGCCGAGCACCACGTCGAGCACCACGTCGAGCACGTCGTCGAGCACCACTTCGACGTCGACAAGTACCAGCAGCACCACGACGACATCGAGCACGCCAAGTTCGACGTCGACATCCAGCACCACGACGACATCGAGCACATCCAGCACCACCTCGACGTCGACGACCACCACGACGACCCCGGCGCCACCGCCTCCTCCGCCGGCACCGCCGAACGGGGCGCCCACCCCGAACGGGTTGGCGATGACGGCGATCCCGCCGCAGCGCATCCTGGACACGCGCAGCGCACTCGGCGGCCAGATCCGGCAGCCGGCGGGTGGCGTCGTGCGGGTTCCCGTCGCCGGACGGATCGGGATCCCGAGCGACGCGCGCGCCGTCGTGGCCAACATCACCCTGGTCCAGCCCGACGCCCCCGGATTCGCGACCGTCTATCCGTGCACGCCGCAGGTTCCCGACGTGTCCGTGCTCAACCACGCGACCGCCCAGACGGTTGCCAACAACACGATCGCCACGCTGTCGCCCGCCGGCGAGCTGTGCGTGTTCACCTCGGCGGGCGCCGACATCCTCGTCGACGTCACCGGCTGGCTCGGGCCGTCGGGGAGCTCGCGTCTCGTGCCACTGGGCCCCTCCCGCGCTGCCGACACCCGATCGGGTCTCGGAGGATCCGGGCGCGTCGCTGCCGGATCGACGACCCGGTTCGACCTCTCCGCAGGGCTCCCGCCCCGCTCGACGGCGATCGCCGTCAACCTGACCGCGGTCAACCCCGCCGCCGCCGGATTCCTGACCGCCTACCCGTGTAGGCGGGGTCGACCGGACACCTCGAGCCTCAACTTCGCGGCCGGCGAGACCCGTCCCAACAACGCGATCGTCGCCACCGACGACGGCTCCATCTGCGTCTACGCCGACACCTCGGCCGACATCCTGATCGACGTGACCGGCGCGTTCGGCCCCAACGGTCTCGGCCTCGTCGCGGTCGACCCGATCCGCCTGCTCGACACGCGTCGCGGTGTGCCGCTCACGTCCGCCGAGGTCCGCTCGTTCAGCTCACTCGGCACCCAGCTGTCGCCGCTCACCCCACGCTCGGCGTCGGTCAATGTCACCGCACTGGACCACCCTGCGCACGGATTCGTGTCGACGTTCGACTGCGTCACGCTGCGAGACACCTCCACCCTCAACCCTGCGCCGGGGTCGGTGAGCGCGAACGGGGCGATCGTCCCGTTGGTCGACGGCGATCGCAGCTGTCTGATGTCGTCGAGCGGCGGGAACCTCATCGTCGACCTCACGGGCTGGTGGGTGCCGTAGCGCCGACGCACGTCGTCCCAGCTCAGAGCACACTTCCGAATTCCGCGACATCAGCTGACGTGACGCCGAGGGTCCACGATCGGGGGCGGAGCCGTTCCCACACGGCGGCTCCGACGCCCACTGTCCGGGGAGACATCCACGGACAGATCGGGACACGACATGCACACCACACCACCTCGCCGCACCGGTGCGAGCCGGGCATCGATCCAGACCCCCACCGATACGTGGGGCCGGGCTTCGGGTCCGGTCGACCTGGTCACGATCGTGATCGTGCTGGCGGTCGTCTCGTTGCTCGTGCTCGCCGGGAACGGGCGGGCGCCGTCGACCGATGCCGCACCGCCGCCAGCGGGGGGATCCTCCCATGGTGCTGCCGGTTCGGGTCGCAACGGGTTCGGTGGCGAGATCGCCCCGTCGCCGACGATGTACTCCTGGCCGGGGACCGGGACCGGCGCCAACGGTGGGCCGTTCGCGTTCATCGGAGCCCACTACGGCACCCTGTGGCAAGTGCCGGCGTCGGCCAACAACTCCCGCGGGGTGGGCTACTGCATCATGGAGGACATCGCCGGCGAAGGCGCGGTGTCGTTGCAGCCCGACCCCGAATCGTGGGACGCCGGCGAGATGGCTCGTGCCGCCGCGCTGATGTCCACGTTCGGCGGCGACCGCGTCGTGCCGTACGGGATCGATGCCTCCGGTCCCTACGACGTCGCAACGGGCGAGTGGCAGCATCCGTCGCTGTTCGGTGGCGGCGAGTACACGCGCCGGCGACACGTGGCGGTGAACTTCGGCGTCAAGATGTTCGTCGAGGACGTCAGCCCGAGCGGCGCCGTCGCCGGTTTGAAGCTCGCTCGCGACACCGCCGTGGTCAACGGCTCGGGCGGCGAGTTCGCAGCGCTGCGCAACGGCTACGTCGTCG
>DATKXG010000021.1:0-6266 GCA_035529175.1 Ilumatobacteraceae bacterium
CGACCGGCCGCCGGCACCCGCATAGCCCGGGCCGTGGATGGTGCCGAGCACCAGATCCGGCTCCCGACCGACGTATTCCATGATGTCGATCTCGCCGACGTTGGGCCATTGCTGGGCCGGGTCGTCCGAGTCGGCGTCGAAGTCGGCGCCCAGCATCCAGAATGCGGGCCAGGTTCCGCTACCGCTCGGCACCTTGATGCGTGCTTCGAGCTGACCGTATTGGAACTCCTGGAGGCCTTGCGTCTTGAGTCGGGCCGACGTGTAGAACGACCCGTCGAACTCCTCCTCGCGGAGCTCGATGACCAGCAACCCGTTCTCGGTTCGGGCGTTCTCTGCGCGGTCGGTGTAGTACTGGGCCTCGCCGTTGCCCCACCCCCAGCCACCGATGTCGTAGGTCCAGTTCGCGAGATCGATCGCGTCGCCGTCGAACTCGTCGCTCCAGACCAGCTCCATGCCGTCGGGTGGGTCGATCGGAATCGGTTCCGGCGGTTGCACGGCCGCTCCTTCGTCCGACCCGCACGCTGCGACGACGACCAGCGCGGCGACGGTCAACGATCGGGCGAATCGGATGGTTCTGGGCCTGGTATTCGACATGGCGTCGCTCGTGGATCGGACCGGGAACGATGCAATGGGCGTGGGCCCCGTCCTGGCGGCCGGTCGGCCCGGAACCGTGATGTTGGTGGACGGCGATCACCTCGCCGAATCGACCGTCGGGCTCGAGGGCATAGGCCGCGACCGTGCCGGAGGCGTAGTTGGCGACGTACAGGTGCCCACCGTCGGCGTCGACGCTGACATGGCACGGGGCGCCGCCATGGCTGGAGACACGATCGATCGTCGTCAGCGAGCCGTCGACAGGATCGATGCGAAGCGCCGTGACGCTTCCGCCCTCGAGCCGTGCCGTCTCGGACACGGCATAGAGGACCGCTCCACGCGGGTGCGCAGCGAGGAACGACGGATGCTCGATGTCGTCGAACCCGCTCAGCTCGACGGGGCCCGCTGCGGGATCGGACCAGTCATGGACATGAATGCCGACCGAGGAGTCGTTCGTGTAGCAGCCGATGTAGAGCAGGACCGACGGGCCCTGCTCGGTTTGGGGATGACTCGAACCACGGTCGTCGACCACACAATCCTCCGGGAGCGCTCCCAGGCGCAGCCGCGACCATAGCGCGGCCGTTGCTTCCTCGCGGGCTGTGTCCCGGTTCACGGATCTCAGCACACGTCGGCGCCACTGGCTCGACCGCACCTTTGGCGGTCTATGCGCGGCTGATTGCGAGAATCCGACGAGCGCCGTTGGCGACGATGACGAAGATGACGGCTCCGACGATGAGGTCGGGGGCGGCAGAGTCCGTCGCGGCGACTGCCGCGGCGGCAGCGATCACGAGCAGGTTGACCTTGATGTCGTTCGCGGTGAAGATCCAGCTCGCCTGGATGTGAGCCTCGCTGCTGCGGACACGATGCAGGACGACGATGGTCGCAATGTTGCCGGCCAGCGCGAGCAGCGACATCACGATCATGGTGGAGACATCCGGGGGCTCGACGTCACCGATGAACCGGCGGACGACGGCGGCGAGACCGACGATCGCGAGGCCGAGCTGGAGGTACCCGCTCGCCGCGGCGAGCCGTCGCTTGCGGGTCGCTGATCGCCCGACGGCGAACAGGCTGAGTGCGTAGACACTGGCGTCGGCGCCCATGTCGAGCGCGTCGGCGATCAGGCCGAGCGATCGGGCGAACACGCCGGCGACGAACTCGCCGAAGAAGAACGCAGCATTGATCGCGAGCGCGAGGAGCAGCGCCCGACGCTCGCGCTGCGGGTCGGTCGGTGAGACCGGGTCGAGCGCGTTGCCCTCGTCGAGTGGGGTGCTGTCGAGGTCGAGGCTGTCGAGCGCTGCTGCGATCTCCCCGACGGTGCCGTCGTGATCGACGGCGACCGTGCGGTTGGCGAGGTCGATGTCCACCCGGCGGATGCCGGCAACGGCATCGAGGCGCATCCGGACGAGTTGCTCCTCGGCGGCACAGTCCATCTTGCCGACACGGAAGCGTGTGGTGGTCATATGCGTCGAGTTCGTCCGGTCAGTTCGTCCGGTCAGACGGCACCCTCTCGGGCTACTCCGGCTTGCTCCAGGTGAGCAGCGTGCCGGTGCCCTGTGTGAGCAGCGTGCCGGGAAAGACCCGCAGCCGAGATGGCTCGAGACGCAGGATCCCGAACGCCTCGGAGTCCGGGCCGTCCCAGCCGGGCACGACGCTTGGGTCGTAGCCGACCGGTGCCGGACCTTCGGCGAATCGGTGCCAGCCCGCCCGCTTCGACTCGTCGTCGGACTCCCACACGGTGTCGCAGTCGGCCGTCGCGACGTCCTGTGTCGAATCCCAGTAGGTCAGGGACACCCGTGATTCGTTCGCGAGGTCCCGAGCCTTCGGTGAATTCGGTCCCGTGGCGATCCATCCGGTGAGCCGTTCGCCGTCCCATTCCCAGATGGGGTGCAGGATGCGGGTGCGTGGCGCGCCGGACGGGTCGACGGTGGCGACGGTCGCCCAGACGATGCGATGCGCGATCGAGACGAAGGCAGGTGCGGTGTCGGTGAGCGTGCGTGCAGTCATCAGGTCCCTCCGCCGTCCATCATCGCACCTCGACGCGGCGCAGCGGCCCCGATTCGAAGCTCCTGTGAGTCGACACCTCGTATGCGGCAGACTGGTTCGACCATGTCGGACCCCCTTGCCACGATCACCAACCTGCTCGCGCCGGTCTTCGCCGAGCTGAACGGCGGCGAACCCGCCGATCCGACCGTGCGGCCGTCCGACCGCGCCGACGCGCAGATCAACGGGGCGCTGCCGCTCGCGAAGCAGCTCGGCACGAACCCGCGTGAGCTGGCCCAGCGGATCCTCGACTCGGGCGCACTCGAGGGCGTCGCAACCGAACTCGAGGTCGCTGGGCCAGGCTTCGTGAACGTGACGTTCGCGCCTGAGTTCCTCGCCGCCCATCTCGCCGAGGTGTCCGGCGACGACCGTCTCGGCATCGCTCCGGTCGCCGACGCCAAGACCGTGGTCGTCGACTACTCGGCGCCGAACGTCGCCAAGGAGATGCACGTCGGGCACCTGCGCACCACGCTGATCGGCGATGCCCTGGTGCGCATGCTCGATTTCCTCGGCCACCACGTCATCCGTGAGAACCACATCGGCGACTGGGGCACACCGTTCGGGATGCTGATCGAGCACCTGGTCGACCTCGGCGAGGAGCGTGCTGCCGAACACCTCTCGCTCGGCGACCTCGACGGGTTCTACAAGGAGGCCCGAGCGGCGTTCGACGCGTCCGAGGAGTTCCAGGACCGGGCGCGTCAGCGCGTCGTGCTGCTGCAGGGCGGCGACGACGAGACACAGCGGTTGTGGGGGCTGCTCGTCGAGCTGTCGACCAAGCACTTCAACACCGTCTACGAGATGCTCGGTGTGCACCTGACCGACGACGACCTCGCCGGCGAGAGCACGTACCAGCCGTTGATGACCGAAGTGATCGAGCGGCTCCGCGACAAGGGACTGCTGGTCGAGTCCGACGGCGCCGACGTGGTGTTCCCGCCGGGGTTCACCAACCGCGACGGCGACCCCTTGCCGCTGATCGTGCAGAAGGGTGCCGGCGGCTTCAACTACGCGACCAGCGACCTGGCCTGTGTGATCGACCGGGTCGACCGCCTCGGTGCCGATCTGATCCTGTACGTGGTCGGTGCGCCGCAGCAGCAGCATTTCCAGATGGTGTTCGCCGTCGCCGAGATGGCCGGCTGGCTGGCTCCACCGCGTGAGGCGGTGCATGTCGCGTTCGGCAACGTGCTCGGCACCGATCGCAAGATGCTGAAGAGCCGCACCGGCGAGTCGATGAAGTTCGTGGAACTGCTCGACGAGGCGCTCGAGCGCGCTGCGGTTGCCATCGACGAGAAGAACCCGGAGCTCACCTCGGAGCAGCGCGCCGAAACGGTGCACATGATCGGCATCGGGGCGGTGAAGTACGCCGAGCTCTCCACGGACCGGATCAAGGACTACGTGTTCGACTGGGACCGGATGCTGTCGTTCGACGGCAACACCGGCCCGTACCTGCAGTACGCGCACGCCCGGATCTGTTCGATCTTCCGGCGCGCCGAGATCGATCGGGCGTCGGTGAGGGGTGTCGACATCCAGGTGGGCACGCCCCAGGAGCGGGCCTTGGCGTTGCGACTGCTCGCCTATCCGACGGCGATCGACACGACGCTGGAGACCTACAGCCCTCACAAGCTGTGCACCTACGTCTACGACCTGGCCACCGACTTCACCGCATTCTACGAGCACTGCCCGGTCCTGAAGGCCGACGAGCCGCTGCGCTCCAGCCGGCTCGCGCTCGCTGATCTCACCGCCCGTACGCTGGCCCACGCCCTCGGCCTGCTCGGCATCGACGCCCCGGAGCAGATGTGACCACGCCCCACTCCGCGCCCCCACCCCGTTTGCGCTGCACTTCGGGTGATCCGGGTCACCGGAACCGTCACGCAAACGTGGTTGGAGAGTGGCGGGCATGAGTCCCATCCCGCGTCGGCTGCTGCCGGACAGCGCAACGGTCGGCCACGACGGTTGGCTCGAGGTCGGCGGTGTGTCGATCGAGGCGCTGGCGGAGGACTACGGCACGCCGCTGTTCGTCTACGACGAAGCGCATCTCCGTGCCCGATGCCGGGAGGCAGTCGCCGCGTTCGGGCCCGAGCGGGTGATCTACGCGACGAAGGCGTTCCTCTGCCGGGCGATGGCCCGCCTCGCCTACGACGAGGGTCTGCTGCTCGACGTCGCCTCCGGTGGCGAGCTGCACGTCGCGATGTCGGCCGGCGTGCCTGCCACCGCGTGCACGCTCCACGGCAACAACAAGTCCGGCGACGAACTCCGCCAGGCGGTCGAAGCCGAGGTCCGCTACATCGTGGTCGACTCGTTCGACGAACTCGATCGTCTCGACGTGCTGGCCGCCGCCGGTGTCGGTCCGGCCCCACGTGTGGTGTTGCGGATCACCCCTGGGGTCCACGCGCACACGCACGAGTTCATCACGACCGGCCAGGACGACTCGAAGTTCGGCTTCAACCTCGCGAACGGCGACGCGCTCCATGCTGTCGACCACGCCCGCCGGTCCTCGGCGATGGAGCTGGTCGGCCTGCACTGCCACATCGGCTCGAACGTCTTCGAGGCGTCGTCGTTCGCGAAGGCCGCCGAGGTGATGGCCGACTTCGCCGTGCCGCTCGACCTTCCCGAGCTGATCCTCGGTGGCGGTCTCGGCGTCGCATACGTCGAGAGCGAGGAAGCGCCGACGATCTCGCAGTGGGGCAGTGTGCTGCTCGATGCCTGCGATGCGCTCGGGGTGCGGTCGCGGGTGAGCGTCGAGCCAGGTCGCGCCATCGTGGCGTCGTCCGCGATGACCGTGTACACCGTCGGCACGATCAAGGAGATCCCCGGCGTTCGGACCTACGTCTCGGTCGACGGCGGCATGAGCGACAACCCGCGACCGGTGCTGTACGGATCCGGGTACGAGTCGTTCCTTCCTCGATCGGTCGACGCCGAGCGCGACATGACGGTCCGCCTCGTGGGCAAGCACTGCGAGTCGGGCGACGTGCTCGCATTCGCTGCCCAGGTGCCGTCGGATCTCGCCGTCGGTGACCTCCTCGCGATGCCGGTCACCGGTGCGTACGGTCACTCGATGGGGTCGAACTACAACAAGATCACCCGGCCGCCGGTGGTCTTCGTCGCCGACGGCCAGGCCCGCCTCGTGGTGCGCCGCGAGACCTACGACGACCTACTCGCCACCGACCTCGGCTGAGTCCCAACGAGGCCGCTCCGACGTTTGTGCGCGGATTCGGATGACCCGTCCCATCCGAAGTGCAACGCAAACGTGATGGGTTGGACTCGGGGCCGAGCAGCTGGGGAATACGCTCCGGCGGATGTCGAACAATCGCCGGTTGATTGCCGGACTCATCGCTGCGGGCCTCGCCCTGTTCAAGGAGCGTGACCGGCTCGCCGGCAAGTCTCGCAAGCAGTCGGCGCCGACGACGCGGCGGGTGGCGACCGGCACACGGGTCGAGTACTCACCGGACCTCGACGGTGAGGCCGATCCTGGCGAGGTCGTGTGGACCTGGGTTCCGTACGAAGACGATCCCGGCAAGGGAAAGGATCGACCGGTCGTGATCATCGGGCGATCGGGCAACGACCTCGCCGGCGTGCCGCTCACCTCGAAGGACAAGGGTCGCGGTGCCGTCCCGGTCGGGACCGGTGATTGGGATCGG
>DATKXG010000022.1:0-2522 GCA_035529175.1 Ilumatobacteraceae bacterium
CTTGTCGGACACGCTGTCGTTGAAGAAGTGGCTCTGGTTGGGCAGCTCGGCCATCAGTCCGGCACGCACGACCATCAGACCCTGGTGCACGGAGTAGGTCTTGTAGAGGCTGAACAGGTAGACGTCCGCGCCGATCGCTCCGACGTCGGGGATCGAGTGCGGGGCGAACGACACCCCATCGACGATCACGCGTGCACCGACGCCATGCGCCAGTTGCGTGATGCGCGTGACGTCGTTCTCCGACCCGACGATGTTGGAGGCGTGCGGCACCGTGACGAGCCCGGTCCGCTCGCCGAGCAGCTCCTCGAGGTCGGCGATGTCGAGCAGTCCGGTGTCCGGATCGGTTCGCCACTCCCTGATCGTGCAGCCCACCCGTTCGGCAGCACGACGGATCGCGCCCGTGTTCGCCTCGTGATCCTGGTTCGTGACGATGACCTCGTTGCCACGCTCGAGGACCGCGGCGAACGCGTGCGCCAACACGTACGTGTTCGCCGACGTCGACGGTCCGAACACGACCTCGCGGGCCTCGACACCGAGCGCCTCCGCCCAACGTTCGCGTGACCGATCCATCGACTCGCCGGCGCGCCGGGACGACTCGAACTCGCTGTAAGGCTGGACCTTGAGATCGGTGTAGTACTCGGTGAGGGCATCGATCGTCTGGCGACACGCGAACGACCCGCCGGCGTTCTCGAAGAACGACTGGCCGTCGTTGATCGGGCGGCCGAACGCCGGGAACTGGGAGCGGACGAAGTCGAGGTCGAGCTGCACGCCCTCACGGTAACGGCGCCGCGTCCCGGCCATTCTGGTGAACACGTGTGGGCTCTGGTCACTCATCAGTTCACGTGAATCACGGTGGAGCGTCATGATGGGGCCATGGGTGCCGAGCCGTCGACCACGTCCGAGCTGATCACGCCTGCGTTGCTGGTCGACGTCGCTACCTTCGATCGGAACCTGGCGGCGATGGACGCCGTGCTTCCGGGATCGCGGCTGCGCCCTCACGTCAAGGCGTTCAAGTCGACCGACATCGCCAAGCGCCTCGACACCGACGGGCACCACAGCTTCTGCGCGGCGACGCCGCGCGAGATCGAGGGGCTGGTGGCCGCTGGGTTGACCGAGGACCTCCTGTTGGCGAACGAAACCCTCGACACCGGCCGCCTCGGTGCGCTCGACGATCAGGCGAACATCACCGTGGCGATCGACTCCGACGAGACGCTTGACGCAGCGATTGCCGGGGGTGTGCGATCGGTGCTCGTCGACGTCGACGTCGGACTCCCCCGGTGCGGCTGTGACGTCGACGACTCGGGTCGCCTCGCCGATCGTGCCCGCGCCGCCGGGCTCGAGGTCCGCGGCGTCATGGGATACGAGGGGCATCTGATGATGGTCCACGACCGCGACACCAAGCGCGAGAAGGTCGAAGCGGCGATGGCGATCCTGCTGCGAGCCCATGAGCTCGTCGGCGGCGACATCGTGTCCGGCGGTGGCACGGGTACCTGGGATCTCAACACGTGGTGTACCGAGATCCAGGCGGGTTCCTACACGCTGATGGACACCCAGTACGACGAACTCGAGACCCCGTTCGAGAAGGCGCTGTCGGTGCTCGCCACCGTGATCTCGGTCAGCTCGAAGGGCTGGATCATCGCCGACTGCGGGCTCAAGGCGCTCGGCATGGACCACGGCAACCCGTCGTGGGACGAGGGCGACGTGTTCTTCTGCTCCGACGAGCACATCACCCTGATGCCCCGTGAACTGAGCGACTGGAAGGTCGGCGACCGCGTCCGCATCTGGCCGGCGCACGTCGACCCCACGGTCGCCCGCCACGAGCAGTTCTGGATGGTCGAGGGCGACACCATCCGCGACCGCTGGCCGATCGATCTGCGCCACTGGTGAACGTTCACATCGAGCGGGCGGCGTTGTCGAAGCGCGTGTACTGGCCGAGGAAGACGAGACGTTTGGTGCCGATCGGGCCGGACCGGTGCTTCGACACGATCACCTCGGCCGAGCCCTTGTCGGGCGACTCGGGGTTGTAGACCTCGTCGCGGTAGAGGAACATCACGACGTCAGCGTCCTGTTCGAGTGAGCCGGACTCACGCAGGTCGGCGAGCATTGGGCGCTTGTCGGAACGCGCTTCGAGGTTTCGGCTCAGCTGGCTGAGCGCCACGATCGGCACTTCGAGTTCGCGGGCGAGCACCTTGAGGTTTCGGCTGATCTCGCTCACCTCCAGCTGACGGTTCTCGGAGTTGCCACTGCCGCTCATCAGCTGCAAGTAGTCGATCATGATCAGCGCGAGCCCGCCGTGCTGGGCCTTGATCCGGCGAGCCTTCGCCCGGATCTCCATCACGGTCACCTGCGGGTTGTCGTCGAGGAACAACGGCACCTCGAGACGCCCCACGGCGAGACCGATCTTCGACCAGTCGCTCTCGCTGAGCTTGCCGGTGCGCAGCTTGGTCGAGTCGACTTTGGCCTCGCTGGACAGGATGCGCTGAGTGAGCTCGGCGTGACCCATCTCGAGCGAGAACACCAGC
>DATKXG010000023.1:0-13336 GCA_035529175.1 Ilumatobacteraceae bacterium
CCTGCGCCGATTCCAGCACCCTGCCGCCGGCGAACTCACCTTCGAGTACCAGCAGCTGACCCCGGCCGAATGGCCCGCACTGCGCGTCGTCGCCCAGTTGCCGGTACCCGGCGACGACTCCGCCGAACGCCTGGCCGTGCGTCACTACCTGGTCTGAGCGTTACCCCCGGAGTCTGACCCAGATGTAACGCTGGCCGGGGCTGCGCCGATGGGCTACAACTGGGTGGGGCGACGACACGGGAGGTTCGATGACGATCGACAGCGGGGGCATCGATCAGCAGACCGGTTCGCGTTCGTACGAGCTCGCCGACCGGTTCCGGCTCGAGGACGGCACGGTGTTCCTGTCCGGCTTGCAGGCCGTGGCCCGCATCGCCGTCGACCAGTTGCGCCTCGACCGTCGCCTCGGCCTCACCACGGCGGCGTTCGCGTCGGGATACCAGGGGTCGCCCGTCGGCACGTTCACCGAGGAACTGCGGCGGGCGTCGTCCACCGTTGCCGACCTGCCGATTGTCGTGCAGCCGGCCGTCAACGAGGAGCTGGCGGCGACCGCCGTGATGGGCAGCCAGTTGGCGATGACGCTCGACGACGCGCGCTACGACGGCGTCGTGGGCATCTGGTACGGCAAGGGCCCCGGCTTCGACCGCAGCAGCGATGCGATCCGCCATGCGGTGTTCTCCGGCACGTCGATGCACGGTGGCGTCGTCGCCGTCGTCGGTGACGATCCGGCCGCGAAGTCCTCGACCCTGCCGTCGTCGAGCGACGCGACGATGGTCGACCTGCACATGCCGATCCTGTTCCCGGGCGACGTCCAAGAAGCGCTCGACCTGAGCCGCCACGCCGTCGCGCTGTCGCGTTCGTGCGGTCTGTGGGCCGGGCTCAAGCTGGTCACCGCCGTTGCGGACGGCACCGGTACCGTCGACGTGCACCCCGACCGCGTGCGAGCGTCGTCACCGGTGGTCGACGTCGACGGCCACCCCTTCCACCCCCGTCCGAACGGGCGGCTGCTCACGCCGTACACACTCGACATGGAGCGCGAGTTCCAGGAGATCCGCTGGCCGCTCGCCCGCCGCTACGGCGTCGACAACGGATTGAACCGGGTGGTCACCCGGACTGCCGACGACTGGATCGGCATCGCCGCGTGCGGCCACACGTTCCACGAGGTCCGCGAGGCACTGCGGGTGCTCGGGCTCGTCACCGATGACGACCTGCGAGCCGCCGGCATCCGACTGTTCCAGCTGTTGATGCCGGTGCCGCTCGACCCCGGCCAGGCGCGCGAGTTCGCCGAGGGGCTCGACGAGGTGCTCGTCGTCGAGGAGAAGAACCCGACGCTCGAAGGGCTGCTCAAGAGTTCGTTCTACGACGGCACCCACCACCCGCGCGTGGTCGGCCGGCGCGACGAAGGCGGCGACCCGCTCGTCCCCGGTCACGGGACCCTCGACGTCGACACGCTGCTGGGGCCGCTGCACGCGAGGTTGTCCGCCCGTCTCGCCGCACGGCTGCGACCGCTCGACGAGGTGGTCAGCCCGCAACGAACCCGGATTCCGCTGACGGTGAACCGGGCGCCGTTCTACTGCTCGGGATGCCCACACAACCGCAGCACCCGAGCGGAACCGGGCACGCTCGTCGGCGGCGGCATCGGCTGCCATGCGATGGTCGCGATGATGGATCCCGAACGCGTGGGCGACGTCGTCGGGCTCACGTGCATGGGCGGCGAGGGAGCGCAGTGGATCGGGATGGCCCCGTTCGTCGGACGCGACCATCTGGTGCAGAACCTCGGCGACGGCACCTTCTTCCACTCCGGCTCGCTGGCGGTCCGCGCGGCCGTCGCCGCCGGTGTCAACATCACCTACAAGCTGCTCTACAACGGCACGGTGGCGATGACCGGCGGGCAGGACCCCGTCGGCCAGATGCCGGTCCCCGATGTTGCTGCGATGCTGCTGCTCGAAGGGGTCGAGCGGGTGATCGTCACGAGCGACGACCCCCACCGTCATCCTGCGGGGTCGTTCCCCGCCGGCGTCGACGTCTGGGACCGCAGCCGCTTCGACGAAGCAGAGCGCCTCCTCGCCGGGCTCCCGGGCGTCACCGTGCACATTCACGACCAGGCCTGTGCCGCCGAGAACCGGCGGGGGCGGGCACGCGGAACGATCCCGACGCCCGGGTTCCGCGTCGTGATCAACGAGCGGGTGTGCGAGGGGTGCGGCGACTGCGGCGACAAGAGCAACTGCCTGTCGGTACAGCCGGTCGACACGTCCTACGGCCGCAAGACACGTATCCACCAGACCAGCTGCAACTTCGACTTCTCGTGCCTGCAGGGCGACTGCCCGTCCTTCGCGACGGTCACCGTCGACGACCGCCGCGCGGCCCATGGCGGCCGTCCGGTACGGCTCGACGCGCCGACCGATCTTCCGGACGTCGCGCTCGTCGACCGCGACGACGTCACCGTGCGGCTGACCGGCATCGGCGGGACCGGGGTGATCACCGTCAGCCAGGTGCTCGGTACGGCCGCGATGCTCGCGGGGCTGCACGTCCGCGGTCTCGACCAGACCGGACTGTCGCAGAAGGCCGGGCCGGTCGTCAGCGACCTGCGCATCACCCGCGACGAGTCCGCCGTGTCGAACCACGCGAACGCGTCAGGGGTCGACTGTCTCCTGGCCTTCGACCTGCTGGTGGGAGCGAGCGACGCCAACCTCGCCGGTGTCCGCCCCGACCGCACGGTGGTGGTCGCCTCGACCGACGCGGTCCCGACGGGACAGATGGTGACGCATCCCGACATCGCACCGCCGTCTGCTGCCGTGCTCGCCGAACGTGTCGGCCAGGTGAGCCGCTCGGAGGACAACCGCTTTCTCGACGCGGCGGGCCTCGCCGACGGGCTCCTCGGATCGATCACCACCGCCAACATCCTGCTGCTCGGCGCCGCGGTGCAGGCCGGAGCGATCCCCGTTCCCGCCAACGCGATCGAGCAGGCGATCACGCTCAACGGGGTGGCGGTCGACACCAACCTCGCGGCGTTCCGGTGGGGCCGGGCGTGGATCCACGATGCCGCGTCGGTCGAGCGTGCGGCGGGGCTGACGCGTCCCGCCGGTCCCGAGTCGTTCGACGACCTCGTCGAGCGGCTCGCCGCCGACCTCGTCGGTTACCAGTCGGAGGCGTACGCCGACCGGTTCCGTACCGTGATCGCCGCTGCCCGCGACGCCGAACGAGGGTGCGGTGTCGCGTCGACGAGCTACAGCGAGTCGGTCGCCCGCAACCTGCACAAGCTGATGGCCTACAAAGACGAGTACGAGGTCGCCCGCCTGCTGCTCGACGACGAGGCCCGCACCGGCTACGAGTCGGTGGGAGGCCCCGACACGACCGTGACGTATCACCTGCATCCGCCGATGCTCCGAGCGATCGGCCTCGAGCGCAAGCTGAAGCTACGACGCTCGGCCGTGCCGGTGCTGCGGGCGCTCCGGGCGAGCAAGCGGCTGCGCGGCACACCGGCCGATCCGTTCCGGTGGGCGGAGGTCCGCCGCGTCGAACGGGCGATGATCCCCGAGTACGTCGACGCCATCGCCACGCTGAACCGTCGGCTCTCCGCGAGCACTTACGACGGGTCGGTCGAGATCGCCTCGCTGCCCGACCAGGTCCGCGGGTACGAGGACATCAAGCTCCGTCGAGCCGCTGCGTATCGCGCCGAACTCACCGACCGCGTCCGCCAACTGTCACGCTAGGCCCGGCACGGTGTGACAGTTGGCGGTGGCTCGTAGCCTCCGGACGCCATGGGCATCGCGACGGTCGCACTCCTGATCGCAGGGCTCGTGGCGCTCGTGGCCGGTGCCGAGGCACTCGTGCGGGGCGCGGCGCGACTGGCCGCTCGCACCGGGATGTCGAGCGTGGTGATCGGGCTCACCGTCGTGGCGTTCGGCACCAGCGCTCCGGAGCTCGCTGTCAGCGTCGGCGACGCGCTGCGCGGCGGCGACGAGGCCGGCGCGATCGCAATCGGCAACGTGGTCGGCTCGAACATCGCCAACATCCTGCTGGTGCTCGGCTCTGCGGCCGCCATCGGCGGCTCGCTGTTCGTCGCCCAGCGGATCGTGCGCCTCGACGTGCCGATCATGATCGGCGCGTCCGTGCTCCTGCTGATCTTCGTGCTCGACGAATCGCTCAGCAGGCTCGAAGGGTTCGTCTTGCTCGCCGCGCTGGCGGTGTACCTCACCTGGACGGTCGTCGCCGCGACCCGCGGCTCGGCACCCGACATCGTCACCGAGTACGACGAAGCGCTCGATCCCGAGTCGCTCGCCAAGGCGTCGGTGGTGTCCGACATCGGATTCCTGATCCTCGGTCTCGCACTGCTCGTGTTCGGCTCGCAGGCGCTGGTCAACTCCGCCAGCGACATCGCCACCGAACTCGGTGTCAGCGATCTGGTGATCGGCCTGACCGTGGTCGCGATCGGCACGTCGCTGCCGGAGGTGGCGACCTCGGTGCTCGCCGCGATCCGCGGGCAGCGTGACCTCGCCGTCGGCAACGCCATCGGCTCGAACTTGTTCAATCTGCTCGCCGTGCTCGGCGTGACCGCCGTCGTCTCCCCGAACCCGATCGCGGTCGCGGCGAGCGCCGTGCAGGTCGACATCCCCGTCATGATCGCCGTCGCCGTCGCCTGCCTCCCGATCTTCGCCAACGGCAACGTCCTGTACCGCTGGGAGGGCATCGCGTTCCTCGTCGGTTACGCCATCTACCTCGGCTGGCTGGTCGTCGACGCCACCGAGCACGGCACGCGGGACTCGTACGGCAACGTCGTGCTCTACTTCGTGGTCCCGATCGTCGCGATCACGATCGCGACCCTCTGGTACCGCGGTCGCGCCGACGGCCCTGCCGAACTCCGCTGATCGTTGCGGTCGCGCAGCGAGTTCACAGGTGGGCGTGACGGGCCACGAGTGCTGCGCCGACGATGCCGGCGTTGTTCGCCATCGCCGCGGCCACGACCGGGGTGTCGATCGAGATCTTCGAGAGCCACTGATCGGCCAGCTTGGACGCCCCGCCGCCGATGACGATCAGGTCGGGCGAGAACAGCATCTCGAGGTGGCGGAGGTAGCGCTGGACGCGCGGCGTCCACTCGGCCCAGCCGATGCCCTCGCGCTCGCGGACGCTCGCCGCAGCGTGTGACTCGGCGTCGCGCCCGTCGAGTTCGAGGTGACCCAGTTCGGTGTTCGGCACGAGGATGCCGTCGACGAACAGCCCCGAGCCGATCCCGGTGCCGAACGTCAGGACCAGCACGACGCCCGCGACCTCGCGGGCCGCCCCCCAGCGGACTTCGGCCAGCCCGGCAGCGTCGGCGTCGTTGACCATCGCGACGTCGAGTCCGCACGCATCGGAGAACAGCCGGTCCGCGTCGACGCCGGTCCAGCTCCTGTCGAGGTTGGCTGCGGAGTGGACGACACCGTGGTGCACGATCCCGGGGAAGCCGACGCCGAGCGGAGCCGACCAACCGTGGAGGCGAACGAGTTCGGCGGCGACGGCGGCCATCGCTCGGGGCGTCGCAGGTTTCGGCGTCGGGATGCGAATCCGGTCGGATGCCAGCGCCCCGGTGTCGAGGTCGACGACGGCCGCCTTCATCCCCGAGCCTCCGATGTCGATGCCGAATCCCTGCGAGCTCACGGCGCGAACCTACCGGCGCGAGCCGGTCGGATCAGCTTCGCTGCTGTCGAGCTTCGGACCACGTGAGGCCCTGCTCGAGGTTCGGTTCGCGCGGGAGTCCGAGGACGAACTCGCCGACGATGTTGCGTTGCACGGCGAACGTGCCTCCGCCCAGCGTGAGCGCCGGGCTGAACAGGTAGCCGTAGTGCCACACCGGCTCGACGCCCGGGAACTGGCGATCGACGGCGAGGTTGTTCTCCGTCGGTCCGCTGCGCGACGACGACGCGATCATCCCGCTCGGGCCGGAACCGGTGAGCATGCCGTCGGCGCCCGCGACGTCCTTGGCGAGTTCCATCACGTGCTGGCCGTGTTCGTCGGCCATGATCTTCTGAATCGACGCTTCCGGTCCGGGGGTCTTGCCCTTCAGCCGGGCACTCAGGCTGCGCATCCGGTTGAGGTGCAGCAGCTTCGACTCGATGTGCAGGCGCACGGCACGATCACGCAACACCGGGTCGGCGAGTCCACCGTTGCCGCGGATCAGGTCGATCAGGTCGTCGGCCGACGGACCGACACCCCACAGCGATCCCGCCGACGACAGCGACACCCGCTCGTTCGACAGCGTGACCTTCGCGAGTCGCCAACCATCACCCTCCTCGCCGACTCGCAGCGACGCCGGGATCCGAACGTTGTCGAAGAACACCTGGTTGAACGAGTGCGCCGTGGTCATGTCGACGATCGGGCTCATCGAGATTCCGGGAAGGTCCATCGGGCAGATGAAGTAGGAGATGCCCTTGTGCTTGGGTTGGTCGGGGTCGGTGCGAGCGATCAGGATCCCCAGCTGCGAGTGGTGGGCGCCGCTCGACCAGATCTTCGAGCCGTTGACGACGTACTCGTCGCCGTCCCTCACGGCCCGGGTGGCGAGATTCGCGAGGTCGGACCCGGCGTCGGGTTCGGAGAACAGCTGGCACCAGATCTCCTCACCGCTGAAGATCGGTGGGAGATAGCGCTCGTGCTGCTCCGGCGTGCCGGCGAGGAAGATCGTCGGCGCTGCCCAGCCGATACCGATGTGATTGCCGGGTCGCGAGATGCCGGCCTTCGCGAGCTCGTCGTCGATGACCAGCTGGTCGATCGGGTCGGCCTCGACACCCCACGGCTTCGGCCAGTGCGGCACGACGTAACCGGCCTCGGCGAGCTGCTTCGCAGTCGGTCGCGGGTTGGCGGCGATCCACTCGCGCACCGTGCGACGTGTCGGGTGGTCGTCGGGTGGAAGATCGAAGTCCATCGCTGTCGAGTCTTGCCGGTCGGACCGGTGCGGTCAGATTCGGGGTGTCACGAGGCGTTGACGGATGACTTCTTGGCGGGCGACTTCTTCTTCGCTGCCGTCTTCTTGGCGGGCGACTTCTTCTTCGCCGCCGTCTTCTTGGCCAACGGCTTCTTCGCCGCCGTCTTCTTCACCGAGCGCTTGGACACCTCACCGCGCCGCATCGACGGTGCCGGCTGCGGCTCGGCCCAGTCGGCGCCCGTCGCTTCGAACAGCACCCCGATCTCGTCGATGTGCAGGTCGACCAGATCCCAGAGGTCGGGCACGAGTTCTCGGTCGGCGATCAGACCGAAGTCGAGCCGGTCGAGATAGCTGTGCACCGTGATGTTCAGACCCATGTCGTCGGCGATCGTCGACACCGGGATGTAGTTCGTCATCCTCGCCCCGGCAAAGTACAGCGCATTGCGCGGCCCCGGCACGTTCGAGATCACCACGTTGACCGGCAGGTTGACACGATCGGCGAGGCGCAGTCGCGACTGCAGACGCATTGCCGCCGTCGCGGCGAGTGGTGGCGCGACCTGGGCGAGCTCGGCGATGTCCTCGGCCGGGAGCACGTCCATCTGGAGCTTCGCTTCGTTCATCGCCTCGTGGCAGCGGCGCACCCGCTCGAGCGGGTCGTCGCAGTTCGTCGGCAGGTCCGCGATGATGCCACCGACGCGGTTGGTCCACGGGTCCTCTTCCTCGCCGGTGCGGATCGACACCGGCACCATCGCTCGCAGCGGCGCCTCGGGCAGCGCGTCGTGACGCAAGAGGTACTCGCGCAGCGCACCCGCACAGATCGCCATCACGACGTCGTTCACCGTGCAGCCGGTCGCTTCCTTCAACGCCTTGATGTTGGCGAGCGCGGTCGACCGCATCGCGAACCGCCGATGCGGCGTGACCGCCCGGTTGAACGGAGTCGGCGGGGCGGGCGACAGCGGCATGCGAACACGGTGGACGGGTTCGGGGGTGTCGACCTCGCCGCCCAGTGCCACCGACTTGAGCGCGTCGCGCGCCTGGGACGCAATCGCCGAGAGGCTGTCGACACCGGCCGCCTCGGCGAAGTTGCGGATCATGCGCAGCGACAGGCGCATCCCCTTCACCGGGTTCGCCGCAAGGTTGCGCATCGTCCGCTCGAGCAGCTCGCGGTCCGACGGCACCTGTTCACCGACCCAGTCGACGTGCTCGGGCAACGGCATGTCCGGCGCCGGATCGGTCAACATCCCGAGCAGCAGGACGCCCGACGCGCCGTCGATCGTGGCGTGATGGGTCTTGGTCAACATCGCCCACCGGCCGTCGGCGAGACCCTCGATCACGTAGGCCTCCCACAGCGGGCGGCTGCGGTCCATCTTGCGACCGACGATCCGTGCAACCTGCTCGGCCAGCTGGTCGGCGCCACCGGGAGGCGCGAGGCCGAGGTGGCGAACGTGGAAGTTGAGGTCGAAGTCGGGGTCGTCGATCCAGTACGGATGATCGAGCTTGAACGGCACCTCGACGAGGCGGCGACGCATCGGTTCGAGCCGTCCGATCAACGCGTCGAACCGGTCGTAGGCGGCCTGGTACGGATCGAAGTCGCCGGCCGGGCGTTCGTAGATCGCGAGACCGTTGACGTGACCGTAGGTGTTGGCGGTCTCCATGTAGAGGAAACTCGCGTCGAGGCCGGACAGCTGCTTCACGTCATGCAGTCTCGCACCGACGACCGCCCGAAGACACCCCGGACGAGCTGATGGCTCGGTCGCCGGTGTACGTTCTGCCCATGAAGCCGATGGAGTCGACGACGGCCGGCCGGTCGTGGTTCCCGGAGACCCGGGCTCGGGGGACCACGTGAGCGAGCTGCACTACGACGAGTGGATGAGCGAGAGCGATTCCGTGCTGTGGCACATCGAGCGCGACCCACTGCTGCGCTCCACGATCACGAGCGTCTGGTTCCTCGACACGGTCCCCGACCACGCACGCATGGACGCCGTCGTCGATCGGATCGTGGCGGTGATCCCCCGGCTGCATCAGCGGGTGGTCGACGAGCAGCCAGGTGTCGCGCCGCCGCGTTGGGCCGACGACCCGCACGTCGACCTCGACTACCACTACACCTGGGCTCGCCTGCCCGGCCGTCGCCCCGGTCGACGCCAGGTCCTCGACCACGCGCAGCGCATGGCGGCGCGGGCGTTCGACAAGGACCGGCCGCTGTGGGAGCTGTGCGTGGTCGAGGGCCTGCCCGGCAAGCGGGCGGCGTTCATCATGAAGGTCCACCATGCGATCGCCGACGGGCTCGGCATGGTGCAGTTGCTGCAGCACATGGTCGACCTCGAAGCCGACCCGGCCGACCCGACGGACCAGGCGCCGACGGGCGGGGCCGACAGCCCCGCAGCCGCGGCAGAGGTCGATCATCGGCTCCGCATCGAGGCGCCGGTGTGGGCCATCCCGGGAGCGCGCTCGCTCGCCCACCGCATCGCATCGGAGGCGAAGACCGGAGCGCGGCTCGGCAAGGCGTCGTTGCGGACGGCGACCGATCTGTTGCGCGACCCTCGCGGCACGATCGAACAGCTCGGCCGCACGACCGGGTCGATCGCCCGGGTCGTCAAGCCCGCGACCACGCCGCTCAGCCCCGCGATGACCGAGCGATCGCTCAACACTCACTTCGAAGCGATCGCGGTGCCGTTCGGTGCGCTGAAAGCATCGGCAAGATCCGTCGACGCCACGCTCAACGACGCGTTCGTCGCCATCACGCTCGACGCGCTGAAGCGCTACCACGACGCGATCGGCCACCCGTGCAGTTCCGTCCGGATGAACATGCCGATCAGCGTGCGCGGCGGCGAGGGGTCGAACAACTTCGACAACCAGTTCGTCCCCGCCCGCATGGTGCTGCCGCTCAGTGACGCCGACCCGGCCGAACGCATCGGTGAGGTGCAGCAGCTCTTGCGCGAGGTGCGCGCCGAGCCGGCCCTGCCACACGTGAACGACATCTCCGGCGTGATCTCCCGGTTCGGTCCGGCGGCGGCCGTGTCGATCCTCGGCGCGATGTTGAAAGGAGTCGACATCACCACCTCCAACGTGCCGGGGCCACCGTTCCCGGTATTCATGGCCGGCGCGCGTGTCGACGAGTTCTACGCGTTCGGACCGCTCGCCGGCGCGGCGATCAACATCACGCTGTTCAGCTACGACGGCACCGTCCACCTCGGCGTCAACAGCGACCGCGCGGCGGTCGACGACCTCGCGCTGCTCACGCGATGCCTGCACGCCGCCATCGACGACACCATCGCGCTGAGTCAGGTCGCGTGACCCTGCGCGACCGCGTCCTGCCGCCCGATCCCCGCGGCGTCGGCGCCGAGCCGGACTACCGGTTCACCCTCGCCAACGAACGAACCTTCCTGGCCTGGATCCGAACGGCGCTCGCGCTCGCCGCCGGTGGGCTCGCCGCGGTGGGGCTGCTCGATGACGTCGCACTCGGCGAGACGCTGGGCATCCTGCTGCTGGCGTTGAGCTTCGCCACGGCCGCCAGCGCCTACCGCCGGTGGGCTCTCAACGAGCGCTCGATGCGGTTGAACGAGCCGCTGCCCACGTCGCGGTTGCCGATGCTGATGGCGATCGGCACCGCGATCGTGGCGGTCGTCGCCGCCGTGATCCTCGTGGTCGATCGGCCGTGAACGCGCAGCGACCGACCGAGGTCTTCGACACCGGGTTGCAGCACGAGCGGACGTCGCTCGCCTGGGAGCGAACGGCGATCTCGATGATGGTCGCCGGTCTCGTGCTCGGCCGGTTCGCTGCCACCGAGGGCTTCTGGCTGCTCGCTGCCGGCGGGATGGCCCAGGTCGTGTTCGGCGCGGTGCTGCTGGTGTGGTCGGGCTCGCACTACGAGGAACTCCACGGCGTGCTGCGCGATGGCACCGACGTGGTGCACCCGTCTGCGGCACGCTGGGTGGGCCTCGCCACGATCGCCGGCACCGGCGCCGGACTCGTCGCCGCGGTGGTCGTCACACTCAACCGCGTTCGATGAACGGGGCTTGACAGGCCTCGACGGGATCGCCGCGGTAGCCTTGCCCGACATGACGTCCGCCGCCGATCACCGACGCCGTCTCGGCCTCGGACTCGCGCTCGGAGCGGTGATCGCCGCAGCCGGGGTGGGAGCGATCGTCACCGCCGACGAGGGTCGGACCGACGCGATCGTGATCACCGCCGATGCCAACGATGGATCGGCTGAGTCCGCCGGCGAGGTGCCGGCACCCGTCGCCGACGCCGCAGCGGCACCCGTCGGGCTCGCGCTCCCCGACCTCGAGGGTGAACTCGGCCAGAACGAGGTCGAGCCGACGGTGCCGGTCGAACCGGAGCGAGCCGACGGCGGCTGCACGATCGGCGCGCAGTCGATCCGCCTGACCTCGCAGGGCGACGGTGTCGCATGCCTCCAGCAGGCGCTGGCCGACGAGGGCTTCTACGACGGCGCGATCGACGGCGACTTCGACGATCCGACGCTCGCCGCGGTGATGGCGTACCAGGAGCAGGTGGGGCTCTTCGTCGACGGCGTCGTCGGACGCGAGAGCGCGATGAACCTCGACATCTGGCCCGACGAGGACATGCTCGTCGTGCGCACCCCTCCCCCGCCCGAGAACACTCCCGACTCGACCGGCTACTACCTGTCACCGGTGGCGTCGGTGGGTGCCGACGCTCCCCCACTCCCGGAGAACTCCGGTTCCGGTCGACGCGTCGTGTACGACCGTGCCGGCCAGCGGGTGTGGGCGGTCGACGCCAACGAACAGATCGTGCGCTCCTGGCTCGTGTCGGGCTCGAAGTACAGCAACGAGGCACCCGGCACGCACACCGTGTACAGCCGCTCGGAGATGTCCACGGCGTGGAACGGTCAGGCGTTCCTGCCGAACATGATCCGCTACCAGCAGACCGAGATCGGCCACATCGGCTTCCACGGCATCCCCCGGCACGTGTCCGACAACTCGCCGTATCAGACCACCGACGAGCTCGGCACCCGGCTGTCCGGCGGCTGCCAGCGCCAGCACGACCTCGACGCCGAGTTCCTGTGGGCGTTCGCCGACGTCGGCACCACCGTCGTCGTCACCTGACCCCGCAACCGGACAGCAGACCTCGAACAGACGTCACAAGCGGGCGTGGAGGCGAGTTGCCTGCTCGGCGGCTCGGGCTCGGATCTCCGCAGGATCGACCCGGGTGGCGACACCGTCACGCAGGGCGGGTTCGCCGTCGATGTCGACGTCGATCGCGCGCACGGTCGGCGTGTAGGCGAGGTGCCACGGCTCCATCGGCTCGTACGTCCAGCGCACGCGGTCCGATCGCGCCTCGGGCACCAACGACCAGCCCTGCTCGAGCCATGACCACGCCGTGTCCGGGCTGAACGTGACGTCGTCGGCGCGGGCAGCGACGAACGCGAGCTGGAACTCGGCCAGCATGTCGGCACCGATGCCGTCGGTGCCCAACGCCACCGGATTGGCGAAGCGGGCCGGGCGGGCGTAGCCGACCGCGTTGTTCATGTTCGATCGCGGATTGTGGACGATCGTGCCCCGCAACCCGTGGTCGTCGGGCAGGTGCACGCCGTGGATCAGCAACCAGTCGTCGGTCGCCAGCGCGCGCAGCCGATCGACAGCTCCCCCGTCGTCGGGACCTTCCGCGACGTGGACGTGCACCCCGACCCCGTGCCGAACGGCCAGATCGGCGGCCGCGTGCAGGGTGTCGTCGCTGCAGGTGAACGCGGCGTGGACACCGACCATGCCCCGCCCGCCGTCGGACAGGAAACGATCGTTCTCCTCCAGTCCCCTGCGGGCACCCTCGGGTCCGTGCCGGTCGGTGACCCCGTACGACGCGACGACTCGGACACCCACCTCGGCGCACGCCTCGGCGATCACGCTCAACGATCCGTCGATGGCGTTCGGTGACTCGTGGTGGTCGACGATCGCCGTGCACCCGGCCTCGAGCGCCTCGAGTGCGCCGAGCTTGGCCGACCAGTGGAGCATCTCGAGATCGAGCGCCGTGTCGAGGCGCCACCAGATCTGTTCGAGCACGCCCAGGAACGTCGTCGGCGTGAGCGGCGGCGCCGGCATGCCCCGAGCCAGCGTCGAGTAGAGATGGTGGTGCGCACACACCAGGCCGGGTGTGGTGTCAGCGGTCATGATCGGTGCTCACGTTCCAGCGACCGACGGGCCCGACCGACGCCTCAGTGGTGGCGGCCGGACCGAGCGGCCTTCTTCTCCGCCTCGCGAGCCTCCGAGCGCTTCTTGTTCGCGTACCACTGCCAGATCGCGGTGATGATCAACGCTCCGACGATCGATCCGATCACGCCGCTCGGCTTGAAGGCCAGGCCGTCGCCGGCGAGCAGACTGGCGAGCAGTCCACCGACGAACGAACCGCCGAGACCGGCGACCAACGCCATGCCCCAATCGGTGGTGTAGGCGGCCCGCCCGAGGATGA
>DATKXG010000024.1:0-17118 GCA_035529175.1 Ilumatobacteraceae bacterium
TGGGACCCGGGCAAGCACGCCCACAACTGACGGGATTACATCGCGGGTCTGACCCGTGATGTAATCATCGGCAGGCACTCCTGGGGGTAGCGATGACCGAACGACCGACGGAACCACGGATCGAACCGATCGACCTCGACGATGTCACCGATGCCGAGCTGCGTGACACGCTCGCCGGAGCGCTGACCCACGACGGCAAGCCGCTCAACATCTTCGGCGTGCTCGGGCATCACCCGAAGCTGTTGAAGCGATTCAATCTGCTGGGCGGGTTCATCTTGAACAAGGGCCTGCTCCCCGAGCGCGAACGCGAGCTGGTGATCCTGCGTGTCGGCTGGAACGCGCAGGCCGTGTACGAGTTCGGGCAGCACACCGTGATCGGCAAGCGGTGCGGGCTGACCGACGACGAGATCGGCGCGCTGACCGCGTCGCCACACGACCACGACTGGAGTCCCGACGATCGCGCCCTGATCGCGCTCGCCGACGACCTCCACGCCGACGACTGCGTCAGCGCCGGTACCTGGTTGGCGCTCACCGATCGCTGGTCGGAAGCGGAGCTCGTCGAGCTGCTGATCGTCGCCGGCTTCTACCGGCTCGTGTCAGGCTTCCTCAACTCGGCCGGCGTCCAGCTCGACGACGGCATCCCCGGGTTCCCGACGTGACGATGACCTCGGGGGTCAGACCCCTGAGGTCGTCGCTGGTTCGTGGAGCTCGATCAGGTTGCCGGACGGGTCGTGCAGGAAGCACTGGCGGCTCGACGCCACCGGCTTCGGGTCGCTGACCTCGACGCCGCGCTCGCGCAACTCGGCGACCGCTGCATCGATGTCGGCGACATGGATGGCGAAGTGCTGGCCACAGTCGTCCGGCACGGTCGTCTCGATCAGGTGGACCTGCTGGCCGCCGATGTCGAGCCAGGCGCCTCCGATCCCGAAGTCCGGGCGATCGTCGCGCGTCGAGAACCCGAGCACGTCGGTGTAGAACGCGACGCCCTCGGCCGCATCGCGCACGTTGATCGACACGTGGTGCACGCCGAGGGGCTGGACGGCCGCGCTCATGACGTCATCCCGCCGAGGCCGACCAGACCGCGTGCCAGCTCGATCTCGCCCATGTGGCGCAGGCCGTGCTGGTACAGCCAACACTCGAACCCGTCGAGCACCGTGATGCCCATCGGCCCTGCGCAGCGGGCGCTGTACGTCGAGGCGATCATCGGCGGATACGGCTTCGCGACCAACACCCTCGTGAGGTCGGCGGGGTCCATCGTGCGCAGGAACTCCTCGGTGCGCTCGAAGACCGCCCGCTGGTACTCCTTGTACGCGTCGTAGCCGCCGATCCGTTGCGCCACCATCTCGTCGACGGTCTTGTGCTTGCCGTGGTCGGCAATGGTCAACTGCACCCGTTCCTGCCACTCGTCGTTCCAGATCGGCGGCTCGCCCGTGATCATCATGAACGACCCGTCGTGCACGTTGACGTAGTGGAACAGCGAGAACGCGATCGGCAGCACGCCGTCGCGTTCGAAGTGGTTGACGTGCTCGAGGTCCATCGTGTCGACGGCCTGGTAGTACAGCGAGTGCATCGTGCGCATCCGCCGGTACAGCGAGTCCAGCATGGGGTCCGCGAGCGGCGGACCCGAGTTCAGGTCGAGGTCGATGTGGCCGTCGGTCATGCTCCGACCGTAGTCAGCCGCCGTTCTCGTGAACTCGTTGGGGACCATGGCCCGCACGAGTTCACGAGCACGGGAAGGATGGAGCGCTCAGAGGCCGTCGAGGTCGTAGATGCCGCGGGCTGGTTCGTCGGCGGGGTCGATCTCGAGGTCCTTCAGCAGCCCGTGTCGGAGGTCGTAGGCCCAGCCGTGCACGTGGTTGCGCATGTCGTCGCCCCACCGGCGCTGGACGAACGACGTCGAACACAGGCGGTACACCTGCTCGCGCACGTTGAGTTCGACGAGGCGCTGATGGCGCAACTCGGCGTCGTCGATGGCGTCGAGTTCGTCGTGGTAGATGCGATAGACGTCCTTGATCGTGCGCAGCCACTTGTCGATCAGTCCGTGGTACGAACCGTCGACCGCCGCCGCCACGCCGCCGCATCCGTAGTGGCCGCACACGATGACGTGCTCGACCTCGAGCACTTCGACGGCGAACTGCAGTACCGACATGAGGTTCATGTCGGTGTGCACGACCAGGTTGGCGATGTTGCGGTGGATGAACATCTCGCCGCTGCGCACGCCGACCATCTCGTTGGCGTTCACGCGGCTGTCCGAACACCCGATGAACAGGTACTTCGGATGCTGGCCGGCGGCAAGGCGTTCGAAGTGCTCGGGGTCGCGGTCCAACTCGTCCGCGACCCACCGGCGGTTGTTCTCGAACAGCTGCGCGTAGCTCGGAGTCGGCACACCGCGAGCCTGCCACACGTCACCCCGAACACACCCCACCAATCAGACGAAGTTGAGTTCCGGTAACGATCTTCGTAATGTGATTCGATGACTCGCTCCACCGACACCATCGCCACGTCGTCGGTGCCGCCTGTCGACGACGGGACCTGGACCTTCCTCACCAACCACAGCCACGTGCTGATCTGCCTCGCCCGCGATCCACAGCTCCGCCTGCGCGACCTCGCCGAACAGGTCGGCATCACCGAGCGCGCCGTGCAGGGCATCGTGAAGGACCTCGAGGCCGCGGGATGCCTCACCCGCCACCGCGAGGGGAGGCGCAATCGGTACGAGATCGTCACCGATCGTCCGATGCGTCACCGCGTCGAGCGTCAGCACCTCGTCGGCGATCTGCTGGGAGCGATGGCGCCGGTAACCGACTGAGCCCGAGGTGCTTGGCCGCGACCGTCAGGACGGCGGCGGCGGAGGCGGTGGGCTCGCGGGCGGATCCGAGGCGGGTGTCGTCGGCGGGGCAGCCGGTGGCTCGGAGGCCGTAGGTGGCGGCGGAGGCGGGCTCGACGGCGGCGCGGAGGGAGCGGGCGGTGGCGCCATGCCGGGGGGTGGGGGCGGTGGCGTCGTGCCGGGCACTGGCGTGGTGCCGGGCGCTGGCGTGGTGGCGGGCGCCGGCGTCGCCTCGGGGGTGTCCGACGAGGCCATGCTCTGCCCCTTCGAGCGCTTGACGAGCACGACGGCGACCGCCGCGATCGCAGCGACCACGGCGATGATCACCAGGATGATCCAGATCGACGACCCGTCGTCGCCGCCGCCGGGTGTCCACTCGGCGGTCATCGTGGCGTTGCCGTCGGTCACGAAGTCGGCATCGGGCTTGACGTCCCAGGTCGCCTTCGAACCGTCGGTCGACGATGCGTTGTTGTCGCCGAGTGATCCCGGCGCCGTCACGACGAACCTGATCGTGAACAGGTCATCGAGGCTCACGCCAAGCATCTCGGTGACCATCTCGGTCTCCGACGGGTCACCGGTGAGTTCGTCGACGCCCTCGAGCACGGCGTTGAAACGGGTGCCGTCATCGTCCTGTTCGATCGAGAACGACGACGTGTCGTCGCCGAGCGAGTTCAGCTCGGCGATCGGAACCCCGGCGACGGTGCAGCCCACGCCGGCCTCGCCGTCCTCCCTGATCTCGCGAGTGGTCACCTCGTAGTCGGTGAGTTCCGAGGTGAGATCAGCACACGGGTCGTCGCCGCCGAAGAACTCGTCGAGCAACGCATCGCCGGAGAGGTCGCCCACGTCGCCGAGGTCCTCGCCGATCAAGCCCGACAACTCCTCGAGCCTCTCGGTGTCGAGCAGGATCACGTAGTCGAGGTCGGCGGTGGCGTCGTCGTTGACGGTGAACGTTGCTTCGAGGGTGAAGCAACCGGCCAGGAGCGCACTGGTCGCAATGACGGCGAGCGCGGAGATCGCGGTCCGGACGGTTCGACGCTGCATCCGCGACACCGTACTCTCGGTGGTGAGCCCCCTCGTGGAATATGTACCCCATGGGGTATGTTGGGACGGGCATCGTGGTCGACGACGTCAACGTCGGCCTCCAGTCGAAAGGCACACGCATGAAGTTCACGCAGTACTACCTCGATTGTCTGTCGCAGGCCTCGTACCTGATCGGCGACGAGACCACCGGACGGGCGGTCGTGGTCGACCCCCGCCGCGACATCGACGAGTACGTGCGCGACGCGGCGGCCGACGGTCTGACGATCGAGTTGGTGATCGAGACGCACTTCCACGCCGACTTCCTGTCCGGCCACCTCGAACTCGCTGCTGCGACCGGCGCCGAGATCGGGTTCTCGGCGGTGGCCGAGACCGAGTTCCCGTCGCGCAAATTCGCCGACGGCGAACGCATCTCGCTCGGCGACGTGCAACTCGAGATCCGGCACACGCCGGGACACACGCCGGAGTCGATCAGCATCGTGGTGTGGGAACACGCGGACGACGACGAGCCATACGGCGTGCTGACCGGCGACGCCCTCTTCATCGGCGACGTGGGGCGTCCCGACCTGCTCGCCTCGCTCGGCTACACCCGCGACGAACTCGCCGACAAGCTCTACGACAGCCTGCACAACCAGCTGCTGACCCTGCCTGACTCCACCCGGGTCTATCCGGCGCACGGTGCCGGCTCGGCGTGCGGCAAGAACCTGTCGACGGAGACCTGGTCGACGATCGGTGACCAGCGGGTGAACAACTACGCCCTGGTGGCGCCCGACAAGGAGACCTTCGTTGCGCTCGTCACCGAGGGCCAGCCGCCGGCGCCGTCGTACTTCGTCTACGACGCCGTACTGAACCGCAAGGACCGTCCGCTGCTCGACGAGACCTCGCCGCTCGTCGCTCTCGATCTCGATGCAGTGACACGCCTGGTCGACGCCGGCGCCATCCTGCTCGACGGCCGCTCGCCGGAGGAGTTCGCCCGCGGGCACCTCGTCGGCTCGGTCAACGTCGGCCTCGAAGGTCGCTACGCGGAGTTCGCCGGCTCGGTCGTTCCGAGCGATGTCGACATCGTGCTCGTCGCCGACCCCGGATTCGAGATCGAGGCGCGCAACCGGCTCGGTCGCATCGGTTTCGACCGCGTCGTCGGGTATCTCGCCGACCCGCTCGCGGTGATGGCGGCGCATCCCGATCGCACGGCTCGCGCCTCGCGTCTGACCGTGCCCGAGTTCGAGCGCCGACGCGCCGAGATCGACGGTCTGCAGTTGATCGACATCCGCAACCCGGGGGAGATCGCGATCGGCAGCATCGCCGGTTCGGTGGCGCTGCCGGTCGGACAGCTCCCCGGCCGCCTCGACGAGCTCGACCCCGACGCCCCGACCGTCGTGTACTGCGCGGGCGGCTACCGCTCGTCGGTGGCCGCCAGCGTGTTGCGCCAAGCGGGCTTCACCGACGTGTCCGACCTCGTCGGCGGGTACGGCGCCTGGCTCGAATTCGCCGGACCATCGCTTTCCGCGCCTGTCTGATCGTCATCGGCCGGCCGCCGAGCGACGCCTAGCATCGACCCGGTGATCGTCGATCGGGTTCGCGCCGCCGTGCGCACCGCCTGGGCTCTCGGTTGCGAGACCTACGAGCAGTGGCGTGATCATCGAACCGTCCGTCTGGGCGCCGGCATTGCCTACTACGGGTTGTTCGCGCTCGTTCCCCTCCTCGCGCTCGCGCTCGCCATCGCCGGGCTGGTGATCTCGCGAGGCGATGTCCAGTCGTACCTCACCGAACAGCTCTCGGACTGGCTCGGCATCGATGCTGAGGACATCGCTCGAGCCCTCACCGATGCGCTCGACGGCACCGGGACGCTCACCGGGCTCGGCATCCTGGGCGCCGTCTCGCTGTTCCTGACGGCGTCGGTGCTGGTCGTCGCCGTGCAGGATGCGTTCAACACGATCTGGGAACGCCCGGTGCGGCCCGGCCTGCGTCACACGGTGATGCGGCGGCTCGTCGCCTTCGCCGTCATCGCCGGAGCCGGCGCCGTCGTGATTGCCTCCTTCGTGCTCAACTCGGTTGCAGGCCTGATCACCCGGCTGATGCCCGATGCGGCGTTCGTCGACTCGTTCGAGGAGCTGTTCGGCGCCGCCACGTCGTGGGCGCTCGGGCTCGGTGTCGTCACCCTGTTGCTCCGCTACCTCACCGATGCACGCGTGCCGTGGCCCGCTGCGTTCGCCGGTGGCGCTGCCACTGCGGGTGTGCTGGCGCTGAGCACGTCCCTGATCGGCGCCTACCTCCGGCGATATGCGGCGTCGTCGCTCGTCGGGGTGACCGGGAGCGTCTTCTTGGTGTTGGTGTGGATCTTTCTCGTCGGCCAGATCGTCCTGGTCGGCGCCGAGTTCACCCGCGTGCTCGTCCTGCGGGGGATCGGGACGAATGTTCCGTCTGCGTCAGCCGGTGGTGACGGGGAGACCGGCGTCGGCCCAGGCGACGATGCCACCGTCGACATCGACCGCTGAGGCGAAGCCGAGCTGTTCCATGACGCCGAGGGCCTGTCCGCTGCGGTTCCCCGAGCGGCAGTACACGAGGTACGGCACGTCCGTGTCGAGCGCGGCGAGCTGTTCGGCGAAGTCGGCGGCGTAGAAGTCGACGAGCACCGCACCCTCGAGGTGGCCTTCGGCGAACTCCTCCGGGGTGCGGACGTCGAGCACCACGAGGTCGTCGGGCGGGTTGTCGGTGATCGCGGCGGCGTCGTCGACCGAGATCGTCGAGATCCCGCTGATCTCGGCTGCAGCGTCGGGGACCGTGGCCTCGGCCTCCGTCTGGGCGCCCGTGTCGGCGCCCTCGGCGGTCGCCGGGTCGTCGCTGCCACACGATGCGAGCAACAGGCTGACACCGGCGACGCCGGCGATGAATCCACGCGTGATCGTCATGGATCCATGATACCCCGAGGGGTAGCAAAGTTCTCGGGCGGTCGCGGAGACGGCAGACTGAAAGCAAGATGGACGACGCCGACTTCTCCGAGGTCATCGAGTTGGCCGGCGGCGCGCGCATGGAGGTGCGTCAGACCACGGCGGCCGACGCCGAGCGCATCCTGGCCCTGTACGAGACGCTGTCGGTGGGCGACCGTCACCGGCGGTTCTTCGGAGCCTTCAGGCCGCACATCGAATGGTGCCGACAGTGGGCCGACATCGCCTCGGAGGGTGGTTTCGGTGTGATCGCGATCGTCCACCGTGATGGCGTCCCCGAGGAGGTCGCGGGCGAGGCCGGCTACGCGATGCGCGACGACGGCGACGGTGACCTCGCCGTGACGGTCGCAACCGACTGGCGAGGATGGCTCGGGCCGTATCTGCTCGACGTCCTGGTCCGCCACGCTGGCTCCGCCGGGCTCGCGAACCTGCAGGCAGAGGTGCTGCTCGAGAACGGCCCGATGCTCTCGCTGCTCAGCCGGCGCAGTCCGGTCGCCCTGGCACACGACAGTGGGGTCGTGCGCCTGTCGATCGGGACCACAGGGCCGGTGCCGACGTGGCCAGCCGGTGAGGACCGGCCCCGCGTGCTCGTCGAAGTCGCCGGTCGGCGTTGGGCAGGCGAGCCTGCGGCCGAGGCCGCGGGTCTCGCGACCGCGATGTGTGCCGGACCAGCAGTGAGGGGCGTCCACGAGTGTCCCGTGCTGAGCGGCGGTCGATGTCCGCTCGCCGATGAGGCCGATGCGATCGTCGTGCTGCTCGACCCCGACGACGAGCGAACCGCACAGCTGATCCGGGCGCATCGCGAACAGTCGCCCGGCACTCCGGTCCTGGTGCATCACCACACGTCGGTTCCCGATGACGGCGACTCGCTCGGCTGTGTCGAAGCCGAGCCCGACGGAGCGGCCGCCGTGGCGCAGGTGCTCTCGCTGATCGGGACCCGCCCCTGGCCGGATCCCAGCTAGTGCCGCGGCGGTCGCCCCGAATTCGCAGCGATGAGTTTCCGCGCGCACAGGTCGCGTGGAAACTCATCGCTTCTGCTCACACTCCGACAGCGATGAGTTTGAGCGCGGACAGGTCGCGAGGAAACTCATCGCTCGGTGAGGCGTGTTGGCGGTCCGATCGGCGAGCGTCGACGATCGGCCTCAGCGGTAGAAGATCCGCATCGCCGACGCTTCCAGTGTCGAGCCGTCCTCCGAGCTGAGCGACAGCATCACGAGCGAGCCGCCGGTCTCGCCGGGGCTCGTGAACTCGAAGGTGTCGCTGTACGGACCTGGCTCCGGGCCGCCGCTGCCGGTCACGAATCCCTCGAAGATCGGCTCGCCGTTGCCGTCGGCTCGCAGCTGCACGTCGACGGTGCCCTCGAAGGCCAGCGCCGTTCCCGACACGGTCAGCGGGCTCGTCACCTCGGCCAACGCCTCGGGCTCGTCGATGGTGATGTTCCCGCTCGCGGCACCCAGGATCCACCAGCTGTCGTCGTCGGTGAGCTGGCGCACGAACACCACCGTCGTCAGCTCGGTGCCGGAGGATCGGATCTCGACCTCGCCGGACCGACTGTCGCCGGCCATGAACTCGCCGGCGACCGGGTCGACGAATCCGAGGTAGTCGACCGCGAACCCCGTTGCGGCCTCGACCGGGTCCGCATAGCGCAGATCGGTCTCGAACCAGGGCCAGATCGCCGTGCGGACCTGGTCGGGTACCGGCGCGACCGTGGTCGCGGGTTCGGTGGTCGGTGCCTCGGTGGTCGCCGCCGGCTCGGTCGTCTCCGGAGCCTGCGTGGTCGCCGACGATTCGCTCGTTTCCGGTACGTCGGTCGTGTCGCTGACGACGGTGGTCGCGGGTGCGTCGGTGGTGGCCACCGAGTCCGTGGACTCGTCGTCGTCATCCGAGGTGATCAACAACAACCCGACGACGAGCGCGGCGACGATCGCGACGGCTCCGGCGATCAGCGGCCATCTCTTCGCCATGCCATCGCCGCCTTGCGTCGCTGCCGGTGTGTCCGGTGTGTCCGGTGTGTCTGTCATGGGGTTGCTCCTTGTGGTTCGAGCGGTTCGTCGTGGGTGAGCTCAGCTGCGGTTCTCGGCGAGGAAGTCTCGCAGTGCTGCAACCGTGGTGAGGCGCGGGTAGTCGCGCTCGGCGATTTCGACGCCGGTCTGATCGGCGAGCCGTGTCATGACGGAGAGGTGGTCCATCGAGTCGAGTTGCAGCTCCGTCCAGAAGTCGACGTCGTGGTCGAGGTCCGCGAGTTCGGGTTCGAGTTCCGGGGCGACATCGGCAATCGCCGACAGGATCATCGTGACGAGGTCGACGCTGTCGTGAGCGCCGGTGTGGATGTTGTCGCTGTCGTTCACAGCAGGTCCTCCGGGTGGTCGATGTGTTGGGCGAGGGTGGCGACGAATCGGCTCCCGACCGCACCGTCGGTGGCGCGATGGTCGGCGGCCAAGGTGGTGGTCACAACGGGTCGCACGACGACCTCGCCGTCGACCACCCAGGCTCGGTCCCGTGACCGGCCGAAGCCGACGAGAGCGACCTGTGGCGGCGAGATGACGCCGTGGACGAGGTCGGCCCCGCTGTCTCCGAGGTGGGTGATGGTGATGGTCGCCCCGGTCATCCAGCTGGCGCGGAGATTGCCGGTACGGGCAGCGGTGACCAGCTCGCCGAGTGCGGCCATCACCTCGTCGAGGCTTCGCTCGTCGGCTCGCTCGATGTGCGGCGTGACCAACCCGCCGCGACGCAGCGAGATGGCCATCGCGACGTTGACCGACTCGGCGGGTTCGAAGCGATCGCCGATCCAGAACCCGTTGAGTTCCCGATGGCGGGCAGCGGCGAGTGCGACGGCGCGGATGAAGCACGCCGCCGGCAGGATCCGTTCGGCGATCGGTCGGCTCTCGTTGCGTTCGGCAAGCCACCCCTCGAGCGCGCCGACGTCGAGGTCGCGTGAGAGGTAGTAGTGCGGAATCTCGCGGTTGGCGGTCGTCATCCGTTCGGCGATCAGCGAGCGCATCGTGTCCGCCGACCGTCGGGGGCCAGCGGGTGGCGCAGCTGGGACCGCTTCCGGAGCCTCGGCGCCGCCGCCGGCCTGAGCGGAAGCCGAGGCGACGACGTCGGCTTCGGTCACCGCGCCGCCGGGTCCGCTGCCGCTCACGGCGTGCAGATCGATGCCCTGCTCCGCGGCGAGCCGGCGCGCGAGCGGTGAGGCCGGGACGCGATCGTCGGGTGTCGATGCTGGTGCTGGTGCGGGTTGTCGCAATGACGCCGGCGCTGAAGCCGGTGCTGCGGGCCCGGACTCGTGCGGGCGGGCGGTCACGGGAGCGGTCTCGGCTCCGGCGCCGACGGCGCGCAGTCGGGCGATCGGGGTGCCGACGTCGACGAGTTGGCCGACGTCCACCAGGAACTCCTCGACGATGCCGTCGTGCCAGATCTCGATGTCGATGTCGGACTTCTCCGTCTCGACGACCGCGATCAGATCGCCACGATGGACGGTGTCGCCGGGCGCGATGCGCCACTCGATGACGCGGCCTTCGTCCATGTCGGCGCCGAGCGACGGCATCGCGTAGTCGAAGGTGTCGGTGTCGCTCATGGGCTCGCGCCGACCAGGGCGGTTGCGGCCGCGGTGATGTCGGCGACCTGAGGGATCGCCGCGGTCTCCAGGTGCTTCGCATAGGGGATCGGCACCTCGAGGCCGGCGACGCGGCTGACGGGTGCGTCGAGCGTCCAGAAGCACTGCTCGGTGATCGAGGCGGCGAGTTCGGCGTTCAATCCGCCGGTCCGCCAGCCTTCGTCGACGACCAGGGCGCGGTGGGTGCGCTGCACCGACTCGGCGATCGTGGGCAGGTCGAGCGGGCGCAGCGACCGGAGGTCGATCACCTCGGCCGAGACGCCGGCCTCGGCGAGCTCGTCGGCCGCCTCGAGCGCTTTGGGGACCATGCCCGCCCAGGCAACGATCGTCAGGTCGTCGCCTGGGCGGCGCACGATGGCGCGGTCGATGTCGACGGGGCCGGACTCGGGATCGACCGGTCCGCGGTCGTTGTAGAGCCCGGAGTGCTCGAAGATGATCACCGGGTTCGGGTCGGCGAGCGCGGTCGGCAGCATCCATCGGGCGTCGGCGGGCGTCGCCGGAGCGACCACCTTGAGGCCGGGAACGTGAGCGAACCAACCCTCGAGGCTGTGCGAATGCTGGGCGGCGAGTTGGCGACCGGCGCCGGTGGTGGTGCGCACCACGAGCGGCACGTTGAACTGGCCGCCGGACATGTGCAGGAGCGTGGCTGCGGAGTTCACGAGTTGATCGAGCGCGAGCAGGCTGAAGTTCACCGTCATGATCTCGACGATCGGACGCATCCCGCCGAGCGCCGCCCCGATGCCCGCGCCGACGAAGCCTGACTCCGACAGCGGCGTGTTGCGCACCCGGTCGCGTCCGAACTCCTCGTACAGGCCCTTCGTGACGGCATACGTGCCGCCATAGTCGGCGACATCTTCGCCCATGATGAACACCCGGTCATCGGTCGCAAGCGCGTCGCGCAGCGCCTCTCGCATCGCGTCCCGATAGGTCATCGTCGTCGGCTCGCTCACGGCCACACCTCGTCTACGTCGTCGGGGTTTCCCGAGCCCGGGTCCCCGGGAACCACGGGGTCCGTCGCTTCCGGGTCTTCGGGATCGTTGGCCGGCTCGACCGGGCGGGTGACGTGATCGAGCAAGGTGTCGACCGACTCGATCGGCGCCGCATCGGCGGCCCCGACCGCGGCCTCGGTCTCGTCGCGTGCCGCCGTCCACATCGCGTCGACGTCGCTGTCGTCGATCACCCCGTCGGCGACGAGCCGGTCGGCGAACGTCGTGATCGGGTCGCGTTCCTTCCACCGTTCGACCTCGGCGGGATCTCGATAGAGGTCGGGGTCGAACATCGAGTGCGCCCGGAACCGGTAGGTCTGGAACTCGATGAACATCGGCCCGCCACCGGCCCGCAGCGCCGCCAGCGCCTTCGTCGTCGCTCGGTACACCTCCATCACGTCCATGCCGTCGACCACCCAGGCAGGAAGGGCGTAGCTCGCGGCCTTCAGCGCCAGGTCGACCTGCGACTCGCTCGACTTCAGCGACGTGCCCATCGCGTAGCGGTTGTTCTCGCAGCAGAACAACACCGGGACGTTCCACAGCGCGGCCAGGTTCAGCGCCTCGTGGAACTCTCCCTCGGCCATCGCTCCTTCACCGAAGAAGCAGACCGTCACGGCACCGTTGCGGCCCAGCATCCGGTCGGCGAGTCCGAGCCCGACCGCGAGCGGGAGGTGTCCGCCGACGATCGCGTTGCCACCGAAGAACCGGGTCGCCTCGTCGAACAGGTGCATCGAGCCGCCGCGACCGCCGGAGCAGCCGGTGGCCTTGCCGAACATCTCGCTCATGATCGACTCCGCCGACACACCGCGCAGCAGGGCATGCCCGTGTTCGCGGTAGGTGGCGAGGACGCCGTCGGCCGGCTGGAGGCAGTTCATCACGCCGGACGCGACGGCTTCCTCGCCGATGTAGAGGTGCAGGAACCCCCTGATCTTCGACTCGGCGTACAACTCGGCGCACCGCTCCTCGAAGACGCGGATGCGGATCATGTCGCCGAGCAGGCGCCGCTCGACGTCGTGGTTCCCGGAGACCCGGGCACGGGGAACTTCGGGGTCGGCGTCGGTCGTCATGGTCGGGTTCCCCTCGTGTCGGGCGCCGTCTCGAGCGTCGAGGTGTCGCCCTCGTCCTCGCCGAGCTCGCGTGCTTTGAGCACGCGGCGCATGATCTTGCCGCTGCGGGTGTGCGGGAGGTCGTCGACGAACTCGATCTCGCGCGGGGCAACGGCGGCGCCCAGCCGCTTGCGGGCATGGCCGATGAGCTCCCGGTTGAGTTCGTCGGTGGGCTCGTGGCCGCGGGCGAGCACGACGAACGCCTTGACGATCGTGCCGGCGGTCGGGTCGGGCTTGCCGATCACGCCGGTTTCCGCGACGGCGGGATGCTCGTTGAGCGCCGACTCGACCTCGAACGGTCCGATCAGGTGGCCGGATGTCTTGATCACGTCGTCGCCGCGGCCGACGAACCAGTAGTAGCCGTCGGCGTCGCGACGGGCGAGGTCGCCGCTGCGGTACCAGCCGTCGACGAAGCACCGTCTGTAGCGCTCCTCCTGGTCGAGGTAGGTCCGGAACATCGAGGGCCAGCCGGCGCGCAGCGCCAGTTCGCCGGATTGTTCGGGGTCGGTCACCCACACCGGCGCGCCGTCGTCGTCGGTGACCAGCGCGCCGTCGGCGTCCCGCTCCAGCAGACCGACGTCGATGCCGGGCAATGGCCGCCCCATCGATCCTGGACGAACCGGCTGCGATCGGTGATTCGAGATCATGATGCCGCCTGTCTCGGTCTGCCACCAGGTGTCGATCACCGGAACCCCGAACGCCCGTTGGCACCACTGCACCGCATCGGCATCGAGCGGTTCGCCGACGCTGGCGACGAGCCGCAGGTGTGACAGGTCGGCCTCAGCGGCCAGTTCGTCGCCTGCCCGCTGCAGCATGCGGATCGCCGTCGGCGCGGTGTAGAACACGTCGACGGCGTGGCGTTCGAGGATCTGATACCAGCGTTGGGCGTCGAACTCGGCTTCGTCGACGATCGTCGTCACGCCGTTGGCGAGCGGGGCGATGATGCCGTACGACGTACCGGTCACCCAGCCCGGGTCGGCGGTGCACCAGAACGTGTCGCCCTCGTGCAGGTCGAGCACGAGGCGGCCGGTGGCGTGGTGGGTCACCACCGCCGAGTGGACGTGGACGGCTCCCTTCGGCTGGCCCGTCGTCCCGCTCGTGAAGTGCACCAACGCGGGTGTCTCGGGATCGGTCGGGTCGGGCTCGAACGCGTCGCTGCCCTCGGTGAGGAAGGCCCCGAACGACATCACCTGGGGCCGCTCTGCCCGATTCCGCCCCGCGCCGAGTTCGTCCTCGGTGCTCCCGCACACCAGGACGAGTTCGAGGTGTGGCAGGCGATCGAGGATCGGCGCAACTTTGCGGCGGTACAGCAGGGGTGTCGTGACGAGGACTCGGATCCGGCCGATGTTCATCCGCTGGGCGATCGGGTCGGGTCCGAACGCGGAGAACAGCGGTGTGAAGGTCCCGTGGGCCTTGAGCGTGCCGAGCGCTGTCACGTACAGGTCGGGGATGCGCCCGGTCAGGCTGGCGACACCGGTGCCCGGCCCGAAGTTCCGGCGGCGCATCGCATCGGCGAACCGGTTCGTCCGCCGGGCCAGCCGGGCATAGGTGACGTCGACGGGATCGTCGATGTCGCCCGGATCGCGACCGATGAACCGGAACGCCACCCGGTCACCGCGGCCCTCCCGGACGTGTCGATCGACGGCGAGGTCGGCGATGTTGACGCTGTCGGGCCGACCGGTCCGACCATCCGAGCGCAGCGCGCCCCACGCATCGTCCCAGTCGAACGACGCCACGGTCGCGGCGTAGTCGACGAGCCACGGGTCCGGGTGGTGCGACATCATCATCGAGCATCCATCGATCGTTGCGGCGGCGACAGGGGCCAAGGTCAACAGGTCGTCACTGTTGGGCGCTGAACTGCTCGAGCGCGCGGAGGGCATGCGTCGCATACGTCGACGCCGGCCCACCACCCATCAGCAGCGCGACACCGATCGCCTCGTGCACCATCTCCGGGGTTGCGCCGGCGCGGAGCGCGTCGTGCATGTGCAGGGTGATGCAGTCGTCACACCGTGTGCAGATGGCGATCGCCACGGCCATCAGTTCCTTGGTGGCCTGGTTCATGGCGCCGTCCTTCACCGCCGAGCGGTGGAGGTCGCCGAATCCCTTCATCTGATCGGGAATCACCTGCATCAGATCGCGGTAGCCCTGGCGCAATTCGGTGCGCAGTGCGGGGAAGTCGTCGGTCATCGTGCCTCCTGCTGTCGATCAGTCGTGTGATTCCATCGTGGAGGGTCACGCGGATGCCGACCAGGGGCCAAGGTCAACGCAACGGCGGCAACGGGCCGAACTGGGCCTGCGTGACCTTTGGCCCTGCCGGTGCCGGGCGTCGGGCGGTTCAATCATCGCAATGGACGTGGATGCGTCGCAGACGACGGGGGCGGGGGATGTCCCCGTGAAGAGAGGCGAGCGATGGTGATGGCGCACGAGGAGACGGCGGCGGATGTGGTGGAGTCGAGCTCGGTCCGTCGGGTCGACAGCGGAACATGGGTCGTGGGGCTCGACGGGTCGGACTGCGCGACCAACGCGCTCGAATGGGCGGCGAGAAATATCGACGGTCGGGGGTCCTCGCTCGAACTCGTCACCGCGTGGCAGACACCGGTTGCCGGCGCCTACCCGATGTCGTCGCCGGTCACCGTCGTCATCGATGACACCGAGATTCACGATGCTGCGGCTCACGATGTCGCCGAGGTCGCCGCCGACTTCGGGCAGCGACTCAGCCTGCCCGTGACCGCGTCGGTCGGCCATGGTGGCCCGGCGCAGGTTCTGCTCGAGGCCTCGGAGTCCGCCGCTCTGTTGGTGATCGGAAGCCGAGGCCGCGGCGGGTTCGCGCGATTGCTGCTCGGATCGACGAGCACGCAGTGTGCGACGCATGCGTCGGTGCCCACGATCGTGGTGCCCGGCGATGCCGAGCCCGCTGCGGTCGAGACGGTCATGGTCGGCTGCGACGGGTCGCCCAACTCGATGGAGGCGCTGCGCTGGGCGATCGATTTCGCCCCGCCCGGAGGCACGGTCGTGGTCGCGTGGGTGTGGGACGCGACGCCGCTCGCGGTCGGTGCCGACGCGTTCTTCTTCCCCGATGCCAGCGATCTCGCCGCCGAACGATTCCACCATCTCGTCGACACCGTGGCTGGGCTGGCGCGCTCGCGCGACGTCTCACTCGAGCGCGAGTTCGTCCGCGGCACACCTCGGTCGGCGCTCGCGGCGCAGGCGGAGAACGCCGACCTCGTCGTCGTCGGCGCCCGCGGACACGGCGCGGTCGGGGCAGCGCTGCTCGGGTCGGTGTCGACCTGGCTGCTCCACCATGTCCACCGTCCGACTGCCGTCGTGCCGCTGAGTTCGTGACCCGGGATCGCGCGGGACCCCAGGCGCGTGAGCGATGATGGCGGCATGATTCGCGTCTTCCTGCTCGATGATCACGAGGTAGTGCGCCGAGGCATCGCCGCCGCGCTCGAGGCCGAGAGCGACCTCACCGTCGTCGGCGAGGCCGGTACCGCCGACGAGGCGATCGTAGGGATTCGCGATCAGACGCCGGACGTCGCCGTCCTCGACGTGCGACTCGGCGACGGCGAGCACAACGGGATCGACGTGTGCCGTGAGATCACCACCGAGTTCCCCGACGTCAAGGTGCTGATCCTGACGTCGTTCGACAGCGATCGTGCACTGGTCGACGCCGGCCTGGCTGGCGCATCGGGGTTCATTCTCAAGCAGATCCGGAGCAACGAACTCGTCGACGCGATCCGGGGCGTCGCCGAGGGCCGTCGCTACCTCGACGATGCCGAGGTCCGGCTCGCGAGCCGGCGCCTGCGCGACAGCGAAGAAGGTCGGCTGGAGGATCTGACGGCGCAGGAGCGTCGGATCTTCGACCTGATCGGTGAGGGCTACACCAACCGTCAGATCGCCCAGGAGATGTATCTGGCGGAGAAGACGGTCAAGAACTACGTCTCGAATCTCCTCGCGAAACTCGGCATGTCCCGGCGCACCGAAGCCGCAGCGCTCGCCGCTCGACTCGTCGAACGCCACCGCAACGAGATGTGACCCGCCTGCCCCAACCGAGCCAGCGATGAGCGAACCGCCCGGATAGCGACACCTGGTTCATCGCTGGGGTGGGTTGGCGGCGGGTCGGGGCCGCTGCCAGGCTCAGATCGGGACGTGCCAGAGCAGCTGTGTGCCGGCCGGGGCGTTCGAGGCGACGGTGCAGGTGCCGCCGAGTTCCGCGGCGCGCCACATCATGTTCGACAGGCCGCCGGAGCGCTTCGGTTCGTTCGGGAGGCCCACGCCGTTGTCGCTGATCTGCAACGACAGGGTGCCGTCGACGCACTCGATGCGTACCTCGGCGGACGTGGCGTTCGCGTGGCGAACGACGTTCGACAACCCCTCGGTGACCGTCGCGACGAGCTGGTCGGCGATGAAGCCAGGGAGCTGGTCGATGTCGCCGACGAGGCGGAGCCCCGGCTCGAATCCCAGATGGCGTGCGCGTTCGTGGACGAGTTCGGTGATCTGTGCCGACACCGTCCGTCGTTCGTCGTGCTGGCCGAGTCGGAAGATGGCGGCGCGGAGTTCGCGGATGGTGTCGTCGAGTTCGACGATCGCCGATCCGATGCGG
>DATKXG010000025.1:0-3249 GCA_035529175.1 Ilumatobacteraceae bacterium
AACCTGATCCCGCTGAATCCGACCCCTGGCTACCCCACCACGGGCACCCCGCTGCGTCGCGTCGAGGCGTTCCGCGACCTGCTCGAGTCGCACGGCGCGAATGCCACCGTGCGCCGCAACCGTGGCACCGACATCGACGCCGCGTGCGGCCAACTCGCCGCCGGGCAGCCGGTCACCCTCGGTCGCCGCCGCTGAGGATTACATCACGGGTCAGACCCGTGATGTAATCCTCACCGGTAGGTCGGGTTGGCGACGGCGAGCTTGTCGGCGACGGCGTCAGCGAGGAGCGAGCGGAGTTCCTCGGTGCGATCGTCGAATCGACGCTCGCGGATCGCCACGGCGAGTTCGGCGTCGTCGGCCACACCGAGCTGCGCCAATCGAGCGTCGTGCGCCGCCGCTTGGGCAGGTCCGAGCTCGATCTCCCGCTCGACCATTGCGAGGACGTTCGATGCCACACGGGCGTGGAACCGCAGGCGTCCGTCGGTGGACGCGATCAGCTCACGATCGATCCATTCGCGCACGGCTTCCAGCAACTCGACGGCCGTCGGCGCGTCGTGCGGAGCACCCATCGTCACCACCGTCCTTCCAGCGACACCAGCAGGTCGTGCTCGTTCTCGCACACCCGACGCCCAATCGCCGCGAGCTCGTGACTCCGGGTCATCCCGTTGAGGTGCACGCTCGCCTGGAGGATGCACATGATCGCCCACTTCCAGGTGCCGAGCACCTCCCACCAGTGCACCACCACGGGATCGGGACGGGCGCCGCCAGCCTCCTCGTAGGCGCGGAACAACGCGTCGTAGCCACCGAGGCCGGCGACCGGTGGACCGCCCCCGAATCGCCATGCCTTGACGCAGAGCCAGCCGAGGTCCTCCATCGGATCGCCGAGGTGTGCCAGCTCCCAGTCGATCACCGCCCGGAGGCCGTCGGGGCCGACGATGACGTTTCCGAGGCGGAAGTCGCCGTGCACGACGCACGTGCGCTCGGAGGTGGGTCGGGTGTCGACCAGCCAGTTGCGGACGAGTTCGAGCACCGGGTGGGGCTGCCCGAGCGAGTCGAGCACGTCGGTGTAGTACCCGAGCTGGTCCGTGGCCTCCAGGCCGTCGACGCTCGTCGGGTCGAGCGCGTGGATCTTCGCGAGGGCGTGCCCGAAGTCGGCGACCAACCGCGGACGCGCCGCGGCGAAGTCGTCGTCGCGTTGGATCTTGCGGGCAATCGTCTCGCCGTCGATCGCCTCGAGCACCATGAATGCCATACCGTCGTCGCGTCGACGGGCGTCGATCAGCTCCGGCACGGGAACCCCGCCGCGTCGAGCTGCAGCGACCACGCCGGCCTCGACCAGCATGTTGCGTTGGTCGCCGGCGCGCTGACGCTGAAGGATCAGGCTGCGTCCGTCAGCGGTGAATCGCCAGGTCTCGCGAGATGCACCTCCCGACAGTCGGTGCAGGTCGTGGATCTCGGCGCCGTCGAGCAGCTGCGACAACATCATCGACAGCTCGGTGCCCACCGCGGAGGTCGCCATCGCGGTCAGGTTAGGTTCTCGGCCGAACGCGTCAGCAGCCGGCAGCGCGCACCGACGGTGTCGGGTTCACCGCGAGCCCGCCGCCCGGGTGGACCTCGAAGTGCAGGTGCGGGGTCCCCGTGGCGTTGCCGGTGTCGCCGTTGTAGCCGATCACGTCACCCTGGTTGACGCGACGACTCGTCCCCTCGTACGACGCGAGGTGGGCGTAGTAGTAGCGGTTGCCGTTGTCGCCGACGAGCGAGACGGCGTTGCCGCCGAGGCGGTTCTGCCTGAAGTTCACCGAACCGCTGACGACGGCGTAGATCGGCGTACCCATCGGTGCGAGCATGTCGACGCCCTCGTGGCTGCGCCCGCCCGACCTCGGCGCACCCCAGCTGTCGCCGTATGCCGACCCGTTCATCGGGCACAGGATGGCGTCGATGTACACCTCGCCGTTGACGACGCCGATCGGAACGCTGCCGGCGCCCCCGGTGCCCGTCCGCCCACCGCTCGTGCCTCCCGAGGCGCCCGTCGACCGCGGCGCAGTCCCCGCTCCGGCGTCGGCGGCGATCGCCGGGTCGGCGTCCGGGTCGGCGTCCGGATCGGCTGCGGCCGCAGCCGCCGCTTCGGCGGCAGCTTGCGCCGCGGCAATGCCGGGGTTCGGCTGGGCGCGGGCGGCTGCCTCGGCGTTGCGCAACTCGACCTCCTCGAAGAACGCGAGGTTCGCGGCCTGTTGTTCCGCAAGGGCCTGACGCACCGCCTCGTCGGTGAGACGTTGCTCTTCGATCTCACGCAGGCGTTGCACCTCGGCTTCTGCATCGTCCTGCAGTTGGCTGAACACCGCCTGTTGGTCCTCGATCGCCTGGCGTTGCCGAGCGAGTTCTTCCTGTTGCTGCGTCAGTTCCTTCTGGGCAGCTTGGAACTCGTCGATCGAGCTGGTGCCGGCGTTCGTGACCACGTCGACCAGCACGTCGGCTTGGACCTGATCCTTCGGCGCCTGCAGACCGGTCAGCAAGGGGATCCCTTCGGCCCCGCTCGTCGCGAACCTGGCGACCGCGACCGCTTCGACGTCGCGGCGGAGCTTCTCGACGCGTGCTTCCAGCGCCTCGGCGCGACGTTCCATCCCGACAGCGTCGTCCTCGAGCACCTCGAGGTCGGATTGAGCCTGGAAGTACGCCTCCGCAGCAGCATTGGCGCGGTCACGCGCTGCCTGGATCTCGCGTGCGGCCTCCCGGGCGGCGTCGTCGCTGGTCTGCGCGGTGGCATCGCCAGGCAGTGCGGCCGCGGCCGGGATGGCGACCGCCACGGCGGCGAGCAGCACCAGCATCGTTCGAACGAGTCGGCCGCGGCCGACCCGCGAGCGAACGCGGCTGAGCGAGGAGGCGTCGTGGGCGGACCTGATGGGCGAGATGGTAGTTGGCATTGCCGTGGTGCGACCGGCAGCGTGAAGCCGGGCACTTGGTTCTTCGTCATCGCTCGCCCGGAACTTGACCGGTGCGTCAGCCGGCGGCGGTGCCGGGTTCGCTCAGCAACGCGCTCAGGGCGGCTGCCCCGCGTTCGACGTGATCGTCGAGCACCCGTTGGAGCACGGCTCCGGTCCACAGGTTGCCGCCGTAGGTCAGCGTCATGGTCAGTCGGGTCATCGTTCCTTCGTCGCCGGGACCGTGAGACGCCTCAGGATCGAGGGCGGCGCCGAGGATCCACGGCGAGTGCCGCTTGCCGTCGACTTCGGCGCGCTCGAAGACGACTCG
>DATKXG010000026.1:0-4261 GCA_035529175.1 Ilumatobacteraceae bacterium
GAACGTGCCGCCGGAGCGTGATCCCGACCACGTCGTGTCGTACCAGACCTCGATCGACCAGGCATTCGTGTACCGGCTGTCGGGCGACCGCAATCCGCTGCACACCGACCCGGCGTTCGCGGCGATCGGCGGCTTCGACCGCCCGATCCTCCACGGTCTGTGCAGCTACGGATTCACCGGTCGTGCGTTGTTGCACACCGTCTGTGGCAGCGATCCCGGGAGGTTCCATCACATCGAGGCGCGCTTCGCGGCCCCGGTGCTTCCGGGCGACACCCTCACGGTCTCGATGTGGTCCGGCGACGGTGAGACCCTGTTCACCACGAGCGCCGTCGACCCGACCGACCCGTCCACCGAGCGTGTCGTCATCGACCAGGGCCTCGTCCGCCACACGTAATCCTGCGGGCTCGTCGTCCGCTCCGCTTCCTCCTCGCGCCGCGCCCGGCTCGTCGCTGGCGCTTCCCTCGCCGGCTTCGCCACAAAGGCCTGGGTCAAGGGAGGCAGATCGAGGTGAGGTGATCGACGACGTCGGCGAGCGCGACGTCCTGGCGCTCGCCGGATCGGCGGTCCTTGACCTCGATGGTCGGGTTCGTCTCGTCGGCGACGCCTCGCCCGACGATGGCGATGGTCGGCACGCCGATCAGTTCGGCGTCCTTGAACTTGACGCCGGGTGACGGGCCGTAGCGATCGTCGAGCAGCACGCGCAGACCGGCCGCTTCGAGGTCGGCGGCCAGCTTCTCGCCCGCGGGAATCTGCGGGCCGTCGGCCTTTCCGGCGATGACGACGTGCACGTCGGCGGGAGCGATCTCGCGAGGCCACACCAGGCCGATGTCGTCGTGGTTCGCCTCGGCGATCGCGGCCAGACACCGGGTGACACCCACGCCGTAGGAGCCCATCGTCGGGGTGACCGGACGGCCGTTCTCGTCCTGCACCGTGAGGTCGAGCGCCTCTGCATACTTGCGGCCCAACTGGAAGATGTGGCCGATCTCGATCCCGCGGGCGATCTCGACTGGCGATCCGCACGAGGGGCACACGTCGCCATCGCGGATCCCGGCCGCCTCGATCGTGCCGTCGGGAGTGAAGTCGCGGCCGGCCACCAGGTCGATCACGTGGTTGCCGGGCGAATCCGCGCCGGTGATCCATGCCGTGCCGTCGACGACACGCGGATCGACCAGGTAGCGGATTCCCGAGGCGTTCTTCGTGCCGAGCACCCCCGGACCGATGTACCCCTTGACCAGCGACGGGTGCTTGGCGAAGTCGGCCTCGTCGAACGGCTCCGGTTCGGCCGGGGCGACTTGCGCTTCGAGGCGCTTCATGTCGACCTCGCGGTCGCCGGGCAGACCGATCGCCAAGGGCTCGATCGTGCCGTCGGGATGCCGGAGCTTGACGACGACGTTCTTCAACGTGTCCGCCGCCGTCCAGTCGCGGTCGGGGTGACGGAGCGCGGGGTCGCCGTTGACGAACTCGACGAGCGTGGCGATCGTCGGCGTGTCCGGTGTGTCGTGGACGACAGCGGCGCGCAGCCCGTCGAACGCGATCGCCGGAGGAGCGGGGGTGACGACCGCCTCGACGTTCGCGGCGTAGTCACACGAGGTGCAGCGGATGAAGGTGTCCTCCCCGACGTCCATCGGGGCGAGGAACTCCTCGGACGCCGATCCACCCATGGCGCCGGACATTGCGGACACGATCACGTAGGGCAGTTCGAGCCGGTCGAACAGCGAGATGTAGGCCGCCCGGTGAGCGTCGTAGGACTGCTGGAGGCCGATCTCGTCGAGGTCGAAGCTGTAGGAGTCCTTCATCACGAACTCGCGCCCGCGCAGCAGACCGGCACGAGGGCGAGCCTCGTCGCGGTACTTGGTCTGGATCTGGTAGATCGACAGCGGCAGGTCCTTGTACGACCCGCAGATGTCCTTCACCAGCAGGGTGAACATCTCCTCGTGGGTGGGCGCCAGCAGGAAGTCGGCCCCCTTGCGGTCCTTCAGCCGGAACAGGTTGTCGCCGTACTCGGTCCAGCGTCCGGTGGCCTCGTAGGGCTCACGTGGAAGGAGCGCGGGGAAGTGGACCTCCTGGAAGCCCGCGGCGTCCATCTCCTCTCGCACCACTCGTTCGACGTTGCGGTACACGAGCCAGCCGAGCGGCAGCCAGGAGAACCCGCCCGGCGCGGCCCGGCGGATGTAGCCGGCACGCACCAGCAACCGGTGGCTCGCGACCTCGGCATCGGCCGGGTCGTCTCGTAGGGTCCGCAGGAACAGGGTCGACATCCGAAGCACGGCGGCACTGTACCGACCGCCGAGCATCGAGGGTCGCGTCGATGCCGCCCCGTGCCCGCCCCAGCGCCGAGCGATGAGTTTCCGTGCGGAGGGGTCGCGCGAAGACTCATCGCTTGCGGGGGAGGGTCCGGAGCGATGAGTTTCCGCGTGGAGGGGTCGCGCGAAGACTCATCGCTTGCGGGGCCCGGCCCCTGTCCGAGGTCGGTCGGCCGCTGCTATGATCATCTCTCCATTTGGTTCGTTACCGAAAGGCGTGGGGCTGAGCCCCACGCCTTGTTTGTTGAAAGGAGGCAGTTCGGATGAGTGCATCGACCGAGATCGATCGTGTTCACGCTCTCGTGGCGCCGATCGCTGCCGACCTCCAACTCGACGTGTACGACATCGAGCGCCGCGGCGCCACGGTGCGCATCACGCTCGACACGCCCCCGGGATCCGACGGCGGGATCACCCTCGACTCGCTGTCGCTGGCGACGCGGCTGATCTCTCGCGAGCTCGATCACGAGGACCCGATCGCCGGGCACTACACGCTCGAGGTCACCAGCCCGGGACTCGAGCGACAGCTGCGCACGCCCGCCCACTTCCAGCGCGAGGTCGGCAAGACCATCACGATCCGACTGCGCGACCCCCACGCCGATCCGCGCCGCGTGCAGGGTGCCCTGACCGCCGCCGACGAGCGCACGGCGACGCTGCTGCTCGACGACGGGACCGAACGCATCGTGTCCATCGACGACGTCGACAAGGCCCGAACCGTCTTCGAGTGGGGGCCGAAGCCGAAGCCGGGCAAACAGCCGTCAGGATCGAAGAAGAAGACCCCATCGAACAAGGCCCCATCGAACAAGGAGAAGCAAGCGTCATGAGCAACCTCGACATGAGCGAAGCCATCGGCATGCTGGCCCAGGAGAAGGGCATCTCGGAGGACACGCTGCTGCACGTCCTCGTCGACGCGCTGGCGTCCGCCTACAAGCGGCGCCCCGACGCCGCCGACGAAGTCGTCGTCGAGGTCAATCCCGAGACGATGGAGTTCTCGTTCATCGCGTACGACGTCGACGAGGACGGCAACTGGGTCAACGAGCGCGACGACACGCCGAGGAAGGAAGAGCTCGGACGCATCGCCGCCCAGACCTTCCGCCAGGTGATGAGCCAGCGCATCCGTGAGGTCGAGTCCGAGCGCAAGTTCGAGGAGTACGCGAACCGCGAGGGCGACATCGTCACCGGCATCATCCAGCGCACCGACGCCCGCTACACGCTGCTCGACCTCGGCCGGGTCGAGGCACTGCTGCCGCAGGCGGAGCAGGTCCCGTTCGAGCGGCCCGCCCAGGGCGACCGTCAGAAGGCCTACATCGTCGAGGTTCGCCGCACGCCGAAGGGCCCGCAGATCGTCGTCTCGCGCACCCATCCCGGGTTGATCAAGCGCCTGTTCGAGCTCGAGGTTCCCGAGATCGCCGACGGCATCGTCGAGATCAAGGCCTGTGCCCGTGAACCGGGCCACCGCACGAAGATCGCCGGCGGGTCGAACGACCACAACGTCGATCCCGTCGGCGCGTGCGTCGGCGCCCGCGGTGGGCGCGTGCGCATGGTCGTGAACGAGATGCGCGGCGAGAAGATCGACATCGTCCCGTTCAGCGAGGACCTCGCCGATTTCGTCGCCAAGGCGTTGTCGCCGGCGAAGGTCACCGCGGTGCACATCTCCGAGGACGGCACCGCCGCCGACGTGATCGTGCCCGACCATCAGCTCAGCCTGGCGATCGGCCGCGAGGGCCAGAACGCGCGTCTTGCTGCACGTCTCACCGGCGTGCGCGTCGACATCCGTTCCGAGACGCAGCTCGCCGAGGGCATTCCGGCCGGCGGCCGCGACGCCGACGTCGAGTACGCCGACGGCGAATGGCGCGCCAACGCCGAGACCGGCGAGATGGAATGGCATGCCGCCGACGGCAGCGTCATCAGCGAGTCCGACTGGCAAGCCCAAGCCGCCGCCGCAAGCGAAGCCCCCACAG
>DATKXG010000027.1:0-2824 GCA_035529175.1 Ilumatobacteraceae bacterium
CACCGAGCGACCGACGATCAGCTACGCCACTCGGCGACGAGGAAGCCACCGAGACCAGCGGGGTCGAGCAACGCTTCGGCCTCGCTCACGCGGCTGCGCATCTTCATCGCCTCGAGTCCCGGCCGAGCGGCCTGCTCGTCCCAGATGCGTTTGCCCTCGGTAACCAGGTCGTCGATCCCCCAGAGCTGGAGGAACTGGGCCTGCGCTCGCACGTTGTCCGGTTCGGGGAGCTGATCGATCGGCACGTCGATCGTGATGTCCTGAAGTCCGACCGCCGACAGGTAGTGCTCACCGCGCTCGTTGCCCCGATATGTGCGCAGCCAGTCCCGGTAGGGCCGACCGGCGAGCATCGCCGTGATCGGCGTGCCGTAGTCGATCATCAGGACCGAGCCACGCCGCACGAGGCGTCGGGCCTCGTCGACGAACGCCGCGGCGCGATCGATCAGCGGTGCTCGCGCCCCGAATGCACCCGTCGAAGGCAGACAGCTCGGCACGGGGTCGAGGGGTGCGGAAAGCAGCTCGACGAACCGGCCGTCGGAGCCGACGTCGACGAACGCCTCACGCCAACCGGCGTCGAACACAGCAAGACGAAATGGCATGTTGTCGAGCAGCTCGTTGGCGATCACCACGCCGTCGAACTCGTCCTCGGGCATCGCCGCCACAGAACCGATCCCCTCCGGATGTCGCGTGCGCTGCCCTGCCGACACCTCGACGGCCATGTACCGCAGTGCATCGCCGCACTCGGGTCGAGCGGCGAGTACCGATCGGGCGAGCGTGCCGGGTCCGGCACCGGCATCGACGACGGTGAAGACCTCAGGTCGCCCGATCCGGTTCCATTCGGCGTCGAGGTACCGGGCAACGACCGCCCCGAACAACGGCCCGACCTCGGGCGACGTGATGAAGTCGCCCCGCCGGCCGGCCGACCCCCCATCCACCTTCGTGTAGAACCCCTCGGCGCCGTACAGCGCAAGGTCCATGAACCGCTCGAACGGAATCGGCCCCGCCGCCCCAATCGCGTCGCGAATCTCTGAAGTCATCCAAGAAGGTCAGCCGGGATCGGAAGTGGGGAGGACAAGGCGCGCAGCGAGGAAGCTGCCTTCCGGCAGCGACGAGCCTGCGGAATGCAGTCATCGCCGCTTCCGGCCCGGCTACCCGGAGAAAGCGCCGGTGAGGGCATCGAGCGCGCCGACTCGGGCGACGAGGTTCGGCAGCACGCCGACGGCGATGGTGCCGATGACGGTGATCGCCAGCGCGGCGACGACGGGAGCGGGGGGGTTGACCGGGCTGACGTCGCCGTCGGGCGCCTCGTCCATCCACACGACCCGCAGCACCCGCATGTAGTAGGCCGCCGCGATCACGGTGTTGACCGCCGCGATCGCTGCGAGCACGTACGCGGCGGTGGTACCGGCGTCGAGCACGGCCTTGAAGGCGTTGAACTTGGCGAACCAACCACCGAGCGGCGGGATGCCGGCCAGCGAGGCGAAGAAGATCGTCATGGCGACGGCGAGGCCGGGCGCATACCCGAACAGGCCTCCGAACGACGAGATCTCGGCGCTGTGGGTCTTGCGCGACACGGCGATGACGATGGCGAATGCACCGAGGTTCATGAAGGCGTAGACGAGGAGATAGACGATGACAGCGTTCATCGCCGAGCCAGTGGCCTCGGGGTTTCCGGCGAACGCCAACGGCATCAGCATGAATCCGCCCTGGCTGATCGAGGAGTAGGCGAGCATGCGAACGATGTTGGTCTGGCGCAGGGCCAGGACGTTGCCGATCGTCATCGTGAGTGCGGCCATCGCCCACACCAGCGGCTCGTAGACGTCGTCGGCGCCGGGGAAGGCGATGAAGATCAGCGTCATCAACGCGACGAAACCGGCCGACTTCGCCGCGACGGAGAAGAAGGCGGTGACCGGCGTCGGCGCACCCTCGTAGGTGTCGGGCGCCCACTGGTGGAACGGGACTGCTGAGATCTTGAAGGCGAAGCCACAGATCACGAACACGACGGCCACGACCTCGAGACCGATGAGGTCGCCGTCGGAGAGCGCGGCGCCGATGTCGGTGAGCAGCGTCGAGCCGGTGACTCCGAACAGCAGGCTCATGCCGTACAGCAGCACGGCTGACGCGAACACGCCCATCAGGTAGTACTTGATGCCGGCCTCGTTCGATCGGCGTTCACGCTTGTTCCAGGCGGCCATCATGTAGCCGGGGATCGACAGCAGTTCGAGTGCGACGAAGATGCTGACCAGATCGCGAGCCGAGGCCATCATCACCATGCCGAGCACGCTGCACAGCATGAGCACGTAGAACTCGCCCTGGTAGTAGCCGCCCTCTTCGAGTTCGGTCTGACTCATCAGCACCACGACGTAGGCGACGAGCAGGAACAGGCCCTTGAGCACGAGCGCGTAGTCGTCGATGACGTAGCGCCCGTCGAACAACGAGCGTGGACCGTCGCCGATGACGGCGAGCGTCACGACGGGCACGAAGGCCGACAGCAGCACGAAGCCGGTGATCGTGGCGATCATCCACTTCTTGGTCTCGGCGAGCTGCAGGTCGAGCGCGAGGATCACGTTGATCCCGATGGCCAGCACGAGTTCGGGCGCGATCGCGTGCCAGTCGATCGTGGGCGACACCCAGTCGCCGGCTTGGGCAAGGAGCGAGGCGAGCATCAGCCCAATGACTCTCCGAGGCGGGCCACCATCTCGGTGACCGCCGGGTCCATCACCTTGAACATCAGCTGCGGGTACACGCCGAACACGACGATCGCGATCAGGAACGGCGTCCAGGCGATCCATTCGATCGGCGTGACGTCGTAGATCTCGTCATG
>DATKXG010000028.1:0-10021 GCA_035529175.1 Ilumatobacteraceae bacterium
GTCTTCGGTGTCGTCGCCCGATCGATGGGCTTCGCGAAGGGGCTCACCGGCGGACTCAAGGCGTTCAAGAGCGGCGAAGTCAAAGAGTTCACCGTGACCCTCGAGTCTGCTCGCCATCACGCCGTCGAACGGATGGTGCAGCACGCGGTGGACATGGGCGCCAATGCGGTCGTGGGACTTCGCTACGACTCCGGCGATGTAGGCGAGCAGCAGGGCATGGCTGAGATCGTGGCGTACGGAACCGCCATCGTCATCGAGTAGCGACTCGTCCGAGAACTTCGCCAAGCCGCTCCTGAAGCAGCGGTCCGAGGTTGACCTGTCGGTCTGCTCGACGTGCTTCTCGGTCGTCCGGCTTGGCATCGTCACGCCGCCTGCACCGAACACCCTGACGTGTCGTTCATCGTCGACGTCGACGTCCGACATCCCTCTCCTGTTCAGATGGGCTGCGAGCAGGTCGCTCAGCGCATCGGGGATCCCCTCGTGGAGCTTCGACTGGTGGTTCGACTACCGGCCAGCCGACGCGATCTTGCGTCAATGATCGAGCCCCGCCACAGCACGTGGAACGAAGGCACCGAAGACGAGATGCGCAATTCGGCCGTGGCCACCACGCCCGAGTAGCGCCCTCACCGCGCCGGCCTGCCGCGCTCGGTAGTTTTCCGCCGACACAACGGACGACACCACAGGATCGGTCATGGACGAGTTCATCAACGCATACAAGACAGCGCTCAGCCGCTATGCCGATTTCAGCGGCCGGACCTCGGTCGGCGGCTTCTGGCGGTTCGTGGCCGTCAACTTCGTCATCGTCTTCGGCCTCGGCATCCTCACCGGCATCGCCGACTTCTTCTTCATCTTCTACGTGCTGTACGCCCTGGCCCTGATCATCCCTGGCCTGGCCATCGCGATCCGCCGGCTCCACGACACCGGCAAGTCGGGGTGGATGATCCTGCTCGGGCTGATCCCGTTGGTCGGCTTCATCATCCTGATCGTGTTCTACGTGCAGCCCAGCGACGGCGCGAACACCTACGGCGCCGGCCCCGAGGACTGAACCAGCGCGCTCAGGGCGCTCGCAGCGGCTCGGTCGGAAACTCGGCTGGCTGCCAGCCCACGACCAGCGTCTTCCGTCGAGGTAGGAGTCTCCATGGCATGTCTAGGCTGACGGCCCGGCTGGGTTCGCGCAGTGAACCAACGATGCATCAGGAGTCGGCCTCGCCAGGCCGAAAAGAAGCGGAAAGGAGTCGGAAGGAGCGTGTCGGCAAGGACCAGCGAGGCAGCCGACGGTCTCGCCACTAGCAGGCGCAGCTGGAGTCTGATTTCGCCACGACTCGGAAGGATGAATCTGCAGGGGTTACCGATACAACTGCGATGACCTGCTGCTTCAGGGCCGTGGTCCAAGAGGGTTCCCACGCTATGCGCTCAATCTTCCCGCCAGCGGGGGCCGTCCCGCCCGCCGGGTCGCCGGCGAGGTCGGCGAACTCGGGCGCACGCCAAGTCGAGTTCACGGGCGTGGGGATCCAACCGAACGGCAAAGACGGCTTACGGCTGCTCGCGAACCGAGGGGCCCAGAAACAATTCCGAACCACGAAACAAGAAAACAACACCTGTATGCGCTGATGACGGTGCGGCGCCGAATATATTCCTCCTGATGAAGAAGCTCCTCCCACACCTTCTGCTCGCTGTTCTCGTTCTCGCCGCCTGTGGCAGCGACGGGGGGAGCGACGCTTCTTCCGACACGTCGACCGCAGCCGAGTCGTCCACGACAGCTGCGGATGGTGAGGCCAAGTCTCACACCGAGGCCACCGCGGCTGAGCTCGAGGAGTGGCAGACCGACCTGAACGAGGTGGGCTGCTTTGCCGGCGCTGTCGACGGCACCAAGGGCCCTCAGACCGAGGCGGCCATCAAGACGTTCCAGACCGCCGAGGGTCTGACCGTCGACGGTCTCCTAGGCCCGCAGACCAAATCAGCACTGTCGAAGGCCGCGGCCGACGGGCGTACCGTGTGTACCGACACCACCGGCGGTGAGAGCAGCCAGTCGGGCGGTTCCGGCGAGACCGCCGAGCTCTCCTCGAGTGGCTACGGCAACACCTTCACCATCGGGACCTGCACGTCGGCAGCGGAGTCGTCGATCAACGTGACCGGCGAAGTGAACGGACTGTCGCTCTCGGTGAAGGCCACCGATGGCAAGGGCACCCTTGCCGTGTCCGGTGGCACCGAGACCGACGGCATCACGCTAAACGGCGACGTCACTTCGGTGACGGTCGGCGACGCCGGTGATTTCACCGTGTCGGGCACCTTCACGGCCCCCAACAACGTCGGCGAGACATTCACCCTCACCGGCTCCTGCGCCTAGTCTGACCCTGAGGTCGGCCAAGCCGCCGGCCCGAACCCGAGGGGTACAGCGACGTCGGAGGCGCTGGCCGATCGCGCGCGTTGTTGAGTCCGCCGCCGCGGGCGCCGGACTGGAGCCCGACATCAGCCGCGTACGAGCATGTCGAGGATTCCATCGAGACGGGACAGGTCCGGTTCGTTGGCGGAGGTCAGATTCCGGGCTGGACCTCGACCTCGCCCGTCGCGGCCGCCTGGGTCAAGCGTGCGTGGTCGGCCTCGTTCGTGTCTGCGTAGGCGGCCGAGAATGCCGCGATCGCCTCGTCGAACCCGTGGTCCTCGCCCAGGTAGGCCGCCAGCGCGATGCGGTCGCCGGACCGGGCGTGGCCGCGAGCAAGTGTCCATCCGCAGCTTTCGCCGTAGACCAACAGCCCCTTGTGGGTCAGGTGCGCCACCTCGATCGAGGCTTTGCCGTCCCAGAGCTGACGAACGTAGAAGTCGCGCTGCTCACCATCCCACGCCGTCAGGTCATACCACCCGAGCAGGTGGTCGCCGGCGGCCTGCATCAGGCGTTGCCCCTCGACCACACGGTGGCCATCGGACTCATAGGAGGTGGCACCCGCGAACGGAGCGAGCACCGATGGCTGGGCCTCCTTGAGCTGCAACAGCAGCGGATCCCCGGCGTCACGTCCCTGCATCAGCACCACCCAGGCGCGGGTGCCCACGCTGCCCACGCCGACCACCTTGCGGGCGATCGACACGAACCGGTACCCCTCCATCAGGACGCGACGATCGGGGGCGAGGCTCGCGCGATACTTCCGGAGGAACTCCTGGACGACCTCGACGTAACGCTCGCGCTGCTCGCCCACGAGCAGCTCATCGGCGGGCTCGAGCACCGGCGGGTTGGACACGAAGCGGGGTTGATCGTCGGTCACGACGAGGTGCCGCTCGAAGGCCCGCAGGTGATCACGACGGAGTGCCTTGTCCAATCGCTTCTGCGCCTCCTTGGCCGAGGTCCTGTCCGCCAGCGTGCTCAAGCGTCGACGGAGGTCCTTGGCAGACATACGCGCGTACCAGACATCGAGGTTGCGCATCTCAGCGAACTCGAGCATGGCCTCCCGGTACGCGCCCACAGTTGCCTCGACCGCTCGCTGGCGCTGGACCGAGGTGAAGCCGAGGTCACGGCCGGCGATTTCGATGCTCACCGCGAGCCGCTTGATGTCCCATTCGACGGGGCCAGGCAGCGTCTCGTCGAAGTCGTTGATCCCGAACACCAACGACCGCTCCGGCGTGTCGAAGATGCCGAAGTTCAGCAGATGCGCGTCCCCGCAGAGCTGTGCGCGCAGTCCTGCGACGGCTGTCGTGGAAAGGTCGGCGGCCATGATGCCAGCGCCACCGCGGTAGAAGGCGAACGGTGACACCAGCATTCGGCCGTAGCGGATCGGCACCAGCTCAGGCGTCCGGGTGGCAGCCTGCCTGTGCAGGATCTGGACAGGGTCCTCTCGCGTGGGCGACGGATCCCAGGCCGCGAGCGCATCCAGCGACATCTCATCGCGCCGAACGCGGCCTCGGGCCCGTCGCTCCGCCACAGTCGGGGAGTCCAAGTACTCGGCATCGGGCAGCGGGGTGGCGGAGTGCGCGGTGGCGGACACTCCGATAGTGAACCACCCTTGGCTCGGCCGGTCCGAGCTGCTTGACGCGAATCCGAGCCCACGGCGCGCGTCAGGCGGGACCGATGGCCGCGAAGAGAAGGTCGGCGTAGCGTCGGTTGCCCGCAGGTGTCATGTGCACACGGTCCTCCAACAGGAGACCAGGCTCCTGCTGAGCGATCGCCTTCCAGTCCAGGATCAGGACGCCCTCGTGAGCCTCCGCGAAGGACCGCAAGGACGAGTTCACCTGTGATTCCCACCGCCGCGGCACATTCACGGTGACGAGGACGAGCCTGCGGCCGGCAACTGCTGCATAGATCCGGTCCAAGGCACCCTTGGGCACCGCGCCGTTGTGCCCGATGTGCAGCACGACGGTGGGCTGTAGCTGTCCCTGAGCGGCGAGGGTCTCGACGATCGCCACGCCATCTGCGAAGGAACGGCCGATCTCTGCGTTGATGGTGGCGGTCGGAAAGCGTTCGCGCAGCTCGGCGGAGGCGCCGACGGTCACTGATTCACCCACGATGGTGACTGTTTCTGCCGTCGAGGCGTCGTCGGGTGGTGGCGCTGTTGGCGGTGCGACAGATGTCGTGGTCGTGCCGGCACGGGCCAGCGTCGACGAGGGGGTTGCGTCCGGTTCGGCTATGTCATCCAACTCCGTGGCTGCCTCGAGGAGTTGTTCCTCGAGCGCAGTGGCCTTTGCGGGTTGCTGGTTGACGACGGCCGCACCAAGAAGGACGACCAGCGTGCCCAAGCCTGCGAGCGACACCCTGAGGCGTCCGCGCTCTCGAAGCTGGGCGCTTTGACTGCGTATCCACCCTTGGGCTCGCCGATCGCGGAACGGCTGCTCGATGTACCGGTAGGAGAGCTCGGCGAGTACGACGGTCAGTCCGAGGCGTACCACGATCGCAGGCCAGCCAGTCAGCGACATGTCTTCACCCGGGCGCAGAAACACGAAGACTGGCCAGTGCCACAGGTAGAGCGAGTACGACCGCTTCCCGACCGCCACGAGCGGTGCGATGCCGAGACCCGAGGCAACCCTGGAGCCGGCGGTCGCCGCGCATGCAATCAGCACGAGGGTCAGGACATCGACCCAGATGAGGCCCCACGGGAACGTGAAGGAGTCGAACTCACTTCGGTGCTCGAACTGCCATAGGAGCGCCACGAGTGCCACGGCCGCGGCAAAGTCGAGAGCCGGCAAATGAAGGCGAACCCCGCGATCGGCGACGGCGCCCGGTCGCCACACGATGGCGAGGGCTGCGCCAGCGAGCACCCCGAAGGCCCGGGTGTCTGTGCCGTAGTAGACGCGATCGGGCGCGACAACATCGACCATTGCCCACATCAGCGACGCTGAAACGGCGATCCCGACGAGTGTGAACCCGAGCAACCACCTCCGCGAGCGCCGGTGCACGATCACCCCAACCACGATCGGCCAAATCAGATAGAACTGCTCCTCGATGGCCAGCGACCACAGGTGGCGGAGCGGCGATGGTCGTCCGAGGCCCCCGAAGTACGACTGATCGCTGATGATGAGCCACCAGTTCTGCACATAGAGCAAGCTGGCTGCAGCGTCGCCCCGGAAGGCGGCCACGTCCCCTGGAGCGAGGATGAGCCCGAGAACGCACACCGCGGGCACCAAGACGAAGACGGCTGGCAGCAGGCGCCGGGCGCGTCGCTCCCAGAATGACCGCAGGTTGACGTAGCCAGCCCGCTCTCGCTCGCCTAGGAGTAGCCCGGTGATGAGGTAACCCGAGACGACGAAGAACACCTCAACACCAAGATATCCGCCGACCGCATGCTCGATCTGGAGGTGGTAGAGCAGGACGGCTACAACTGCCAGCGCTCGAAGACCATCGAGGGCAGGCAAGTACGGTAGGCGCGTGGGGGGGCGCATGTCGGTCCGGCGCCGCACCTGGCTTACAGGATCGGGACGGGGAGCGCGTGGCGGCACCCGGCCTGTGGTGCCACGCCCTGCATTCCTGGAAGCGCTATTCAGCACGGAGCCTCCAGCACCGCCCATCAACCGTCCTCGCTGTCATCTCGGCAGAAGATTTGGGCATGCTACGTGGCAACCTCGACAACCACACACCCTCCGAGACCTACGGTGCCTCCACGCGGCATGATCTGATCTCACAACCACCGTGTCTCACCAACCGGGGGAAATCCACGCACACCATCGCGATTCACACAGTTTCTGGCGCCCACAGGCCTCAACCGCCTGCCGGTCACACGGTCAGATGTACTCGTTGGTTTCGAGCCGTTGGAATGCGAGCCAGCCCGGGAGGATCGGGACCCAGAACGTGGGCAGCCGGTAGAGGAACACGGCTAGGACGGCGACCGTGCTGTCCAGTCCGCAGCGACGGGGCCGGCGATCAACGCTGCTTCGACCGCGCCGAGCCCGCCCCCGGTAGTCGACAGATCCTCATGCCGGTGCGCCCGTAGGCGCTGGCGGGTGGGTTAGCAGGTTGTTCCGTCGTCGGGAACAGCGCCGTTGACGAGGTACTCGTTGATGGTCTGGTCGATGCAGGCGTTCCCTTTCAGGTAGCCGGTGTGACCGTCGCCATCACGGGTGAGCAGCACGCCGGAGTCGATGATCTCGCCGAGCTGCTGCGCCCAGTCGTACGGGGTGTTGGGGTCTCTGGTGGTGCCGACGACGACGATCGGCGCCGCGCCCGGTGCGCTGTAGGCGGGGGCTTCCAGTGTGGTCTCGAGCGGCCACGAGGCGCATCCGTACTCGGCGAAGCCAGCGACGATCGCCCCGAACGTCGGCGACGCTGCGACGAACTCGTCGATGTCCACCTCGTCGCCTTCGGGTCTGATCTGGGTGTCGAGACAGTCGATCGCCGTCTGCGCCATGAACAGGTTCGACTCGTATCCATCGGCGCCCCGCTCGTTCGCCAAGTCGGCGAGGGCCAGCAGCGAATCTCCATCGCCGTCCTGCGCTTCGAGGATCGCGTCGGTGAGCAACGGCCAACCCTCTTCGCCGCCGGCCAGCGGGGCGGCAACGCCCCAGAACGCAAGTTGCTGGGTGACCGGCCGGTCGGGGTCGCTGGTCGGGAGCGGCTCCTCGTCGACTCGGGTGAACATGTCCTGCACGGCGGTGATGACCTCGTCGGGCGTCGACCCGAGCGGGCACGCTCCACTGGACACGCAGTTGTCGGCGTAGCTCGCCAGGGCGAGATCGAACCCTCCGCCGAAGCCCAGCCAGATCTCCGAGAAGGGGATCTCAGGGTGGGCCGCACCGTCGAGCACGAGCCGGCCGACGTTGTCGGGGAACAAAGAAGCGTACGTGGCCCCCAAGTAGGTGCCGTATGACGCGCCGTAGTAGCTGAGCTGATCATCGCCCACCAGGGCGCGCAGCACGTCGAGATCCCGAGCCGTCTCCACCGTGGTCACGTGCGACGCGAGGGCTCCGGCGTCCTGCTCGCACCCCTCGCCCATCCCGGCGAGCACCATCTGCGGTCCTGTGGGTGCGGAACACTCGGTCGTGGGTGTGTGCCGTCAATCCTCGACGGGAGGCCCCTGGTACTGGTCCGAACCGAACCCGAGCATCGGCCAGAAGATGACCGGTAGCAGGCCGAGCCCAACTGCATAACCGCCGGACTTCCCGAAGTTCTTGGCGACGGGGACGAAGAGAATGATGTTGATGATGGGCAAGAAACCGAGAATGAACCAGACCCTTGGCTTGTGGGCGACCTTGGTCAACTCCCACATGTTGTAGAAGGGGATGAGTGACTTCCAGCCCTCGACGCCGGCCTTCTGGAAGACCATCCAGAGGCCAGCGGCCATGAGCAGGTAGAGGATTGACGGGGCGTACTGCAGCACGAGACGGGGCCTTTCGTCGAACAGAAGCTGGTTGCAGGAACATAGTGGTCCGGTTGGGAGACCGATGTGGATGAGTTGGGGATCCGGCAGCTGGGGCCGCTCGAGGGCGTCCCCTCTCCACTGCTCGTGAGTCACGGGCGACCGGGTCGTCGCTGGAGAGCTGCGGACTGGCGATCAGGTGACCTGGATCGCCTCGAGGACTTCCGGCTTTCGGCCCGGCTGGGTTCGCGCAGAGAACCGATCGTGAGGCTCACCGAGCCGGAGTTGGCGCTACCAGGCCGAGAAGTCGTAGAAGACGTTCACCTTCGAGGGAGGGTCGTCACTCAGCGCCGATGGCCTCGAGGACGTCGAGTCGAGTGGAGCGCTTGGAGGGGATGTAGGCCGCCAGGGCACCGAGGACGACTCCGAGCACCAGGACCACGAGGATCTGCACCGTCGGGAACACGAATGGAATGTCGGCCTCGGCCAGCCGGTCGATGGCGTAGATCGTCGCCCAGCCGACGAAGGTACCGAGCGCCAAGCCGCTCACCGTCCCGAGCACGGCGATGAGAACCGACTCCAGCTGCACCATGCGCTGGACGCGCTTGTCGACCATGCCCACCACCCGCAGCAGTCCGAGTTCGCGTCGCCGTTCGAGGATCGAGAGCGAGAGGGTGTTGACGATGCCGATCAGTGCGACCACCACACTCATGAGCAGGAGCCCGTCGACGGCACCGATGAGGAAGTCGAAGATGCTTCCGACCAGTTGGCCGAGGAAGTTGCCCTCGGTGACCGTGATGTCGGGCCGGAGAGCGGTCCGCTGGTCGATGAGGTCCTCGGTGTCGGTCTCGGCCCCGGTGGCGACGTCGATGAACGCCTCGGTCGGCGCGGTGTCGCCGACGAGGTCGTCGAAGGTCGTCTCGGCGGTGACGCTCCCGATCGAGAGGGTGTCGATGCTGGTCTCGATCAGCGCGACCACCGTGAGGTCGGCCGAGTCGCCCGCGGCGTCGACGACGGTCACGACGTCGCCGATCGCGTAGCCGAACTGCGGGCCGGCGGAGACGGCGATCGTGCTCTCGGCGAGGTCGTCGAGAGAGCCTTCGGCGATGTTGAGCGAGGCGACCTCGCCGAGAGCATCGAGATCTCCGGTGGAGAGGCGGGCGGCGTCGCCGTCGATGGTGACCGACTCCGTGCGATAGGGCACGACCTGCTGCACGCCGTCGATGGCCATGAGGTCCGCGACCAGTTGGTCGTCGATGGTGCCCCCGTCGCTGGACAAGCTGTAGTCGGCGCTCTCAAGCGCGTTGATCTCGTTCACGGCGAAGTCCTTGGCGCTGGTGCCGGCCACGGTCACCAAGGCAACGAGGAACACGCCGATGAGCAGTGCGTTGGCCGTGGTCGCGGTGCGTTTCGGGTTGCGCGCCGCATTGTCGACGGCCAGTCGGCCCTCGATCCCGAGCCGTCCGAGGACGGGACGCATGAGTCGGGCACCACCGATGGCGATGAGCGGTCCCGAGACGATGACACCGACGAACAGGGCGACCGCTCCCATGCCGACGGCACCACCGTTGCTCCCGAACACCAGGTTCACGACGCCGTAGCCGACCAGCAGGACACTCGTGATGACCCGGCGGCGCGGCACCGTCGTCGTCTCGGCCGCAGCCACCCGCAACGCCTCGATGGGTTCGGTCTTGGCAGCCCGCCGCGCCGGGATGGTCACCGAGAGGAAGGTGATGATCGTGCCGAGGAGGATTCCCTGGGTCACGACCGACGTCGAGATCACGACGCCGCTGCCAGGAAGCGACACGCCGAGGAGGTCGAGCACGGCGACCAGGACGAACACCAGCCCGAAGCCCGCGACCACGCCGAGGATCGAACCCAGGAGGCCGATCACCAGTCCCTCGAGGCGCAGCGACCGCTTGATCTGCTTCGGGGTGGCCCCGATCGCTGCCAACACGGCCAGCTCACGGAGCCGCTGGGCGACGATGACGCTGAAGGTGTTGTAGATGACGAATCCTCCGACGAAGAGCGCGAGGACTGCGAATCCCTGCAGGGCGCTCTTGAACAACCGACCGATCTCGCCGACCAGGGCCCGTTGGTCCTCGAGGAACTCGGCCCCCGGTTGTGCCCGGAATCCGTCGGGGACCGCAGGGCCGACCGCCTCGGTGAGTGCTGCCTGGTCGCCGGCACCCCGGAGGTAGGCCTCCTCGTATTCGATCTGGCCGCTCGCGAGCCAGTCGAACGCCGTG